>CAMWMZ010000001.1 GCA_947175485.1 uncultured Clostridia bacterium
GGATTGAATTACGTCGGGCTTTTCGGATATGCACAGACAAGCGGAACGGGAACCGATTCTCTCGGTACGGTTATCGGGTTAAACCTTGACGGCTTTACGGTTAATGCGTATTCGTCTGATACGACGAATTTGTTTGTAGGCTCGTTTATAGGATACGGCGCGGGTGCTAATCTTATCGAATGTTCGGCTACAAACGGAAAACTCAATATTTTCGGCGGGAATTATTTTTCATACGTGGGAGGAGCCGTCGGGGCACAGCAGTCTGCAAGCGCGGCTACCACGGACGGAGGATTGTATCCTTTCTTTTCAGCCGTTAACAAGGTTCATACGGACGTTGATATTTTCGTAGGCTCGGGCTATGTTCTCGGCGCGGGCGGTATAACGGGATTTGTTTTCTCCGAGCATGAGATGGCACAGTCGATAATTACGAACTGCTATTCGGAAGGAGGCATTTTCGGAGTTCTCCGCGCAGGCGGTATTGCCGGAATACTCGATAATTATTCGGCAGTGTCGAATTGTTATTCTACAGGCGAAATCGAAGCTTATTCTTCTGTTGCCGCAGACGGGACTTCCGCTGATTTTGCGGCGTATGCGGGAGGGCTTATCGGTTACTCCGGAATGAATACGGTTGTTTCTGATAGTTTTTCAACCGCTTCAACTTATGCGAAATCAACCAACGGCAGTAAATTCGAACATTCTGACGGATTGGTTGCCGGTTTTACCGAAGCTACGCTTACAGAAAATTCAATAGTAATAAATAATTGCGAGCATCTTAATTCCGCGCCCAATTCGGCCTATATTAAAAATACTCTGGGTTGGAGAGATTGCGACTGGGTTCTTTCTGACGGAGCGCTTCCGAAAATAAATACTTCAGGCGCAGCACCCAACGCGTTTAACATTACACTTGATTTCAGCGGTAAATCCGTTGACGGCAAAGCTTCTTCGGACATTACCGTTACGGCAGAAGACGAGGATTTATATTATAGACCTTTGAGCTGGTATTTTCTTTGGAGCGACGCTTTGTTTGAAAGAGTTTACAGCTCTGACGACAAGTTTACGTCTTTCGGATATTTCTTTGATAAAGAATTAACCAAAAAGGTTCCTTACGGTTATGTTCCTTTAAGAGATACAACTATTTATATCGGGTTTGCCGATTATGCGGAAGTTGCCGATACTTATACCTATAGTAATAACAAAGGGCGTACAATAACTTTGACTTTGGACGTTTCCGGCGAATATATATACGAAGACGGTTTGACACAGTATTCGTCTTATTCTTACGACGGTGAAAAGCTTGTGTTATACGACGCTTTGTTTGCAAGATATTCAAATAATGAAAGGGGAGATTCTCCCAACCTGTTTTATGACGACTATCATTTTGCGGGAATTAAAGAAGGAAATACTTTAAAGCTTTATGACGGAACTTATTTTACGGAAGACAGCCCTATAATCTTTAATAAGGTCGGTTCGTTTACGGCAAATCCGTTTATAGGCGTTTGGGAAAAGTCTGCAACAATAAATAAAAAGTATGAATTCAAAGGCGATTACAGTTGGACCTTAAAACGCGGCGACGCTTTGATTGAAAGCGGTACCTATACGGTTACCGACGGCGTTGCCACACTTAAATCCGGCGTAACCGCAACAATCAATTCAAACGGATTGCTTTCTGTAAACGACGAACTGTATTGTTATGAAGACAGTTATTTCGGAACATGGTTTGATGCAGCTACGGGCGGTTATATTTCATTTAACGGATACGGAAGCAATCTTACCGGTGAAGTTATAGTAAGTTTAAGCAATTCCGCACAAAGATTAATATACGTCTACGACGGATTTTTTGACGACGGATCAAGAAGCGTTACGTTGCTCAATCCGGAAGATTTGTCTCTTTTTGGATATCTTTCATTGAAAAACAACGTTATGAACGGAATTTTATACAGTTCTGCTGCCGGCGGCTTCGTTGAAGCGGGTAATTTCAGGCTCATCGACGATTATACGGGCGAATGGATAACCGAGAAAGACGGCGGGTATAAAATTATTAATTTCAACGGTTTGGGAATTTACAGCGCCGACCAAAACGGAACGGCTGGAAATCTCGGCTATGTGGAAATCGACGGAACGAGGTATGAATATACCGTTGATCCGGAAAACCAATTAAAAGGCAGTTTTTATATCGGCGGCGTCAAGTATGAGCTTGAGTATAACGACGAGGCGAAAACAGTTACGATAAGCAAAGGCTCGGATAAAGAAGTTTTCGGCAGAAAAGATATTATGTATGAATATCCTTTGATTGACGAAGACGGAAATATCTACCGCTTTAACGGCGGAAGCGCTCTTTCAATCGGCGGAGAACTGGAAGTAACAAAAATCGACGGAACTAAAGAAACTTTCAATTATAAAATTATCGACAGCAAAACGGACGCCGACAATAATTTAAAAGACGTAACTATTAATCTTAATAACGGCACGGGTTCGATTACGGTTGAAAATAATCTGTTTATTTTTAAAGCGTCGGTAAGCGAAGCGGGAACAGAGCTTTATTTGCATTTGCCTTATTCTTCTACAAAGCCTTGGGCGGTAAGCGATAATCCGTATAATTACACAATCGGTAAATTCGATTTGTCTTATACCGCAAAGGGTAAGTTTATGAATATGGAAAGCGAGGCAACCTATACCTACAATAAAAACGGCGGTTACGTAAGCGTTCCTTATATCAGCGGATCAATGACTTCTTATACAACGGAATATCTTATTCTGCTTGACGACGGAAATATAGCTATTTCAACGTATCCTTATCTGGTTGCGGGCGATTACTTGTATTCGGCTCCCCAAGACGAGATGTACGGCGTTTGGTACTATTCGCAGGATAAAATGCGTACGTTGCGATTCGACGGAATTGCGGACAGTAAGTATACTTCCGGAGTTATAAGAGAATTTGTTTCGTCTGAAAACGTTAATTCTTATTTCTATACACGGCGGTTCGGTAAAATATATTTGTGGCAATATAACGACGACAGTAAGGTTTACGTGCTGGAATCGGTTGCTTATACCGCGGTCGGGGAAAATATCATTAACAACGGTGCGCGCCGTGCTTACAGAATTACCGAGTTTGACGCCGACAATACGCCGGTATGCACGGTAAACAACGGGGATACGGAATATTCTTTCTACCTTGACGGCAGCTTGACCGAGAATGGAAAGAGAGGCTCTTACGAGCTTATAGAAGCAAACGAAAATACAGTAAACCTTATAATCCATATGACGGGCGACGACGACCGCACTGCGGAAATTGATTTTAAAAACAAAACTATAAGGTTTATCGGTTAAAGAGGATATTATATGAGTTTATTGAGGAGAAAAATCAGACGTACGGCAATTGCGGGGCTTTCGTTAACGCTTTGTGCAACGCTTACGGCAAGCTGTGCAATGATTAATATTGAAAATAAGCCGGAGAACCCTTCTTCGGAAGTTAAGAGCGTGGAATTTACCGACGTTACCGATAAGTACGATACAAGCAGTTTAACTGCGCAAAATTTCAATACTTCCGTTTTGCCGGGTGAAAAGTCTTATGAAACGAGGACGGTAATAGTCTATCTTAACGGCGAGAGCATTCTCGATAATCTTAACGATACGCAGACTGTCGCGGACTATCTTTCAACAAAGGAAGGGCAGGCACGGCTCAGAAGCATAGACAGAGAGCAAAGAACCTTCCTTAATAAACTCGATTCGCAGGGTATCGATTATAAGCTTAAAAGCAAATATTCAACAATAGCTAACGCCGTTGCGGTTGAAATTAATACTTCTTACGTAAAAAGAATAAAAAATATGGGCGGAGTAAGCAGCGCTGTATTAAGCAATACTTATCTTGCGCCTCAGACGTACGAATCCGCGCAGACGGCAAATTTGCCTACGAATAATGCAAACGTTTATCCTACAGGTATTTATGATTCTTCTGCTGTAAGCAGCGAAAGCTGGGGTCAAGGACAGGGAATGGTGGTTGCCATACTCGACACGGGACTTGATTATACCCATAACGCTTTCCAGACGATACCCGACGTTCAAAGCATGACGGTAAACGACGTATCTGCAGTGCTTACGCAAACGGAAGCTTATAAAAGAACGGCTGCGCTCGGCGGAACGCTTACGGCAGACAGTTTGTACGTGAGCGGTAAAGTGCCTTTCGCATTCGACTATGCGGATAACGACGCGGACGTTTATCCTTCTTACTCCAATCACGGAACACACGTTGCCGGTATTGTCGGCGGATATGACGAAGACGGATACGACGATAAAGACGGTAATCATATAAATGAAACCTTCAAAGGCGTTGCTCCCCAGTCACAGCTTGTAATTTGCAAAACTTTCACGGATAATCTTGACGATTCCGCTTTGGGCGGCGCAGAAAGCGAAAACATCATGTCCGCATTGGAGGACTGCGTTGTTTTGGGCGTTGATGTTATCAACATGAGTCTTGGTTCTACCGCAGGCTTCACAACGACCGACGACGGAGACGACGAGGGAGAGCATTTTAACAGGATTTTTGAAAGCATACGTGAAAGCGGAATAAGCCTTATATGTGCGGCAAGTAACGATTACAGCGCAGGATTCGGAAGTATTTACGGAACAAACCTTGCAACCAATCCCGATTCGGGCACGGTAGGTTCGCCTTCAACATATTTTGCGGCGCTTTCAGTGGCAAGTATCAGCGGACAGGAATCAGAGTATTTGGAAGCAAGCGACGGTACGCCGATATTTATTGAAAATTCCACTAACGGCAACGGTGTTTTTTATGATTTCGTTGACGATATTTTAGACGGTGAAGAAGAAAAAGAACTCGAATACGTAGTTGTTGGTTCAGGACAGCAAAGCAACTATAACGGAGTTGCGGGAAATCTTATTAAGGGAAGAATCGCGTTAATCAAGCGTGGTATCAATACTTTCCAAGAGAAGGTTGAACTGGCGATAGACGCAGGTGCAAGCGGCATAATTATCTGGAATAACGTTTCGGGTACTATAAGAATGTCGCTCGGGGATATTCCCGAAAGCGAATTAAAGCCTGCTGTTTCGGTAACAATGGACGCAGGTAACAAGCTGGTTTCGCTTGCAAGCAGCGGACAAAACGGAATTGTAGGTAAAATTAAGGTAAAAAGGAGCAATTCCGCCGGTCCTTTTATGAGCCCGTTCTCTTCTTGGGGAACTACAAATGATTTAAGAATCAAGCCCGAAATTACTGCGCACGGCGGCGAAATTACTTCTACCGTGCCCGGAGGATACGCCGAACAGAGCGGAACTTCGATGGCTTCGCCTAATATGGCCGGCTTGACTGCTCTTGTCAGAAATTATATCGTTAACAGCAACGAGCTCAGAACTTATATTACCGATAACGGAACTGTAAGCGGAAATATAGTTCAAAGTAAAGTTACGCAGCTTGCAAACCAACTCATTATGAGTACGGCTACTACGGTTTATGATGAAACAAATCTTGCATATTCTCCCCGCAAACAAGGCTCGGGGCTTGCAAGTCTTAATAATATCGTAAATACAAAAGCGTATCTTTTCACCGATAAGGAGAGCGACGGCGCACTTTATTATGAGGAAAAAGATTGCAGACCTAAAATCGAACTCCAAGACGACAAAGACGAAAAAGGCGAGTATACTTTCAGCTTTAAAGTAAAGAATTTCGGATCGGACGTTCTGAATTTTACTCCGCAGTCGATATTTATGACGGAAGAAATCGACAGTACCGGCGTTGCGGTTGCCGAAAAAGCACATATGCTTAACAATAACGCGACGTTTAAAGTTGACGGTACCGCAGTGAGCGATAAAATTTCCGTGGGTGCAGGCGAAACGAAGCTTATAACCGTTACTTTGAAGCTTACAGAAGAAGAGAAGTCTTATATACGGGCAAATTTCAAAAACGGGATGTTTGTAGAAGGCTTTATTAAGCTTGTGGGAGAAAACGGACAGTGTGATTTGAACGTTCCTTTCCTTTCTTTCTTCGGCGACTGGAAAAAAGCACCCATGCTTGATTATACGGCTTTTGAGATAGCGGCAAATCAGCAGGATTCTTCGGTTTTGGAAGAAGAAAAAATAAAGGAAACCGTTTGGGCTACGCAGCCTTACGGAGCTTATAACGGAGATGATTTCATAATTCCGCTTGGTTCTTACGTTTATACGTTGCCCGATGACGCGGATAAAATGTACCCCGATGAAGAGCACTGCGCGATTTCCAGATTCAATGAAATCGTAAGCGATGACGGCAGAGGCAATTATACTACCGTATATGAACTCAGATGCGTATATGCGGGACTTTTGAGAAATGCTCAGAAAGTTAATTATAAGCTTTATGACGCATATACCGGCGAGCTTGTTTATAGCGACGTAAATTACAGAATAAGCAAAGCGTATGCAAACGGCGGCACTTCGCGCCCGGCATATGTGGAATTAAAATTGGACGCAGAGGAGCTCGGACTGAAATCCAACGGCAAATACCGTTTTGATTTTGAGTTCCTGTTTGAAAAAGAGGATACCCCCAAAGAGGAGAACACGTATTCATTCGAGTTCTATGTGGATTACGAGGCACCTGTGCTTCGCGACGCAAGGTTAAGATATTATAATACTACCGACGAACAGGGAAGAGACGCTCAGCGTATTTACCTTGATTTGGACGTGTTCGATAATCATTATCCGCAGTCCGTTATGTTGTGTTATATTGACAATGACGGCGAAACGCAGGAATTAAAGCTTGCAACCGATTATGCAACCCCTGTAAGAAACGCAAACAGAAACGGCGTAACTACGGTTTCTGTGGAAGTTACGGATATATGGGAAGATTATAAAGAGTTATTGGCCGTTCAGATTGACGACTATGCGCTTAACCATTCAAGTTATATATTGACGAATTTAAGCTCCTCCGGACAAATTGAAACCAGCGTGAACAGAGGCACTCTTCCTGATACGTTCGAGCTTGCAGAGGGTGAGGAGAATATTACTCTCAATATCAACCAGATGCACAAGTCGAGCCTTGTTTATGAAGGCAACGCGGATCTTTCCAACTTTGAATGGACGTCTCCTTCGCACTATGTTGCGGTTAAAAACGGTGAAATCGTAGGGCTTGCATGCACAAACGGTAAATCCTATCCGGTACTTGTAAACAACAGAAAAGGCGTTTCAAGGGTTATTAACGTAACTGTTACCGATACCGTTTCCAGTGTTCGAGGGTTATCTTTCGGGTTCGGTACTATTAAAAATACAAACGAAGCGTTACAGAAAGCCGAAGGGACTGTTTCCGTTTACGCGGGAGAAGATATCAAGCTCGAAGTAGAAGCTACGCCGTGGTATTTTAACGGCGAAACGAAAATTTCGTGGCAAGTCGATAATCCTGTCGGAGAAGTAGTTGCGACGGTTGACCAGGACGGAAACGTTCATACCAAAAAGAGAGGTACGGCGGTTATTACGGCGCAAATCGAGGCAAACGGAACGAAATACGTTGCAGTGGTTACGCTTTCCGTTCAAGATGAATTTACCGTAAACAATATGTCGCTTACGAGATATCGCGGAGAGGGTGAAACTTATACGAACCCTAAAGGCGAAGTCGAGGAAAACGTAGTTATAGTTCCATCGTCAAAACAGATAATGTCTATTGGCGAGGGTGCTTTCGAGGATAACGACAAAATAAAGAAAATCATAATTCCCAAGACGGTAACCCAGATTGATAAAAATGCTTTCAAGGGATGTACGGCGCTTGAAAAGGTATACTTTATGAGCGACGACGAGGCGGAATATGATAAAGATAAAAACCCCTCGTTTGTTGCAGACGCGGATTTAACGCTTATAAATAAAAACGCTTTTGAAGGCTGTATCAACTTGGAATTGCTCGATTTGAGATATACTAAGGTCTTTAGTCTCGGCAGAGAGGTCTTCAAGGATTGTTCGAGCCTTAAAACGATTGTAAAGTCAACCGCTATAGGTACTGCATACGACAGAGCGTTTATGGGTTGTTCCTCGCTTGAGGAAATAGATATTTCCGGTATGCACGTTGTCGGCGATAACGTTTTCAGCGGTTGCACATCGCTTAAAACCGTAAAGACAAACAGATTTACGGCTATCGGCAACGGAATGTTTGCAAATCTTGATTACGTTTATCCTTATTACAGTTATGTAACGGGCGAATGGGAAGTAAGGCAAAAAGATTATGATGCTTGTACCTCGCTTGAAAGCATAACCTTGAACGGTTATTCCGTAGGAAAAGGCGCTTTTGAAAATTGTTCAGCCCTTGCTACCGTTAATTTCGGCGAAAATGTAAAGAGTATCGGTGAAAGAGCTTTTGCAAATACAGCGCTTACTTCGGTAACCTTACCTGCGGGATTGGAAAGTATAGGCGCAGGAGCGTTTGACGGAACCGCCGTGTTCAGCGCGGCGGGCGGCATAACGGTTTCAAACAGCGCCGTAATTAAGGGCAATACGTTATTAAATTATTTCGGTAATGCAAGCAGCCTTGATTTGTCGGTTTTCGGTGTTACAACAATAGCTCCTTACGCTTTTGCGAATAATACTTCGTTGCAGAGTGTTAGCATCCCTGCAAATATAACCGAAATAGGAGAGGGCGCGTTCAGCGGATGTAAAAATCTTACGGCGGTTAATTTCGCCTCCGGCAATACGTTAAATTATATTGCGCCTTACACCTTTTATAATACTGGATTAACGTCCGTTACTTTGCCTGATACTGTAGGCGAAGTCGGAGATTATGCGTTTGCATTGTCAAAAATTGCAGTTTTCGGCTTTACGCCCCGTGGCAATGTTGTTTTCGGTAACGGAGTTTTCTATAATTGCAAAGAGCTTGTTAATATAACGCTCGATGAAAAAATTACCGTTATGGGTGATTTGACTTTTGCCGCTTGCACTTCGCTTAACAGTGTTAAAATGCCTGCGGTGACTTCGCTCGGCGCTAATACTTTTTACAAGACGCCCGCTTTGGCGGTAGCGGAATTTGCAACAGGCGCTAAAGTAACGGGAACTTATACTTTTGCCGCAGATACCACGACGGACAGAGTTAAGCTTACGCAAGTGGTTTTGGGGAATGCAATTGCAGAAATCGGCGATTATGCTTTTTATAACTGTGCTAACCTCGCCGCAATAAACCTAAATTTCGACCCTGCTGGTGCGAAAACGATAGGTAACTATGCGTTCTACAATAACGTAAAGCTTTCCGAGGTTAAAGGGCTTTCCGACGCAGAAAAAATCGGTAATTATGCTTTTACAAACTGTAATGCGTTGACTGCGCTTAATCTGACTAATGCAAAGAAAATAGGAGACGGAGCTTTCCGTATAAGTGAGGGAAAAGCGTATACTTCGGTTGAAATTCCTTCGGCAGAAAAAATCGGTGCGTTCGCATTTTGCGGCGGAAACGAAAAATCGCTTATTATTCCCGCAAGCCTCAAAGAGGCGGGGATAGGTGCGTTTGCCGCGTCTTCGTCGCTTAAAGAGTTCAAAGTCGAAGAAGGGAATAAATATTTCTTTGTAGACGACGGAGTGCTTTACAGAAATATTAAAAACGTAGTTGAAATCAACGGAGAAGAGCAGGATACAGGTTTATACGGTCTTGTAGCTTATCCCGCAGAAAAGAGCGCTGACGTTTATACCGTTTTGGACAATACGGCAAGGATAGAAGGCGGAGCATTCTACGGTATGCACGCTAAAATTAACAAAGTAGTTATGCCCTATAGTCTTAAATCGGTGGGCGCAATGGCGTTTTTCCAGAGCGGAATAACCGAATATGAGTTTAAAGGGGTAACCGCACCCGCTCTTGAAACGGAATATTCTTTACTTGTTGATAATTTCGCCGAAGCAAATAACATTAATTTCCGCGGATATTATTACGCAAATTTTGAAAACTACTTCATTTATTATTCCGAGCTCGGAACGGGAGTATCAGTAACTCCTCTTACAATGATTTATCCCGAAAACGGAACAGGATACGAAAACAATATTTATTCACAGTATTTTGCAACACGCAATAAAGCGGAAATCGCGTTGGACGCCAATGCTTATGCGTTTGTGGAATTCTTGGATAACTGTCCTTCCGTTTCTGAAATATCAGCCTGGAAAGAGCCCGAAGTTACAAAGGCAGACGTAGAAAAGTTTGCCGCCGCGGTTAAACAGGCTCACGAGTATTATGATAATTTCAGCTCTGACAGCGCGCAGGTAGCACTTGTCGGCAATGAAAGACTTGAGTTGTTTAATCAAATAGAAGCCGTTATGCGTGAAGTAAAACCCAGATTCGGAATAAGCGTCAGGGTTATGAGACTCAAAGCAAGCGGAGATTACCGTACTGAATACCGCGTTGGCGAAAAATTCGATATGACCGGACTTAAAGTTATATTGGTCTATGACGATTATTCCACCGCTGAAGCAGATATGAGCCAGATAAAGCTTGAGTATCCTACCGAAGGATTACAAGAGCTTGACGTTGAAGTAATTTTATCGGGCTATGGACGTACGCTTAATATACGCGTTTACGTTACCGAAAACGGCGGTCCCGGTTCGGGATGTGCAGCTGGTTGCGGAAGCGTTGATACTATGGGCGGTACGATGCTGTTAACGTTTACTTCGGTTGGCGTTTTGATTGCGGCTTATGCGATATTCCGTAAAAAATCAAGAGGTTGCAAATGATTAAAAAATATAAACTCATTCTGATTTCGGTTTTTGCGGCGTTGGCGGCGCTATGCCTGGTTGCGGGTTGTAAGCTTTCCACCAGTCTTGACGACGTAGTGCAAAAATATAAGCTCGAATGCAGAGTAACTTATTTTCTGAACGACGGATATTTTGAAAACGAATCGAAAATAAAAGAAATGTATTATACCGCCAACAGTCGTCCGTTAAAAATTACTACGGAAACCCTTGCGAGCAACGGCGGCAGCGGAAGCGCGCAGATAAATCCGGACAGCCGCAGAGGATACAGGCTTTTGGGTTGGTATGAGGTTGAAACCAATTCGGAGGGTGCGCCGCTTTATACGGACGGTACCGCATATGACGAGGTTGCCGGTCTTGATACAACAAAATCGATTAGCACTAAAGATACTCTTTACGATTTTAATACGGTTTTGCAGAAAGGCGACCATCATTATGTATGCGCCAAGTGGGAGAAGCTTTCCAGCCTGCAAGTTTATTTGATTTGCGACGGCTTCGATAAAATCGACGTTGAAGACAATTCCGGCAATATAACAACGTACAATCACGGCGATATGATTAAAGAATATCCTTTGGATTTGAATATATCTTCGCCCGGGTCAGGGGTTTTAAATGCAAAAGGTTTCAGTTTTGTATCTTTCTATAAAGATTTGGAAGCAACGGAACGTTTTACCGATTGGCCTGTCAGAGTTCCGGAAACAATTCAGGAAATAAAGATATATGCAAAATATATCAAGGGTACGTGGGAAATAATCGAAAACTCTTCCGGCATTGCCAAAATGTTCCAAAACGGATTTAATAACTATTATTTCTTGCCTGAAGTACAAGAAATAGATTGTAGCGATTTGGCACCGGTAACCGCGCTGTCTCTTTTGGAAGGAGAGATAAAAGGGAACGGTTGTACGGTTAAAAATTTAAAAATATCCGGGACGGTCGGGAACGGAGGAATAGGTTCTGTTTTCGGCTCTATAGGTAACGATGCTAAAATAAGCAATTTGACTTTTGAAAATATAAACGTTACTTATACGGTAAACAGGGGTTCTGCCAATATCTATTTTGTTTGTAATTCTTTGGCCGGAGGCGCGACGTTTGATAATTTCAAAATCGGCGGTACTGTTAACGTTAAATTGCAGCCCGGCTGTGAGCTTGAAAAAGAAAGCGGTGAAAGCCACTGGATATACGGCGGTTTTGAAACCGACTCCGATTGCAACGCAAATATAAATATTGCAGACGGAACATGTTATAATGTAATTCGGTTGAGTAACTACCATGCAAATGAAAACAATGAATGGGTTTACGACGAAACTGTTGAACAAACTTACACATATAAATCAAATCAATAATAAAACGGAGGACTAATAAAAAATGAAAAAAGCTCTGCGGAAAATATTAATCGGCGCAGTTTGCTGCGCAACGGTATTACCTATGGCTGTTCCTTTGGCTGCTTGCGGACAAGCAAACGACCCGGAAACGCGTGCGGTTTCTCTTGCATTGGGCGCTGTGGACCAGAACTTCAACCCGTTCTTTTATACCCAGCAAAACGACGGCGAAGTTGTAAGTCTTACACAAATTCCTTTGATTACGGCAAACAGAAACGCGGAAGTGGCTTGCGGTGACAACGAAGCTACCGTTGCGCTTGCATACAAAGAGGTTATGTATGACGTTAACGGAAACGTAACCACGACGGGTGACGAAAACGGAAGAACTGAATATGAATTCGTTATTAAAAACGGAATAAAATTCAGCGACGGCGTTGATTTAACCATTAAGGACGTTTTGTTCAATCTTTATGTTTATCTTGACCCTATGTATACAGGTTCGTCTACGATTTATGCGACGAAAATAAAGGGGCTTGCAGCATATCGTGCGCAAAATCCTACTATGGGTGAAGATGAAGACGATAACTTTACCGGTCAATTTATAGGTCAGGTTAACGCCAGATTCAGCACGCTTTTATCTTATGATACCTCGCCTTATAACAACCCGAAACCCGCAGAAGACTTGTTGCTTGTTGCGGAAGAGTTTGAGAGTGAATTGAAAAGTGACTGGACGAGTAACGTCGGAACGGTAAAATCTTATGAAGAAAATTACAGATTTACCGAAGATTGGGAAATTTTCTACTTTAACGAAAATCTTATCGATTATCAGCGTGATGCTAACGGCGTAAGGAAAAAGGACGAAAACAATAAATATCTTACAACCTTGGACGCCGGTGCAACCAACGACCAAACTCATTTGAGAACAAATATGGAAGCTGCGTTATCGGATGAAAAAATCTCCGCATACGCATCGGCTAATAAATGTTCAAATGAAGAGGCAAGGGAAGCGTTGATGCAAAAGGAAGCCGTACAAACTTTGTTTGACGAATATCTTCGCGCTGAAAAGAACGAAGACGGCGAGTTCATATCCGCAGACCGCAGAAGCAACGGTTCTTTATATAAATTACTGACGCAGTGGAATACGGGTTCTTCTGTAAGACAGAGAATTTTGAACAAAATTATGAGCGACGAGTATTCTTCGTCTTCCGAACTTGCGGTAAAGAGTATTTCCGGTATTACGACTTATAATACTGCAGAAAAACCTTTCAGCGGTGCTACGGCAGGTTCTCCCCTTAAAAGCGGTGAAAATTACGACGTTTTGAAAATAGTTATAAGCGGCGTAGACCCTGCGGCAAAATGGAATTTCGGATTTACCGTTGCGCCCATGCACTATTATTCCAATGAAGAAATGACGAAGATAGCTATGGAAACTCCGTCGAACGCTGATGTTTCCAACAGATTCGGCGTTAAATTTTCAAACGACGAATTCTTTAATACGGTATTAAAAGCGTCTAATAAAACGGCTAAACCCGTAGGTGCAGGTGCATACAAATCTCTTAACAACCTTATTTATAACAATAAAGAAGCAAATTACGAGCGTAACGAATATTTCCACACGGTTGGGGACGGTTTGGAGAATGCTAAAATTAAGTATCTTAAATACAAAACCGTTTCCGACGCGCAGCTTGTAAATACGTTGGCGACGAACGGAATAGATTTCGGTATGCCTAACTGTTCTAAAGATAATATTCAGGAGCTTACAGGCAAAAACCATTTGACGCAAATTCCTTTTGAGGCAAACGGCTTTGGTTACGTTGGAATAAACCCCAAATATGTTCCCGAGCTTGGCGTAAGACGGGCAATTATGAAATCAATGAACGTTAATTCAATAACAATGAATTACTACGGCAGTGATTATGCATCAGTAATCTATCGTCCTATTTCTAAAACTTCCTGGGCTTACCCCAAAAATTCAAGCGCGACAGACGAGCATTATTCTAAGGTTGCTTATACTACCGACCTTGACGAAATAGACAAGCTTGTACGCTCTTCCGGATACACCAAAAGCGGAGATATTTACGTAAGCAACAGAACGGGACAACCGCTTAAGCTTACTTTTACGATTGCGGGCGAATCAACTGACCACCCTGCATATCAGATGTTTTTGGCGGCAGCGCAAAAATTAAACGAAATAGGTTTCGATATTACCGTTCAGTATGATATTCAGGCGCTTGCAAAGCTTGCAACCGGTAAGCTTGCAGTATGGGCAGCGGCGTGGTCAACGGGTATAGACCCCGATATGTATCAGGTCTATCATAAGGACAGTAAAGCTTCAAGCGTCAAAAACTGGGGCTACGACGTTATATTAAACGATACGCAAAATATTTACGGTACCGAAAAATCTATAATTGAAGCTCTTTCAAAAGATATTATAAGTGCGCGTTCAACGAATAACCGTGAAAAGCGTACGGAAATTTATGCAAATGCATATGACAAAGTTATGGATTTGGCGGTAGAGCTTCCTACCTATCAAAGAAAGGACATTGCCGTTTATAATAATAATATAATAGACGGAAAAACGCTGAATACGAACGCCAACGCAAACGAAGGCGTGCTCAGCAGAATCTGGGAACTCAATTACGTTTAATAAAATTTCGGAGCAACTTATACAAAATGTTCAAATATGTAGTAAAAAGACTGTTGCTTGCGTTGTTTATACTTGTTGGCGTTTCGCTTATTCTTTATACGATTATTAGAATAATGCCGGTTAACGTAATTGTTAACAAGTATAACTCGACGCATCAGGGCAGCACATACGACGAGGCAGAGCTGCAAGCTATACTCGACAGGTACAATCTTGGTGATAATTCGTTCTGGGGAATAATTTACGGTTGGTGGAAGTGGATTTCCGCTTTCGCCACCGGAGACCTCGGCGTGAGCCTTGTATCCGAAGGAAGAAACGTAAGCGAGCTTATATTCGAGAATATGGGCGTATCGTTTGCCGTATCTCTTATCGCGCTTGTTTTAGAGCTTATTATCGCAATACCTCTTGGTATAAAGTGCGCATGCAATCAATACGGTAAGCTCGATTATACGGTGACGGTGTTGACGATGATAGGTATTTCGTTCCCGTCGTTCTTCTTTGCCAGTATAATAATTAAAATCTTTGCGGTAGATCTCGGTTGGTTTGATACGCAGGGTTTGCATTCGGGATATTTGTCGCCGGCTAACAGCGGTTGGGAATGGTTTATAGATACAGCCTGGCACCTTGTTTTGCCCATTTTCGTTCTGACAATTCTTTCAATCGGTTCGATGATGCGTTATACCAGAACGAATACTCTTGAAGTGCTTAACGCCGATTACATAAGAACGGCACGCGCAAAGGGGCTTTCTGAAAATAAGGTTGTTTATAAGCATGTATTCAGAAATACGCTTATTCCTCTTGTTACTACGCTTGCGGGAGTTTTGCCCGGGCTTTTCGGCGGTTCGATGATTGTTGAACAAATATTTGCTTTGCCCGGCATAGGAAATCTCGCATACGATTTAACACGGCAAGGCGATATACCTTTTATAATGGGCTATGATATGTTTATAGCAGTGCTCACGGTTATCGGTATATTGTTGACAGACATTATGTACGCGATTGTCGACCCGCGCGTAAAACTCGGAAAGTAGGGAGGAGATTATGGAAGACAATAAAAATAACCTCATTCCCGAAAGCGGGGAAGAGATTGTTGAAACACAGACCGACGTCAAGTTTGACGACCTTCATGGTGAAAATCTCAGCGACAGAGTTAAAACGTTATCGCCTACAAGGACGATTTTAAAACGGTTTTTCCGTTCAAAGCTTTCGGTAATCGGGCTTGTAACGATTATTTTGTTGTTTTTGATTGCTTTTATCGGACCTTTGTTTTCTCCCTGGGGAGAAACGGAAGTTGACTATTCGGGAAAAGTGATAGTAAACTATGAAGAAACAAGATATCTGGACGAGCAGGGCAACCTTGTTACAGGCTTTGAAATTACCGTTGAAAAGAACGACGTAAACAGCCGTGCCGATTGTTCCGCACAGCATTGGCTCGGAACGGACAACAACGGTTACGATATTTTAACAAGGCTTATGTACGGCGGACGAGTTTCGCTTACGTTAGGCTTTCTTGTAGTATTGCTGGAAACGCTTATAGGCGTAATATTGGGCGGGCTTGCCGGATATTTCGGCGGTAAAATCGATATGGTTATAATGCGTATTACAGATATTTTGTATTGTATTCCGCAGTTGCCGTTAATGTTGATATTTTCAGCGATATTTGCAGAGCTTGGTATGGTTTCGGTAGTCCGCCTGTATTACATGATGGGTATCCTGACTTTAATAGGTTGGGCGGGCATTGCAAGACTTGTGCGCGGACAAATACTTTCTTTGCGCGAGCAGGATTTTATGCTTGCGGCGAAATGCTCGGGGCTTTCTGTTAAAAGAAAGATTTTCAAGCATCTTATTCCAAACGTTTTGCCCCAGTTAATAGTTTCCATGACGCTTGGGCTCGGCAGTATAATCCTTACCGAGGCTACCCTTGGATTCTTAGGAATAGGCGCTCCGCCTGAAGCGGCAACATGGGGCGCAATGATAAGTACAGCCATGGATACAACTTATCTTAACAATTTCCCCAATTTCTGGGTACCGCCCGGAGTTTGTATCACACTAGCAATATTGGCGTTTAACTTTGTGGGGGACGGTCTGAGGGATGCGTTTGACCCTAAAATGAAGAGGTAACTATGTCCGAAATTAAAAACGAGAAAAAATCACATTACATTTCGGGCGCGGAAAGCCGCCGCATTGCTAAGGAAAACGCGAAAGCTACGCGCTATTATGAAAAGCAGAAGAAAAGAAAGGTAAAAGAAGAAGAATTTATTACGGAAATGAAGGATTCGAGGAACATTATCGAATTCGACGATTTGCATACCTATTTCTTTACTGATGCGGGAGTTGTTAAAGCTGTTGACGGTGTAACGTTTTCAATACCCGAAGGCGCTACAGTGGGCGTCGTCGGTGAAAGCGGTTGCGGTAAATCCGTAACTTCGCTTTCAACCATGCAACTTGTTCAAGGACCTAGCGGACAAATTGTCAGCGGGTCTATAAGGTTTAAATCCAATACCTTTGACCGTGATGAAAAGGGAAGAAAAATCCCGGTTTATGAAACGGAAAAAGATGAAAACGGTGAAGAAAAGCCGGTTTTGGACAAAAAAGGTAAACCTATAATAAAAAAGGACAGCCTTGGCGGCAATATGTACAGGCGGTCTGAAAAGGTTGTGGATATAGCAAAAATGCCTACGGAGGCAATGCGCAGTATAAGGGGAAGGGAAATTGCGATGATTTTCCAGGAACCTATGACGTCGCTTAATCCCGTATTTACTATCGGCAATCAGCTTGACGAGGTTGCGCTTTTGCATATAGAGGGGATTTCCAAGCAAAAAGCGAAAGAAAGAAGTTTGGAGATGCTTAACCTTGTAGGAATGGCTGATCCGGAAAGCATTTATAAAAAATATCCGCATGAATTATCCGGCGGTATGCGTCAAAGAGTTATGATTGCTATGGCTCTTTTGTGTAATCCCCGCCTTATTATCGCCGACGAGCCTACGACTGCTCTTGACGTGACTATACAAGCCCAGATTTTGGACTTGCTGCGCAATATCAAACAGAAAATCAACGGCAGTATTATGCTTATTACGCACGACTTGGGCGTTGTAGCGGAAATGGCGGATTTCGTCGTTGTTATGTATGCGGGCAGAATAATTGAGATGGGCACTGCGGAAGATATTTTTGACAGACCTATGCACCCTTACACGATTGGTTTACAAAAAAGCAAGCCCACCGTTGACGGAAATGTGGATTCATTATATTGTATTCCCGGTTTTGTTCCTAATCCGGTGGATATGCCTAATTATTGTTATTTCCGTGACAGATGCGACAAGTGCCTTGAAAAGTGCGCGGGCGATTATCCGCAATTGGTAAAAGTTACCGATACGCACAGCGTTTCTTGTTATTTGTATCACGATATTCAAAGTAAAAAAGAAGAGAAGGAGGTTTTAAATGTCGGAAAACGCACAAAACGTTCAAGTCAGTCCTGACGAAGTAAAGCAATACGATGAACCCCTTCTCAGAGTAAAGGATTTAAAGCAGTATTTTACGGTAGATACAAATCTTTTCGGCAAGCCGACTAAGTTTCTGCATGCGGTAGACGGCGTTTCATTTTCCTTGGAAAAGGGAAAAACGTTGGGTATCGTAGGAGAAAGCGGTTGCGGAAAAACCACGATGGGCAGAACTATTTTGCGCCTTTACGACGTTACCGGCGGTGAAATCTGGTTCAAAGGACAAGAGGTTTCTAAAATAAAGAACAGCGAGTTCAACAAGCTTCGTCCGAATATGCAAATGATATTTCAGGACCCTTATGCAAGCCTTTCGCCTCGTCTTACGGTAGGTGAAATTATCGGCGAAGCTGTGCGCGAACATGGAATAGTGCCCAAAGAGGAGCATCAGGATTATATTTTAAGCGTAATGAAAATGTGCGGGCTGCAACCGCATTATTATGAAAGGTATCCGCACGAATTTTCGGGCGGACAACGTCAAAGAATATGTATTGCGCGTGCGCTTGCGCTTAAACCTGAACTCGTTGTTTGCGACGAGCCCGTTTCAGCGCTTGATGTTTCGATACAGGCGCAAATAATTAATATGTTGAAAGAGCTGCAAAAATCGCTCAATTTAACGTATATTTTCATATCTCACGATTTGTCGGTTGTAAAACATATATCCGATTACGTCGGCGTTATGTATCTTGGGACTATGGTCGAATACGGATCAAAGGAAAATATTTTTGAAAATACTTTGCATCCTTATACAAAGGCGCTGTTTTCTGCCGTTCCCGTGCCTAATCCGCATGTGAAGATGAACAGGATATTGCTTAAAGGAGATATTCCTTCGCCGGTAAATCCGCCCAAGGGCTGTAAGTTTCATACACGCTGTGAACACTGTATGGATATTTGCACAATGGTTCCGCCTGCTTATAAAGAGGTGGAAAACGGGCATTACTGTGCTTGTCACCTTTATAATTCTCCTCAAGAAAACGCCGAGTGTGAACAAGAACTTAAAAAGTTAAAAGAGCTTGAGAGGATAACGGCGCTTGCCAAGGGATATATGAAAGTTATAAAAATGAAAAAGTCCGATAATCAAACCGGCGGACAAGAAAAGGAAACCGATGTCGAAGAAAAGGCGTGACGACGACCTTGACACCACTACAACCTTTGCCGATATGAATATTGAAGGGTTTCGGTGGTATGATCCGATTTTAAAAAAAGAGGGTAAGCGTCGTAAAGAGAAGCTTAATATAAACAGAAAAGAGTATTGGGCTATGGTCAAAGGAATGATTTTGGCAATAGGTCCGTATATTTTGGGCGCAATACTTGTTTTTAGTTTGGTATTTCTCGGCGCATATTTTTGGCTCAAATAAAATAAAAAGCCTTTCGCAACTGCGAAAGGCTTTTTTATACGATATTAAATGGATACGTTTGTTTCCGTTATTGTTTCAACGTTTATAAGATTGGAATTACCGCTCTTTCCGTTCGGCGTTCCTCCCGTGAGAACAATTGTATCTCCTTTTTCAACTAATCCGGTTCTTATAGCCGCGCGTTTTGCATAGTGGAAGAGAACGTCAACCGAATAAAATTCTTCGCTCATTACGGGAATAACGCCCCAGCTCAATGCAAGTTTTCTGTAAGCACGTTCATCCGTTGTCATTCCTATAATGTCAATCATAGGACGGAACCTGGAAACCGTACGTGCCGTGCCGCCTGTTCTGGTGCATACTACTATAACTTTAGCTCCTATGTCCTGTGCCAAAGTGCATGCGGAATGGGCGAGAGCCTCGGAAAGTCTGGTAATTTTATAATCACTTTCTTTAATATGTGCAATATAGGAAGTGTTTGCTTCAGCCTGCCTTGCTATTTTAGCCATTGCTTTTACGGCTTCCACGGGGTAAGCGCCCGCCGCAGTTTCGCCGGAGAGCATAATTGCCGATGAGCCGTCGTATACCGCGTTTGCCACGTCTGAAATTTCCGCACGCGTGGGGCGGGGTTGTTTAATCATAGATTCAAGCATTTCAGTAGCCGTTATGCTTCTTTTACCGACAATACGGCAAGCTTTTATAATAGACTTTTGTATGCTGGGTAATTCTTCAAAAGGAACTTCGACACCCAAATCTCCGCGCGCAACCATTACTCCGTCGCACACTTTTAAAATTTCGGGAAGGTTATTTACGCCTGCACGGCTTTCAATTTTTGCAATAATTTCAATTTCTCCGTCAGGAGAGCCGCATTTCCTTAGCCAGTTTCTTATATCAACAACATCCTGAGCTTTGGAAACAAAAGACGCGGCGATAAAGTCAACTCCTTGCTCGACGCCGAATTTCAAATCGGCTTTGTCTTGTTCTGAGAGGTAGACCATATCCAATTCTTTATCAGGGAAAAACATGGATTTTCTGTTTGAAAGCTCGCCGCCGACAATCGTTTTGCATATGACGTTGGGGCTTTCAACTTTTGTAACTTCAAAAATCATCAGCCCGTTATTTAAAAGAATTCTATCGCCGGGGCGCATTTGCTCGCATATGCCTTTAAACGAAACGGAAACACGTGATTTATCGCCTATTATTTCTTCTGTTGTAAAAGTAAAGGTATCTCCGTCTTTAAGCTTGATTTTACCTTCTTTGAAGGTTTTAATACGAAATTCGGGACCTTTTGTATCAAGCATAATGGGTAAAGGAACTTTCTTTTTGTTCCTCAGGTTTTTAATCATTGCGATTTTCGCCGCATGCTCATCATGCGTACCGTGAGAAAAGTTCAACCTTGCAACGTTCATTCCTGCGTCGATTAATTCCGATAAAACCTTTTCGCTATCGCTTGCGGGGCCTAATGTGCAAATAATTTTAGTCTTTTTCATTTTATAAACCTCGAATTTATCTAACTATGCTATTTTAAAATAATTTACGAAAAAAATCAACTTTTAGTTTAAAATAGTTGCCCATATAATATGAAAATGTTAAAATGACGGTAATTTGAGTTAATTTTACGGTCGCGGGCTATGGAAGTAGCGTGAGGAAAGTCCGAGCATCACAGGGCAAGGGTGCCTGTCAACGGCAGGTGGAGGCGACTTCAAGGAAAGTGAACAGAAATATACCGCGGTTTTACCGTAAGGTTGGAATGGCGAGGTAAGAGCTCACCGTCCCTTTGGCAACAAGGGGAGCCAATTAAACCCCACCCGATGCAAGATTGGGTTGTCGGCTGCTTGAATGCAAAAGCTGCCCGTTTGCCGGCAATCGTTAATATCGCTTGAGCTTGCAGGCGACTGCAAGATTAGATAGATGACCGTACACGACAGAACTCGGCTTACAGATTAATCTCAGATTATTATGACCGCCATGGCGTAAATCCGCCGTGGCGGTTTTTTATTTAAAATGTTTGACAGTATTAATAATTAATGTTATAATAACAATTGTTATTAATAACTTTTGTTATTTATAAGAGGTGAAAATTGCCTGCAAAAAAGATTATTACAAAATCACAAATTGTTGAAGCGGCGGTGAATATAGTGAGGCAGAGCGGAATCACCGCTCTGAATGTACGCACGCTTGCACAAGCGTGCAAATGCTCTACCCAGCCGATTTATTTATCTTTCAGCGGAACAGACGAGTTAAAGCAAGAGGTTGCCCGTGCGGTATTAAAAATATTCAACGAATATATTGAAAGGGAAATTAAAAACGGCGAATATCCCGAATATAAGGCGGTGGGTATGGGATATATACGCTTTGCAAAAGAAGAAAAGCAGTTATTTAAGTATCTTTTAATGAACGACGGAATGTCTGAAAGCGGAATGAAGAATGAAAGTTTTGAGCAGTCCGTATTTATGATAATTAAAAATTACGGTCTTTATCGGGATGAGGCAAGTAAGCTTCATTTGCAGATGTGGATTTTTGTCCACGGCATTGCGAGTATGTTTGCCACAGAGTATTTGGATTGGGATTACGATACCGTCAGCCAATTAGTTACAGACGCGTATAAAAGTTTTATTGAAAATCTAAAAGGAGAGAATAAATGATTATAGAAATTGAAAATCTGCAAAAGTCTTTTAAAGATATAAAAGCTGTGGACGGAGTTTCTTTTAAAGTAAAAGAAGGTGAGCTGTTTGCCTTTCTTGGCGTTAACGGCGCGGGAAAATCGACTACCATAAACATAATCAGCGGTATTTTACAAAAAGACGGCGGTATAGTTAAAGTTTGCGGGCATGATCTTGATAAAGAAACCGAACAAGTCAAAAACGACCTTGGAATAGTATTTCAGAATTCCGTATTGGATAAAAAAATGAGCGTATATGATAATTTGAAATCCCGTGCAAATCTTTACGGGATTTTCGGCGCTGAATTCAAAAAACGGCTTGAAGAAATAACCGAGCTTTTAGATTTGAAAGATATTTTAAAACGTCCGATTAGTAAGCTTTCCGGCGGACAAAAAAGGCGCATAGATATTGCCCGCGCGCTATTTCATAATCCAAAGCTTTTAATACTTGACGAGCCAACTACCGGACTCGATCCTAAAACAAGGATAACCGTTTGGAGCGTTATAGAAAAATTGAGAAAAGAAAGCGGTTTGACCGTGTTTTTAACAACGCACTATATGGAAGAAGCGTCTACTGCAGATTACGTAGTAATTTTAGACGGCGGTAAAAAGGTTGCCGAGGGTACTCCGCACGAACTGAAGAATAAATACGCAAGCGATTATATAAGATTTTACAATCAAACGGAGCAAGCGGAGAAGGCGGCTTCCGCGTTCGGTTTGCCGATTAAAAGGGAAAGAGATTATCTGGAAGTGGAACTTAAAAATACCGCTCAGGTTGCGGATATATTTAAAAAGAACCCTGAAGTTTTTGAAGATTTTGAAGTATTAAAGGGTAACATGGATAACGTTTTTTTAAAGGTTACCGGCAAGGATTTGAGCGAGGTGTAAAATGAACGGAAAAATTATCGAGTGCAGAAAACTCGTTTCACTAATAAGGCGCAATACAAAATGTTATTTTAAAGATAAATTTATGTTCTTTATTTCTATGATTACGCCTCTTATACTTTTGATTTTATTTGCAACTTTTCTCAGAAACGTTTATATAGAGAGCTTTAAATCGGCGTTTCCGGAAAATTTCACGGTTGATAACAGAATTCTGGAAGGAATAACCGGCGCGTGGCTTATGTCATCAATACTATCGGTAAGCTCAGTAACAGTTGCATTTTGTTCAAACGTTATAATGATAAACGATAAAATCGACGGTAATTTAAACGATTTACGAGTTTCTCCCGTAAAGGGAACTACCGTTTCTCTCGCTTATTTTATTTCAAATTTTTTTGTTACGTTTATTGTGATGATGTGTCTTATGCTTATCGGGCATATTTATCTTGCTTGTGTAGGCTGGTACATATCGGTGGGTGACGCGTTTATGATTATTGTGGACGTGTTTTGCGGGGTGCTTTTCGGGACTTTGCTGGCGGGGGTAGTGGAAAGCTTTATTTCTAATCAGGGCGGGCTTTCGGCAGTTTCAACGCTTGTATCTTCAATGTACGGTTTTATTTGCGGTGCTTATATGCCGCTTTCGACTTTTGCTGCGGGGCTGAGAAACGTTCTCGGCTGTCTCCCCGGGACTTACGGGGTCGGAATATTAAGAAATCACTATATGAGCGGATATCTTGACGCTCTTGCCGACGCGGGGCTTCCTTCCGAAGCGATTGAAGGAATAAGGGCATCGTTTGACGCTAAAATTGAAGTGTTCGGGACGGAAATTCCTCTTGGCGCTATGTATGGAATATTGTTGGGAACGTGCGCGGTTTTGTTGGCGGCATATATTTTAATCGTAGTGTTCAAAAATAAAAAGAAAAAGGCAGCCGTATAAATGAAAAAATACGAATTCATAAATTTGAAGTAAAAAAATAACTATGTTGCAACCGCTGTCTCGGCAGAGGCAGAATAATAAGTGAAATGGCGGATTAATGATTTTGTTACATAGGGTGTGCCTTCAAAACAAGGACTAAGAGGTAAAATTTTTGAAATGGATTTGATTTTTGAAACCGAGGCTTAGATTTTGTTGATTTAAAAGTTTTGAAATGCTATAATTTACGCAAATTAAAGCCAAGGTGATTTATATGCAAAAAGAAAGATTACAAAAATACGCAGAGTTGATTATTAAGTGTGGTTTAAATGTTCAAAACGGACAGGAAGTAATTATACGTTGCGGACTTGACCAACCGGAATTCGTTGCGATGTGTGTTGAAGAGTGTTACAAACGCGGTGCGGAAAGAGTAAAGGTTGAATGGTCTTATATGCCCGTTACGAAAATTAATTATAATTACAGAAGTCTTGAAACGCTTTCCGAATTTACTGCGGTGGAAAAAGCCGAATGGGAAAGAAAGGTAGAAAAGCTTTCTTGCCTTTTATGGTTAGATTCCGATGATCCGGACGGGCTTAACGGCACGGACAGTGAAAAAATTTCAAAGGCAAATCAGGCGCGTTTTCCTTTTATCAAACCGTATCGCGATGCGATTGAAAATAAGTATCAATGGTGCATTGCCGCTGTTCCGGGAAAAGAATGGGCAAAAAAGATTTATCCTGAGCTTAATGACGAGCAAGCTGTTGAAAAGCTTTGGGAAGATATTTTGCTTTGTTCGCGTGTTGACGACGACCCCATTAAGGCATGGAAAAATCATAATGAAAATCTTGCCGGGCATTGTGCGGTGCTGAACAAATATAAGTTTGAAAGGCTTGAATACAAAAGCAAAAACGGAACTGATTTTAAAGTAGGATTAAACCCGAAAGGTATTTTTATGGGCGGCGGCGAAAACGCGCTCGGAAGCAACATTTATTATAATCCCAATATACCGAGCGAAGAAGTTTTTACCTCTCCTATGCGCGGGGTTGCCGACGGAAAAGTTGTTGCGACAAAACCTCTGTCTTATCAGGGAAAATTAATTGAAAATTTTTGGTTGCGTTTTGAAAACGGTAAGGCGGTAGAAGTATATGCGGAGAGAAATCAGGAGCTTCTTGAAAAAATGATTTCTATGGACGAGGGCGCGGCTTATCTCGGCGAGGTTGCCTTAATTGCATATAACTCGCCTATAAACAACACGGGAATTTTGTTTTACAACACTCTTTTTGACGAAAACGCAAGTTGTCATTTGGCTTTGGGCAGAGGCTTCAGCAACTGCCTTGAAAATTACGAAAGCTATTCCGTTGAAGAATGTGAAAAGCTTGGTATCAACAGCTCGATGATCCACGTGGATTTTATGATAGGCAGTGAGGATATGGATATCGTTGGCGTAACCGCCGACGGAAAACGCGTTCAGATTTTCAAAAACGGGAATTGGGCTATATAATTAAAATCAATAATCAAAAAGAAGCCCCGTCGCAAATGCGACGGGGCTTTATTATTTTATTATATAACTTGTAAAACAAAAAATTTCAGATATTGAGTTTCTTCTGCGGATAAGAGTGCGGGATGATCGGGTGACTGGGTTTTTATTTCTACATATCTGACAATTCGTCCGCTTTCCTTAGCGGCTTCTATAAGCATTTTTTCAAATAAAGCGGAGGACATATAGTGCGAACAAGAACAGGTTATTAAAAATCCGCCTTTTTTGACGATTTTCATTGCGGTTAAGTTTATATCTTTATAACCGCGGTAAGCGTCTTTGACTTCGTTTGCAGATTTGCAAAAAGCGGGCGGATCCAGAATAACCGTATCAAATTGGGTTTTCTCTTTACGGAAATTGCGCAAAACCTCAAAAACATCGCCCTGTAACGTCGTAATGTTTTTTATTCCGTTAAGCTTAGCGTTGTCACGCACGTTTTTCAATGCAAGTTCGGAAATATCGCATGCGGTTACCTTATCTGCGACGGTTGAAGCGTTCAGCGAAAAACCGCCGCTGTTGCAAAAGCAGTCCAAAACATTACCTTTACTATATTTTCTTACGGCGAAGCGATTTTCTTTTTGATCCAAGAAATAACCTGTTTTTTGTCCGTTCTTTACATCGACGAGCATTTTCAGTCCGTTTTCTTCTATTTCAATATAGTCCGGTACTTCACCGTATAAAGTTTGTTTTACTTCGGTTAAACCTTCTTTTTTTCTGACGGAAACGTCGCTGCGTTCATAAATTCCTTTAGGATTGAAAAGGTTAACGAGTATTTTGCACAGCATGTTTTTGCGCATGTCTATACCAAGAGAAAGACATTGCATAACAAGGTAATCGCCGTATTTATCGACTATCAGTGCAGGTATATTATCCGCTTCCGCAAAAACCATACGGTAACAGTTTTTATATCCCAACCGCAGCCGATATTCGTTTGCGGCTTGTATTGTGTTTTTATAAAACTCTTCGCCGTCGGTTTCGTTGTTGCGGATAAATATTCTAACAAGAATTTTAGAAGCGTGGTTTATGTATCCTTTTCCGATGTATCTTCCGTCGTGAGAAAATACAGAGGCTATAGATCCGTTTTTATCTTTACCCTCGATTTTTGCAACTTCGTTTGCGTAAACCCAACTGTGCCCCGCGTTAATTCGTTTTTCTTCGCCCTTTTTAAGGTATATGCTGTAAGCCATATTTTAAGTTTAGCAAATTGTGATAATAATTGCAATAAATTTGCTTTTTATTTCCGCATTATGGTATAATTCAAAAGTATGCGTAAGCTGTTGAAGTATTTAAAACATTATAAAGTTCAAGCGGTTCTTGCGCCGCTTTTCAAATTGTTGGAGGCGAGCTTCGAGCTTATTGTTCCGCTTGTTGTTTCTGCGATTATAAATCAAATCGATACCGGCGAGGGAAGCACTTCATACGTAATCTACGCCTGTTTAATTTTAGTTGCGTTAGGATTGGTTGGCCTTGTCAGTGCGGTTGCCGCGCAATATTTTGCCGCAAAAGCCGCCGTAGGCTTTTCCAAGGAGTTGAGGCACGATTTGTTTAAGAAAATGCAGTCTCTTTCTTATAGCGACATAGACAAGCTTGGAACAGGTAAAATGATTACGCGTATGACGAGCGACGTTAACCAGGTGCAGTCTGGCGTTAATATGGTTTTAAGGCTGTTTATGCGTTCGCCGTTTATTGTTTTCGGCGCAATGATTATGGCTTTTACTATAAGCTCGCTTGCGGGCGGAATATTTGCCGCGGCGATTGCGGTTTTATGTATCGTTGTGTTCGGAATTATGCTGATAAGCATACCGCTCTATAAAAAAGTTCAGGGGAATCTCGATAACGTAACTGTTGCAACAAGAGAAACTCTTGCGGGAGCAAGAGTATTGCGCGCTTTCTGCAAAGAAGATGACGAAATAGATAAATATAATGCAAAAAACGCCGAGCTGACGAAATCACAGCTTTTTGTCGGTAAAATATCTGCTTTAATGAACCCTTTGACTTTTGCTATTATAAACGTTGCGATAATAATTTTATTATACGTCGGAGCAATTAAGTTTGAAGCGGGGGTATTGAATCGCGGGCAAGTGGTTGCGCTTTACAACTATATGTCGCAAATTCTTATAGAGCTTATTAAGCTTGCAAATCTAATAATAACTGTAACGAAGTCGTTTGCCTGTGCGGGAAGAATCAGCGAAATTTTAGATATGAATCCTTCGCTTAAAAACGGTATTAAGACGCTTGCCGATAATGCGAATTTTATTGAATACAGAAACGTGACCGTAAATTATTCGGATTCTCCGTTAAACGCGCTTGAAAACGTTAATTTTTCTGTAAAACGCGGAGAAACGGTTGGTATCATCGGCGGAACCGGTGCGGGTAAAACAACTTTGGTAAACGTTTTGCCTCATTTTTATGACGTTAACGGCGGAGAAGTGATTTTAGACGGTATTAACGTAAATGCTTACGGTGACGAACAGCTGCGGGAAATTTGCGGCGTTGTTCCGCAACGCGCCGTTTTGTTTGAGGGAACTATCAGAGATAATCTCAGGTGGGGCAACGAGAATGCGACCGACGACGATATTATGTCGGCGGTTAACGCGGCGCAGGCTGCAGACGTAATAAACGCTAAAAGCAATGGGCTTGATGAAATAGTAGAGCAAGGCGGTAAAAATTTTTCCGGCGGACAACGGCAAAGACTTACAATTGCCCGCGCTCTTGTTAAAAAGCCTCAAATATTAATTCTTGACGACAGCGCGTCTGCACTTGATTACGCGACGGACGCAAAGTTAAGGCAGTCTATCAAAAATCTTGAATATAAACCTACCGTGTTTATAGTATCGCAACGCACTTCGTCAATACGCCATGCCGATAAAATTATCGTGCTTGACGGCGGTAAAATGGTGGGGGCGGGCACGCACGACGAATTGCTAAAAAACAACGAGGTCTATAGGGAAATACATTTTTCACAGTTTGAGAAGGGGGGCGGCAATGGCTAAACCTTCGCAGAAACTAATTTTGAAACGTGTGTTAAAACAGCTGAAGCCTTACGGATTTTTACTTGCGGCAACCATATTTTTTGCGCTTATATCCGTTGCGGGAGCTTTGATTGTTCCGATTTTCTTCGGTCAGGTGATAGATTTACTGATAGACGGCGCGGCGGTTGATTTTTCTAAAATTTTTGAAAAGTTTATTGCTATAGGCGCTACGTTAGCCGTTACCTGCCTTGCGCAGTGGCTGATGAACGCTATAAACAACAAAATTACTTATAACGTAGTACGGGATATCAGGGAGGAAGCGTTTTCTAAAATTCAGGTTTTGCCGCTGAAATTTATCGATGCTCACTCATACGGAGATATAGTCGGGCGCAACGTTGCCGACGTGGATCAGTTTGCCGACGGACTTTTGATGGGTTTTACCCAACTGTTTACCGGTATTCTTACAATCGTAGGCACGCTTGGCATAATGATTGCCATAAACTGGGTTATTGCGTTGATTGTTTTCGTAATCACTCCGCTTTCGCTTTTCGTTGCCAAATTCATAGCTACGAGGACATATTCTTTATTCAGAAAAGCTTCCGAAATTAGAGGCGAGCAAACTGCGTTTATCGATGAAATGATAGGTAATTTAAAGGTCGTTAAAGCATTTAACCGTGAGGATGAAAATCTTGAAAAATTCGACGGTATAAACGAACGGCTTACAAAAGCTTCGCTTAAATCTATATTCTATTCTTCGCTTACAAATCCGTGTACGAGATTTGTTAATGCGGTGGTTTATGCGGCGGTTGCGCTATCGGGAGCTTTAATGCTGGTATGGAGCACGCCTTTACCCGTTGTGTTTTCGGTTGGTATGCTTACAAGCCTTTTGTCTTATGCAAACCAGTACACAAAGCCGTTTAACGAGATTTCGGGAGTAATAACCGAATTGCAAAACGCAGTAGCGTGCGCCGGCAGAATATACGAAGTTATTGATGAAGAACCGCAGAAGCCCGACAATGAAAATGCTTTGACACTTGAAAACGTAAAAGGCGATATAAGTTTCGAGGGAGTGTACTTTTCTTATACGCAGGACAGGAAGCTTATTGAAAATCTGAATATTTCTGCGCGTGCCGGCCAAAGGATAGCAATAGTAGGTCCTACAGGTTGCGGCAAAACAACTTTAATTAATCTTTTAATGCGTTTTTATGATCCCGACAGCGGAAATATTTACGTTGACGGAAACGATATAATGGACGTTACCCGTAAGTCTTTGCGTAAAAACTATGGAATGGTTTTGCAGGAAACATGGTTGAAGAGCGGAACCGTTTCTGAAAACATTGCTATGGGTAACCCTTCTGCAAGCCGCGAGGAAATAGAGGCTGCCGCGAGAGCCGCGCATGCGCATAATTTTATTATGCAGTTGCCGTACGGATATGATACTGTTATATCCGAGGACGGACTGTCACAAGGGCAAAAGCAGCTTTTGTGTATTGCGCGCATAATGCTTTGTTTGCCGCCTATGCTCATTTTGGACGAGGCTACTTCATCAATAGATACGCGCACCGAGAAAAAGATACAGAATGCGTTTTCAAAGCTAATGAACGGACGAACGAGTTTTATAGTAGCGCACAGGCTTTCGACTATTAAAGAGGCGGATTTAATACTCGTTATGAATAACGGAAATATTATCGAGCAGGGTACGCACGACGAGCTTTTGGCAAAAGACGGATTTTATTCTAAACTATACAACAGTCAATTTGCAATATAAATAAATTAACGGAGAAAATATGTTACAGGTAAATAACGTTTCACTTCAATACGGCAGTAAAAAGCTCTTTGAGGAAGTAAATCTCAAATTTACAAAGGGCAATTGTTATGGCATAATCGGCGCAAACGGGGCGGGCAAATCTACTTTTTTAAAGGTTTTGAGCGGTGAAATCGAACCCAATAAGGGTGACGTAACCATGGATAAAACGGAAAGAATGTCCGTATTGCAACAAAACCAGAACGCATACGATAACGTTAACGTTCTGCGTGCTGTTATGCTTGGGCATAAGCGCCTTGTAGATATAATGGATCAAAAGGACGCGCTTTACGCTAAATCGGATTTTACTGAGGCGGACGGTATCCGCGCGAGCGAGCTGGAAAGCGAATTTGCGGAGCTGGGAGGCTGGGAGGCTGAGTATGAGGCGCAAACGCTTTTAAATGCTCTTGATATAACAGAGGAATATTATTATACGCCTATGGCGGAGCTTGACGCTAAATACAAGGTTAAAGTTTTGCTTGCTCAAGCGCTTTTCGGCAATCCTGATATCTTGCTTTTGGACGAGCCTACGAACAACCTTGATATTAAAACGGTGCGTTGGCTTGAAAATTACCTGATGGATTTTGAGAACACTATTATAATAGTTTCCCACAACCGTCACTTTTTAAATAAGGTATGTACTCATATCTGCGACGTGGATTACGGCAAAATCAATATGATGCTTGGAAATTACGATTTCTGGTATGAAACAAGCCAGCTTTTAGCTCGCCAGCAAAAAGACCAAAACAAAAAGAACGAACAGCGCGCAAAAGAGTTGCAGGAATTTATAACGCGGTTTGCCGCGAACGCGTCTAAGTCCCGCCAGGCTACTTCCAGAAAAAAGGAGCTTGAAAAGCTTACGATTGCGGATTTCAAGCCGTCTTTACGGAAATATCCTTATATCGATTTTAAATATGAAAAGGATATCGGTAACGATATTTTAATGGTAGAGGGGCTTACTAAAAAAGGTTATTTTGAAAACGTTTCTTTTACCGTTCAGAAGGATGAAAAAATAGGAATCGTAAGCGATAAAAGTACTACCGTATCTATGCTTTACGATGTTTTAACGGGCAAAGCTCAGCCCGACAGTGGAACGATACGTTGGGGCAAAACAATTTCCGTTTCTTATTTCCCCGAAAACAATAACGAATATTTTCAGGGGTGCGACTATACGCTTGTTCAGTGGCTTAGCCAATATTCCAAAGACCATTATGAAGAATATCTTCGCGGTTGGCTTGGCAGAATGCTTTTTTCCGGCGAAGAGGCATTGAAACAGGCAAAGGTGCTATCCGGCGGTGAAAAAGTGCGTTGCATGCTTGCTAAAATGATGTTGGAAGGCGGAAATTTCCTTATTATGGACGAGCCGACCAACCACCTCGATTTGGAAAGTATAACGGCGCTAAACAACGGAATGAAGAATTTTAAAGGCTGTATGTTGTTTACTTCTCACGACCAGGAATTAATGAATACCGTTGCAAATAGAATCATAGAAATCAACGGAACGAAAAAATTTGACAAATGCGTCAATTATGACGAGTATTTAGACATCATATCACAGTAATTTTATCACTTCGACAAATACTGACATAATTTTGTAAAAAAGTCGGTTATTTTTGTAAAAAAATCCTCGAATTATTTACAAAAATGCTTTACAACTTTGATTTTGTGTAATATAATCACTTCACATCACAAAAAAAGAGGAGCGATTACATGAAAGCGGAGAGTATAGCGGTTTTTGCAAATAACGAGGATTTTTTAGAAGAAATCAAAAATTACATATCTGACGCGGAAGGTTACAGCATTTGTGCGGAGTCGTCTAACGGCAATACCGCGGTGGAATTAATCAAGCGCAGTAATCCCGATGTAGCCGTGGTTGACCTGGTTCTTGCCGGCATGGACGGCTTTGGCGTGCTCGATTATATAAAAGAAAACAATCCAGAATGTCTTACGATTGCGATAGGCGGATTTATAGATGATAAAATTGTAGACCGCGCGATAGAACACGGAGCGATTTATTATCTGGCAAAGCCCGTGAACTCGAAAACCGTTCTGGACAGAATAAAAGAACTTTCCGCAGGGCGCGCAGTAAACTATAAGGTTACTACTGATATAAGGGACAAGCGCAAAGCGGCTTCTCTTGACGAAAAGATAAGCAACATCTTTATTACTATAGGTATACCGCCGCATATAAAGGGATTTTCATATTTGAGGGAAGGCATTAAATTTGCGGTTGAAGATCCTTCGATTATAAATAAAGTAACTAAAGAGCTTTATCCGAAAATTGCTGAAAAATTCGTTACCACGGCAAGCAAGGTTGAAAGAGCTATCCGCCATGCGATAGAAGTTGCGTGGAACCGCGGAAGAACGGACGCGATAAGTTCTATTTTCGGAGCAAGAGTATATATCGGCAGCGAGCGCCCTACAAACAGCGAATTTATTGCACTTGTTGCGGACAAGCTAATTTTAGAAAGTTTATAGCTTTGAATTATATTGATTTCTGAAAATATTTTTCAAAAATCAAAAATAATTTTCAAAACCTCTTGAAATATCTTGCAATATGTAATATAATAAGTTAGACGAAGAAATTCGCCGCAATTTAATATTGTTTTGATTTTTATGGAGGAAGAGATGAGAAAATCAAAAGTTTTAAAGGCACTGCTCGTTTTCGGAATGAGCGTTGCTACGGCTACGTCCGTAGTTGGAATGACGGCTTGTAACCCGGAAGAAGAGCATCAGCATACGTATAAAAGCGGTTGGTCGACCAGTTCCGAAAAGCATTGGCACGACGCTGATTGCGGACATGATGTAAAATCTGACGAAGGAGCGCATACCGCGCCTAATGCTGAAGGCAAATGCGATACCTGCGGTTATCAGTTACAGGAAGTTAATTCACATACGCATAATTATGCTACGACCTGGGAAAAAGATGCTAACGGACATTGGTATGAATGTACGTCGACTACAGGTTCATGCCTTGCACCTATAAAAGATTATTCTTCGCATGTTGACGAAGATAAAGACAACGTATGCGATGTGTGCGAATATGCAGATACCGTTGCGCTTCCTGAACAATATATTGAACTTAAAAATTCCGAAAATAATATTTTAGCTGAATCTTTCTTTGTTTCCAAAGATAAGCTCGACGATTTTGCCGGCTGGGGAACAAGAGGTATATATTCCGAATTTAACGGAAAAGGCGACGGCACAGCCGAAACCAACTATGTAAAAGTTGAAAACGGAATAGCAGAAATGATTGATACTTCAAGCGGCGGAACAAGCCTTGTTGTTGATTTCGGAAAGGTATTGGGCGTGGTTGAAGGCTATATGGAGGTAACTCTTGTATCCAGCGGCAACAGTTGGACGTTCCTTCAATTTAACGGCTATTCGGCAAATAAACAGAATGCAGAAGTATTCGGATTGAGAACTGACGGCGGTAAAATCAAATACCGTTTGGACGGCGGCACTGTAACCGAAGGCACGACGGCTCCCGCTACGGCAGATACGACGTATAAAATTTATTATAAATTTGATTTATTAAGCGGTAAAGTTACATTAACAATTAACAATGAAACGGTTGTTTCAGAGTTGTCGACATCTATAAACGGTTTAACAGGATTAAAAATCGTTTCAAGCGATTCCGGTTCTAAGACGGCAAAGGTTGATAATATAGCGGTTGTTAATACTCCGCCCAGCGTTGACGCATATAAGGCAACCGTAATTGCTAAAGTTGACAGCCTTGTTGCTTTGCTTCCTTCAGAAGTTGACGTAACGGCAAAAACCGCAACGGCGAAAAGTGAAATAAATGCGGCAACAACAATAGAAGGTTGTGATACGGCTTATAGCAATTATGAGCTTGGAGTTTGCGGAGATTATAAAGCATACATAATGCAATATATGAACGTAACTAATTATCCTGCAAGCAATTATACTAAGCAAGAAAACGGCGAGGCCTTCGGTAAAGCTCAGGCGGCAGGCGAAAAAGCCGTGAACGAGGCAACATCCGTAGCATCGTTGAAAAAAGCGTTTATCGCATGGGAAGATTCGGTTAAAGATATTAAGCCCGACAGTTATTATAATAAGGCAGACGTAACGATTACGGTCAGCGACGGAACGAATACTAAAGAGTTAACGGTAAAAGAGGGAGATACTGTTACAAAGGCTCAGCTTGACGAGTTGATTAAGGATATTATTCCTGCGGCGAACAGAATAGAAGGATATTATACTGATTCTGCTTGCACGACGGCTGCGGTTTTACCTTTGACGGCTGCCACGGCACAAACTATTTATGTTAAGTTCGAAACATTCTCTTCCGAATTGATTAGCGCTGATACTGCTGAAGCGTTCGCCTTTGAGGGAACTTTAATTAAAACCGAATTGAACGGTATTTCTCCTTCTATAGTTGAGAGAGCCGCTACGGTGGACGGCGATTCTTCAAAGAGTTTCAGCAAAGTATTTTTACCTGCTGGCGGAACAACTGCAAGCTCAAAATCTTATAAAATAACGGCAAAAGATTCCGTTACTATTAAAGTTTATTATTCTGTAGGTGATAGCGGATTTACTTCAACAGATGTAAAAACTAAAACCGGTACCTTGACATGGGTGATAAACGAAGGAGCGGCTCAGCAAAGTGCAAATACTGCGAATAAAGCAAATAATATTGCTTATGTTCAGGAAATTACTTTAAACAAAGATGATGTGTTAAATTTATATGTAAGCTCGAACAGACTTTGTATATTTGCAATCGAAGCAATAGTTTAAGCTTTAACAAAAAAAAGGATATGCTTAGTGCATATCCTTTTTTATTATCTTTTTAATATATCATTAGATGAAATATTAAGATGGGACTGCTTAAAGGGTGATATTAATTTTGTGTTTTTAAGTTAAGAGATATCTTGGATATAAAAAAGCAACCACACGGTAGCTGTGGTTGCTTTTTTGTTGTGAATTTTTATTTTGCGGGGGAAAGCTCTACGATAAATACTGCGTTTGTACCGTCTTTGCCTTTACTGATTGTATGTGTGCCGGCATTTAAATCAACAGTTACCGTATAATAGTTTTCGACAGCTTCACCGCTATATTGAACGTTGTCGATATTTATTCTGGATTTTCTTCCGTAGTAAATTTTTAACGTCATTTTTGCGGTAACGGTAAAGCTTAATGTGTTGCTGCTGTCAAGCTTTAAACCGTAAGAGTAAGCCGTTCCGTTAATATTAGCTTTTGTATCCTTTTCCCATGAAGCGTTATATTTCCAGAAACTGCTATCGTCTGTTGTTGCGTTGCTGTTGTTGAAAACAATAACTTTCTTTTGCTTTGCTATTTCGGAATAAGCCTTATTAATTTCGTTATATTTAGTTTTATCGGCTTCGGAAAGCTCGTTTTTCTGCTTTTCGGTTAATTCGTTGTATAATCCCGAAAGCTTAGCTCCGTCTGTTTCCGCTGTTGCAACCGATGCGGCGCCTAAAGCGTCTTTAAAGTCAAACAGTTTTTCTATCTGAACCAGCTCGGAAAGTCCGTCGGTAAGCCGCTTATACGTTGCGCCGCCGTTATGAGCTTTTACCTGCCCTTGCTGGCCTGTGCCGTCCTCGTTGGTGGCAAGTCCGTCAAATGCGCCGGATACTGCGCCGAACCAGTCGTTGAGTTTGCTTAAAGCTTCTCTTGATTTTACTTTTGCTTGCGTTAAATCGGGTAAATCCAATATGCGGTTAATTACGTTTTGTGCGGCAAAACTTGAATATGTGTTCCAAGCTGCTACGAGTGTCGAATAATTGGTTACTTCGGATTGTCTGTTTGCCGGTAGTTTATTGTATGAAGTTTGTGCGGTATTGATTTTGTTATAGGAAGAGGAGTCAACCGTTCCTATGTGGTTAATTCTTGCTATAACGTAATCTACGTGCAATTCTTCAAAAGCTTCTACGGCTTTTGCATAGCGTTGGAATAACTCATCGGGGATTTCGGCCTTTTCGTTTCCGAGTAATGCCCCGTAGGCTTTTTGTGCTTCTGCAATAACGTTTTCACTGCTCATTGTGATAGTCGACGGTATTGAAGTAAGAGCGGTTTTTGCCGCTTCAATTCTTGCCTTTGACGATGCTTCGGTATCGGCAAATTCAAGCTTTGAAATGGTGGCTTCTTTATCTTTTTGACCCGAAGCTATTACATAAGTTCCTGCAGGGAGAACGATTGTTAGCGTTCCTGTAAATTTACTTGCCCAAACCTTACCGTTAGACTGAATTAGTTCGGGAGCGGAGTCGCCTGTTGTAGATGTTGTTACAGTGAGCTGAACGGGCGCGGTTACCATAAACGTTATTATCTGACCTTTGCCCTTAATGGTTCCGCTTGAAGTTCCGGTTATGCCGTTAAACAAAACTCCGTTTGCGGTTGCGCTCGGTTTTGTTGAGGGGAGAGTAACGGCTCCATTAGAAACGGCTTGAGTAGGAGTGTAGTTATTAATCGAGGTTTCGTTTGTGCCGAAATTGTGTACTCCGGCATGCTGCATAACTCTGGTTCTTGCACCGACTGCAGTATCCAACAAACAGTCGCTCACCTGATTTACACTGTCGTAATAAAATTTGTCGGATTCAATATAGAACTTGGTATAGTCGATATTTCTGCCGATAAATTTACATTCGTTTGCTACCGTTTCCGTACGTTCGGATAATTCGGTATAATTGTTTTCGCTGTAACAAGCGTAATATATATTGTTCCAGGCAACGCCTTCGCCGTTCTTTTTCTGGGTAACGTTTTTGCAACCGTCGAAATAATTGGCTTCGCTGAATACAAGGCAGTTTGCTCTGAAAGAGGTAACGTAGTCTGTTGCATCTGAAATATAATTGTTATAGTAATGGACGTTTGCGCGCCTTGTAAGCGGTTGACGCGATTGTACTTTATTATACCAATTGTGGTGTATCGATACGTTATAGGTTAACGAGGTATCGGAAGACCCCAACAGGTTGGTTTTATGGCAATCGGTAAAATAATTATAAGATAATGTATAATACTGTCCGCGCTTGAAGTCGCAGCTTCCGTCACCTTCTTTTTTGTCGCTTTCAGCAGCGTTTTCGCATCCGCCCTGATTGAAAACGTTGTTATGTATCCAACATCTTTCAACCGGTGATATCAAGTCTCCGCTTGCGTCCGACGCTCCGCCGGTTATGCTGCCAGTAGAGGGGTCTACTTTTGTACCTTGTGTGCCTTCCATGCCGAGCGCGTCTTCCGGATAACTTGTAAACGTGAGGTTTCTTGCTTCAAATCCTTTGCCTGAGCCTGCGTATTTATGAAGGTTGTCGTTTGATACGAAGTGGATACCCCAGCCCCAGAATTCCGCATCTTCGCCTACGCCTTCAACGGTAATATTTTTGGCGTTCGTAATTCTTGCCATTCTGCCGTTGTCGCCTTCGGTGCCCCCGAAATCGGTTGAATTGTAAGCGGTAAGCCCCAAAATAAGCTTTGAGACGTTGCTTTCTGTTGCGGGATCTTCGGCAACGATTTTACCCGAAAACCTTATTGCGACGGCACCGTACTTGTAGCTTAATGCTTGTATGCCGTATTTTTCACGCTCGGTATTGCTTCTGTATTGTCTGTTGTTTAAAAGGTATCCGATTCCTTTTTGAACTTTATTATTTAAATCTGTCCAAAAATATTGTGAAATATCTTCTTTAATCAATCCGTTTGCGGTGTTTTTATAAACACTGTCGGATATATCGTTTTTATTGGTATCGTTGACGTATATGACAAGCGCGCCGTCTTTAAGCGAGCCGTTATCATTGTATGCGCCGACGCCTTCATTATATTTAAAATGCGCATAACCTGAACGATCGTAAGCTTCTACGGTGACGGGAGCAGGAAGAGTATAAGCCGAACCGGAGGAGGGGGTTATTTTTACGTTGTAATCTCCTGCAGGAAGCCCGATTATATCTACCCTTGCATTGCCGTTGACTTTACGGATAAGAGGTTTGTCTACGCTAAGCCAGGCGGTACTTGAAACGGGCTTATATTCAACGCTTGCACCGTCGGGATTGCTGTCAGTCCAAGTTACGGCTAAACTTTCGTTAAAACCTTTAACGCTTTGAATTAAATTTCCTACAGTTTCCCACTTTGCGTAAAGGTTGAGGTTTTTTGTTACTGCCGAATTGAAATCATATTTAGCGGAGTATGTATCGTCAACATACCAGCCTGTAAACATGGCTCCGTTTTTTTCGGGCGTTGCCGGCATAACGGCCATGCTGTCTTTTTCAACTATCTGGGAGGGAACTCCGTCGCTGAATTTTACAGTAAAATTCTGGTTCGGACCTTCGTTTATATCGGGAACAAATTCTCCCGAAACGGATCCGATTTCTTTACTGCCGGTGAATTTAAAGTTATCTGCCGACGATTCCGTATTCAGAACCCCGTCCCAGTACTTCGACCAGTCGATACCTTCAGTTCCGTCATCGGGCGGGTTAAAGATATTGTTATCGTCGTCGCCTCCCGTATTACCGGGAACATCTATTTTGTCATCGGGGATTTCGTCCTCGTCAACACTGCACGCCGTAGCTGAAACGCCTATAGAGCAAACCAGCACGGCACAAACCAGCGCATTAAGCGCTTTTTTAAAAAATCTCATCTCTTCTCCTATTATATCATTGTTATTATTATACTACCGCAGATTAAAATAGTCAATCAAGATTGTAAAATATTTTCGTAATTTGTAATTTATTTACAATATTTGACTTTGATTAAATATTGACATTCACCTTGAAAAATGTTAGATTATATATTAATTATGAAAGATAAAGACTTAAAAAACAGCGTACACGGCAATGTGCCGGAAAATAGCGAAAGCGTTACGCAAACATCTATGACTATTTACGATTATGAACAAAAATACGTGAAACGGCAGAACGTTCGCGGCGCAAAAATTATTATAAAGTTATTTGCGGCGGCAATCGGCGTGTTTTTGTTTGCTTGTTTGTTTTTTATTTCGCTTCGCATATGGGAGCTTAACGAATATGCAGGCTACGCGGCTGCCGCGCTATGTGTGCTTGTTTACATATTGCTTTTTATAGTTCCGCTTGTGAAAATTTTCAAATCCAGTTATTTTATAGTTAATGTTAACGCTTATACTGCGGGAAAAGCAAAATCACATAACAAAAAGGTGCGCCGTGAAATAGCGGATAAGATAATTGACCTTACTGCAAAAGTCGAAGGCGTGGGGTGGTATGATTCAAAAATAGTGGGCGAAATGGCTATTGCCTTAAAAACCAACGATGATAAAGGCGTAATGCGCAGTCTTACGGCGTTATATACCGGCAGTGTAAAAAAATCGGCAAGGGATTTGATTTTCAAGAGTTCTATGAAGTCGGCTATGTATTCTGCGCTCTCCCAAACAAGTAAAGTAGACGCGGCGTTGGTCGTTGTTATGAATTTGCAGCTTATAAAAGATTTGGTGTTTTTATACGGGTTCAGACCGTCGGACGCAAAGCTTGTAAAAATTTTCGGAAGAGTTCTGCAAAATTCGTTGGTGGCTTATGGCTTGGGCGGCATGAAAATAGGTAACAGTATTGTAAAAACTATGGGCGACGCGGTTAAAGGCATACCTATTTTAGGTACGGCAATTTCTGTTTTGGTGGATTCTTCTGTGCAGGGGCTGACAAACGGAGTTCTGACCGCAGTTATGGGCTATCAGACTATTAAATATTTAAATCAGGAATATAAGCTTCAGGAAATTTTAGACGGAATACAGCTTGAAGAAACCGAAGAAGAATTGCAAGAAACCTGTGCCGAGATTGAAAAGCAACTGAAGAGCACTAAAAAAGCTCCTCAGGCGGCATAGATAATTAAGTATAATAAAAAACCCGTAGCTGAGTGCTACAGGTTTTTTTTATTTTAATAATCGGTTAATCCGTTTTAAATTGTAAAGAACTCCTTTAAGGGGGTTCTTTTTTTTTGTGAAGATAAATAGATTAAAGTATGAGTTTGTCCTTTCTTCCCGAAGATGTAAAAGCGGCGGTAAATCATCTCAATTATAATTTTCTTTCGGAAATTCGTTTGAGGCGCGGACAACCAGTCATAATCGAATACAAAGGAAAATATATTTATTTGGGAAAGTACGGGATATCATCGGGAGAACACGACAGAATTGCCGTCGGTGACATTACAGCTGTTTTAACTGCTGCGACAAGCGGATGTATATACAATTATACAGAACAAATGAAAAGCGGCTTTATTACTGTTGAGCACGGCGTGAGAATAGGTATAGCCGGTGAATATGTAACCGAAAGAGGCAGTGTAAATACCATTAAATGTATAACGTCGCTCAATATACGTATTCCTCACAATATTAACGGCTGTGCGTCTTTGATTTGCGAAACGCTTTACAAAGAAAGCCCTAAAAGTACCTTACTCTTTTCAAAACCGGGATTGGGGAAGACTACAATGCTGAGGGATATAGCGCGCTTTCTTTCAAAAAATTCAATCTGCAATATACTTATTTTTGACGAGCGCAGCGAAATCGCCGCAATGGACGGCTTTGGAGACGGTTTTGATTTGGGTGCGGTTGACGTTGTTCGTTGTTATAACAAGCTCGGTGCAATAGCGAGCGCGGTGCGGGCTATGAAGCCGGACGTTATTATTACAGACGAGCTATACGGCGCCGATGATTTCAAAGCAATGGAATACGCCTGCGATTGCGGTATTGCCGTTATTGCTTCGTCACATATTACGGATAAAATGAAATTGCGTTCTATGCCGTTCGATTTTTTTGCGGAGCTTGTTTCTATTAATGCCCCACCTTTAATATATGATAAAAATTTTAATCCTTATAGCGATAATTGCATTGACAACTACGATAGGAGTATTCCTTTCGGCCAATAAGAAGAAAAGGATGACGGTGTTTTCCGAATTGTACGAGTTTAACGAACAATTAATTCTCAACCTTAAATTCGACCGAAAGCCGTTGGATAAGGTTGCCGAAAAATACAAATATATTCCCGCTGTTCTTTCGGGAGAGAAAATTCTTGAGGGGAAAGACGGCGAAACAATAACAGAATATGCGGTAAATCTTGGTAAAAGCGACGCCTTGTCGCAGATTGATTATCTTAACGGCAGAAAGTCTGCGCTTTCAAAACTGAAGGATGAAAGCTTTTCCGATTATAAAAGATACAGTTCGCTTTACGTCAAAATATTTTTAATGATAGGCGTTCTGATGGCAGTTTTAATAGCTTAACGGTGTTAGTCTGAACTTTATGGATATAAGTATAATTTTTAAAATCGCCGCTATCGGCATAATAATTACGATAATATGTCAGGTGCTGAAAAAATCCGACCGCGACGATATTGCAACGCTTGTAAGCCTTGTTGGGTTAATCATCGTTTTGACGGTAGTTATAACCATGATTGCAGATTTGTTTTCACAAATCCGGCAACTCTTCGATATGTTCTGATGTACGTTTTTCGTCTTTGCTGTATAGCCGTGATAACTGCGGTGAGCGCGTTAATTTTAAAAAGTCATAAATCCGAGCTTGTGCCGTTATGCTTAACTGCGGGCGGAGTAATTATATTTTTATATGTTTTCGATTATCTTTCGGAAAGTATAGAATTTATAAAAACATTTACTCAAAGCACGGGAATAGATAACGAAATAATCCGCACCGTTTTCAAAATAATCGGTATAGGTTTTTTGGTTGAACTTACGGCGGGCTCTGTTAAAGAACTGGGTTTCGAGGGGGTGGCGGACAAGCTTATTATATGCGGGAAAATAATTTTATTCGTGGCGGCTATACCCGTTCTTTCAAGTACGTACAAAATAATAGTTTCGCTCATAAATCTTGTTTAAAAAAATTAATAATTTTATTGCTGCTGGTCGTTACATTGTTAATACTTGCCGGCGCCGGCGCAACGGCTTTCGCCGCCGATGACGGCGTCGGAGAATTAAATGAGAATATCGCGAAGCTTCTTGAAAAGCTGGATTTATCGGAATTGCAGAAATTTCTTGAAGATAATCCAGACAGTTATCTTTTTAACTTTGGAAACACCGCGTCCGAAATAGTAAATTATCTTATAAACGGCAACCTTTCTGCGGATTATAGCGGTTATCTTAACGAGTTGTTTTCATTAATTTTCAAGGACGTAATAAGTTTAATTCCGGCTTTTGCAACGGTTACCGCCGTTGCGCTGCTTTCTGCGGTGGTGAGCTCTGCGGAAGGAAATATAATAGGAAAGTCAACGGCAAAAATCGTTCATCTTGCTTGTTATTCGGTGATTATACTTATCGTATCTTCCATGCTTATAGGTATAGTCGGCGGTTGTACGGAGTGCATAGATAATGTAAAAAAACAAATCGAAGTAATTACCCCAATACTTGCAACGCTGACGGTTCTTACGGGCGGCACGGGTTCGGCGGCAATATATCAGCCTTCGGCAATTTTTTTGTCCGGCGGGGCAGTTGAGATAGTAAGCAATTTCATATTTCCTGCAGCTATGGGTGTTATAGTGCTGAATTTTATGTCTGGGCTGAACAATCAAATGTCTTTCACCGGCGTTACGGCGCTTTTGAAAAGCCTAATGAAATGGGTAATCGGTATTACCGTAACCGTATTCAGCATATTTATTACGGCGCAAAGTTCCGCGTCCTCGCTGTTCGACGGCATTATTTTCAAGGCAACAAAATATGTTATAGGCAATTCCGTGCCCATTGTAGGCAATTTTTTATCAAGCGGCTTCGATATGCTGCAATCGGCGGGGTTACTGATAAAAAGTTCCGTGGGGTTATGCGGTATAGTAATGCTGCTTTTTGAAATAATTAAGCCCGTAATATTGTTAATATCGTTTTCGGTAATTTTGAAAATTGTCGGCGCGATAGTGCAACCGATAGGTGAAAGTACGCTTTACGGCTTACTTTCCGACCTTTCCAAAGATTCAGAATATTTTATTGCGGGTTTATTGACCGTCGCTTTTATGTATGCGTTAGTCGTAATGCTGATAGTCAATTCCGCCAACAGTTTTATATGAAAATTTATTTGCTTTCCGCGGCGGGCGTAATATTTCTTTCGGTTATTGTATCGCTGCTGATTCCGGAAGGGAAACTGCATAAGAGTATAACTTTTATAATGAGGCTGATATGTATTTTTGTTTTGATACAGCCTTTAACAGGAATTTTTAAAATAGGGGATGGCGATACCGCACAGACGGGGAATTTTATAGATTATACTTATGTTAGTTCGGTATATTCAGAACATCAAAGCGCAGAGCTTGAAAAATTGATTGATAAGGAATTTGGAGTTGAGACGGTTTGCTCAATAAAAGTCGAGTATATTGACGGTAATTTCAAAGTCACCGAAACGGAGGTCGGGCTTGCGGAAAATAATGTGAAATTAATTGATGCAATTTACGCATATTTGGTCAAGCTCGGATATATAAATATAACAGTATATGCGCAAAGTACTTAATTTCGTGAACGACAATAAAAAAATAATCGTAGTCGTGATACTCATTATTGTGCTTGTAGGGACAATTTATTTTATAAATAAGTCTCAAAAAGACGAAGATACCAAACAGCCCGCCGCTGTTCAAAAAAGTGCGGCGGAAGTTAAATTGACTGGTATTTTAAGCTCCATTGAGGGCGTGGGTGCGACTGACGTTATGATTAACGAAGGAGAAAACGGCATTCTCGGTGTTGTGATTGTGTGCGAGGGGGCAAACAATCTGATGACGAGAAACGATATTTTGAACGCCGTTTCAACGGCGCTGAACGTAGATAAAAAAATAATAGCAATATATTCAATGAATAATTAAGGAGACCATTATGTCAAAGAAGAAAAAAATTATTATCATGTCCTCACTTGTATTTTTACTTGCGCTGACCGCCGTTTTAAACGTGCTTCTTGCCACAAACGTGATTGCTTCAGGCGATAATTCCGCTGTAACGACGTCGAATTATTTCACAACGTTCCGTTCTGAAAGAACAACGACGAGAAGTGAAGAACTCGTACAGCTTGACAGCGTAATTGCCCTTTATGAAGAGGGCAGCGAAAAGTATCAGGAAGCAGTTGACCTCAAACTTAAAATAGTTGAAATGATGGAAAACGAACTTCTTCTTGAAACTCTTATTAAGTCACGCGGATTTACCGACGCGGTTGTATCGATTGGTATGGATTCCAATAACGTGAACGTTTTCGTAAATTCAAGCGAGCTCGATTATAATACGGCGCTTTCTATATACACAATGCTTAAAGACGAAGTAGGCGTAGCCCCCGGCAGCATAATAATTTTGCCCGTTTATTCACAAGTTTAACGAAATATTTGCAAAATTTCCGAATATGTGTTATACTACCTTTAAGGAGATAGATTATGGCACACATAAGGCACGACCCTACGGCTACCCAAAAGGGTAAAATAACTTATAACTCGAATATAGTAAGCGGCATTGTTGCATTGGCTATATCCGAAGTCGAAGGGGTTTCGCTTTTAAATAATAAGAACAAGGGCGTTAAGCTTAATTTTGAAAAGCAGGGTATAGTCGCCGATATAAGCGTAAAGGTTGACAGTACGTGTAACGTTTCTTCACTGGCTTACAAAATTCAGCAGTCGATAAAACATAATGTGGAATCGATGACTAAATATCAGGTGGCAAAAGTTGACGTTCATATTCAAGACGTTAACTTTCAAGACAATCCGGCAATATAATTAAAAATATTCCCTTATATTTTAAGGGAATATTTTGTATGTTAAACAGGTAATTTTATGAGAACTAAAGCAAGAGAAGCAGTATTCCAGATCGTTTTCGCGTCGCAATTCGGCGGTGCGGATAACGGACTTAAATCAGTGCTCTATAAAAAGGAAAAACTTACGGACGACGATATTGCTTACGCCGATAACGTTTTATCGCTTATATGCGAACATAGGGAGGAGTTTACCGATATTATCGATAAGCGTTCAACCGCTTTCCCCGAATCGGGGTTATTTCCCGCGGATAAAAGCATTTTATTGGTTGCGCTTGCCGAAATGCTTTATATCGGCGATATTCCGCGGGCAGTATCGATTAACGAGGCGGCTAATATAGCTTCAACTTATTCTTCTGAAAAGAGCGCTTCGTTTATAAGCGGTATACTTTCTGAGGTAAATAAAAATTAATGTACACTTTGTTAGACGGAAAAGCCGTTTCCGCCAAATTGCGCGGACAAATTAAAATTAATGTAGATAAATATAAAAAAGCAACCGGTAACGATATAGGGCTTGCCGTAGTTATGGTCGGTGAAAATCCGGCTTCGGCTATTTATGTTCGAAATAAAATTAAGGCGTGTGAAGAAGTAGGCATAAAATCTTATGCGTATTATCTAAAAGAAAATACAAGCCAGTCCGATGTGGAAAATTTGGTTTGCTGTCTTGCCGAAGATAAAAAAGTAAACGGAATACTTGTGCAGTTGCCTTTGCCGAAGCATTTAAACGAGGAAAAGATTTTAAGCTTAATTCCCGCGGTAAAAGATGTTGACGGATTTTCTTTGGAAAATACGGGAAAACTTTGTTTGGGTGTAAATTGTCTTGCCGCTTGTACTCCGCATGGCGTGATGAAAATACTTGAAGAATACAAAATAGACGTAAAGGGTAAACGGGCTGTGGTAGTCGGTCGTTCAAATATCGTAGGCAAGCCGATGGCTATGTTGCTTTTGAATGCAGACGCTACCGTTACGGTATGTCACAGTAGAACGCAAAATCTTCAAGAAGAATGTAAAAACGCCGATATTTTAGTAGCGGCAATAGGAAAGCCTAAATTTATAAAAAGCCAAATGATAAAAGACGGCGCGATTGTTATCGACGTGGGAATGAACCGTGATGAAAACGGTAAATTATGCGGAGACGTGGACTTTGATAACATAAAAGATAAATGCTCTTATATTACTCCGGTCCCCGGCGGGGTCGGTCCTATGACTATAACAATGCTTATGTATAATACTTTGCAGTCGGCTGAAAGGGAATAACGTTGGAATTTAAAGAAAAGTACAATTTTTATCTCAAAGAATTTGAACGAATTTTGGAATGCTTTTGCAATGAAATTAATTGCAGACCGGAGATATTGGGTGACAGTCTTAAATATAGCTTGTTACTCGGGGGGAAACGTATACGTCCCGTATTAACCTTTGCGACAGCCGATTTGCTTGGGTTAGAAAGGCGCAAAGCGGTAAATTTTGCACTTGCGATAGAGTTAATTCATACCTATTCACTGATTCATGATGATTTGCCGGAAATGGATAACGACGATTTCAGACGCGGAAAACCTTCTAATCACAAGGTTTTTGGTGCGGGGAACGCTGTTTTGGCCGGTGACGGACTTTTAAATACGGCGTATTCGGTTTTGCTTAAAGAATGTAAAAACGGTGCCGAGTATATTTCGGCGGCGCAATTTATTTGCGATTGTGCAGGCATTTACGGAATGATTGCAGGGCAATCCGCCGATCTTTTGCATGAACACGAAACGAGTTTTAATGAAGCCACGTTGAACTTTATTTATGAAAATAAAACTGGTAAGCTTCTCATGTCTTCGGTTGTTGTTCCGTCTATACTAAACGGCGGAAGATGCTATTCGGAATTAAAGACCTTTGGCAGGGACTTAGGCTTGTTGTTTCAGATTACCGATGATATTTTAGACGTTGAGGGGGAATTCCGTTCGCTCGGAAAGAGTATAGGAAAGGATGAAGCGGAAGGAAAATATACTTCCGTAAGTCTTTACGGGCTTGACGGTGCTAAGCTTCGCGCAGATGTCCTTGCACAAAGATGCAGGGCTGTTCTGGAGGGAATTGACGGCGACAGGGAATTTATGTTGCAGTTGGTTGATTACGTTCGTTCCCGAAAAAATTGAAAAGTATTGACATTTTGACGCGTATATGTTATAATTTTAGCAAACTTGTATAGTGGTGCAGTATTCTAGTCAATTTCCACTGAAACGAAGACGGGGGTAAAATACCGTTAAAGGGCATATCGATGAAGTTTCTGGTGTTTGCTTGCTTTGCCAAAAGTGGGTGAATGCTGGGAGTAAAGGTGTATGGGAGCTAGGTAACGGCATACCGCAGCCCTCCCCATTCACCGTGGAGGCGCGCAGCCTTAAACGGAGGCGCGTATAAACCTGCTATCAGGCGAAAGCTTGGTACAGAGTAGCCTGCCTTGAGTGAAAACAGCGGATAACGGAACACGGTTTATTTCGTTCGGCCGGACGAAAGCAACCTATTGCCGTTTGAAATTGATTTTTGCAAAAGAGGATTAGCTCATTGAAAATTGTCAAGGAAAGCTTCTAGACTGTCTTTATATTAGAGATTAAGGTGTGGACTAAGTGGTGATTCGGTTATGCTTTGCATTCGCGCCCTTAAAAGGAAACTGCTTCTTCGGCGACGGGAAGTGGGCGTTGAGGGAAATCCTACCGAACCTAAGCCGCAAAGTTTATTTAATATAAACCACTATATTTGTTTTTATTACGCACGAGAAGAAGTGCGTATTATTTTTAAATTATGGATACTGATACACAAAGATTGCAAACAAAAAAAGAAAACAAGGAAGAGCCGCCAAGTCGCGGCGTAAAAAAGAAAAAACACAAAAAAAAGCATAAGTACGCTTGGTTAACGTGGGGAATTACTGTATTCTTCATATCGTTTGCCTTGACCGTGCTTTTTAGTTTTTTAACGGAAATTGCGGTAAAAGACAGCGCGGCGTTCGTTTGCGTTATGGTTTTATTCGTATTGCTGATATTAAATATCGGTTGTGATTTGCTTGCGAACGCGATTATGTCGTGCAGTCCCGAAGCGTATCACGCAATGGCTTCCAAGAAAATCAAGGGGGCAAAGCGTGCAGTGGTTTTTTGCCGTAATGCAAGTAAGCTTTCAAGCATTTTTGCAGACGTAATAGGAGATATTTGCGGAATTGTAAGCGGTGCCGCAGGTGCGGCGCTTGCCGTTCATCTTGCTTTTAACGGCACAACGGGACAGCTTATCGCTTCTATAGGAGTAAGTGCGGTAATAGGCGCGTTAACTGTAGGAGGCAAGGCGCTTTTTAAGCACTTTGCCGTGACTTTCAATAAACAGATAGTATTCGGCTTTGCCAGATTTACTACCTTCTTTATAAAGGAAAGGTAAATGCTTGAAAATATAACGGGTGCGCAGCTCAAAAAAATGACTTTGAAAGAGCTTTTGGCTCTTTGCGAGGAAGCGAGAGAAATTATTACACGAACCGTTTTAAAAAACGGCGGACATTTGTCTTCCAACCTCGGAACGGTCGAGCTTTCTGTTGCGCTTAATTATGTATTTGATTTTCCTAAGGATAAGCTTGTTTTTGATGTCGGGCATCAGTGCTATACTCATAAACTGCTTACGGGAAGATATTTCGAATTCGATACCATTAGGCAGAAAGGCGGAATATCAGGCTTTCCAAAGAGAGCGGAGAGCGAATATGATTGCTATAATGTTGGGCACGCGGGGACTTCGGTTTCCGCGGCTTTAGGTATTGCAAAAGCAAGAGATATTAACGGCGAAAATTTCAACGTTATTGCATTAATCGGCGACGGTTCGTTTAATAACGGGCTGATTTATGAGGCTTTTAACAGCTTAAGACTTCTTAATACTAATATTTTACTTATTTTAAATGATAACGGAATGTCTATTGCTCCGACGGTTGGCAGCATGCACGAGTATCTGGAAATCTTAAGCGAGGATATTACACAAAAACATAAAAAAGACCGTCATGCAAAAATTTTTGAAAGATTCGGTTTCGAATATGACGGCGTTTACGACGGTAACGACCTTGAAAAAATGATTTCAAAACTTGAGGAAATCAAGGAAAAACTTAAAACGCAATCTGTTATTTTGCATGTTTTGACAAAAAAAGGTAAGGGATATTCGTTTTGTGAAGAAAATCCCGAGGTTACACACGGCATAACCAATTCTACGGAAAAGGTTGATGAATATTCTGAAATTTTAGGTAAAACGTTAACCCGCCTTGCTGAAAAGGATAAAAGAATAGTTGCCGTTACTGCGGCGATGACGTCGAGTCTTGGGCTTTCGGAATTTTTTGAAAAATATCCTGACCGTTCGGTTGACGTTGGTATATGCGAAGAACACGCTGCGATTTTATGTGCATCGATGGCGACGGAAGGATTAAAGCCCTATTACGCGGTTTATTCTACTTTTTTGCAAAGATCGTTTGACGAAATAATAATAGATATTTGCAGCCAGAATTTACCTGTGACGCTTTGCATTGACCGTGCCGGGATTTCCGGTTCTGACGGCGAAACGCATCAGGGCGTTTTTGATTTGTCTTTTTTGAGTTTTATACCAAATTTGACTATTGCCGTACCGAAAGATATAAGCGAATTTGAAAAAATGCTTGAATTCAGTGCTGAATTTAACGCCCCCTTAGCGATAAGGTATCCGCGCTCGGGTAATAAGATTTTTAATAAAAGAGACGAAATATTATGCGGTCAATGGGAGAAATTAACCGAGGGTGACGGAAAGTATGCTTTAATCGCTTGCGGTGAAAGGGCGATAAACTGTGCTTTAAATGCAGAAAGTTTATTGCGTGAAAAAGGAGTGCGTCTTTCGGTTATCAACGCTTGTTTTGTGAAGCCAATGGATACGGAAACGCTTGATAGCTTAAAGGAAAAATTTATTTTAACCGTTGAAGATAATATGCTTATCGGCGGTTTAGGTTCTTTAATAAACACTTATTTTTCGGCGGAAAATAAAATAATTAAGAATTTCGCATATGCGGATGACTTTATTCCGCAAGGCGGGGTATCCGAGCTTATGGAAGAATTAGGATTAAGCGCGGAGAAAATCGTTGATTATATTTTAACAAATGAGAATAGATAAGTATTTGGCGGATAGCTTTGGCTCGCGCACCAAAGCCGCGGCAGCCGTCGAAAAAGGGCTTGTAACCGTTAACGGTAAGATTGTGTCCGCGGCTTACGAGGTGAAGGATTGCGACGAAATCAAAATAGAAAAGGCAGAGCAGTCGTTTGTTTCTGCGGGCGGGTTTAAGCTTCAGAAAGCATTGAAAGACTTTGATTTTTGCGTGTCGGATAAAATTTTTGCCGATATAGGTGCCAGTACCGGCGGGTTTACTGATTGTCTGCTGCAGAACGGCGCAAAAAAGGTTTATTGTATTGACGTCGGCGAAAGCCAGTTGGATAAAAGTTTATTTAGTAAAAATATCATTGTAATAGATAATTTTAACGCAAGAAATCTCACTGCTGATTTATTTTCGGAAAAGCTTGACGGCGTTGTGGTTGATGTTAGTTTTATATCTTTGACTTACATTTTGGGCGCTGTTGCGGAAGTGCTTGAAAACGGTAAACACGTTATTGCGCTTATAAAACCTCAGTTTGAGTGCGAAAACAGGTCGGTTGGTAAAAATGGGATAGTGAAAGATAAAAAGACGCATGAAAAAATTATTAAAAAGATTTATGATTTTGCGGTTTCGGTAGGACTTGCGCCTTGCGGTATAACTAATGCGCCCATAATCAAAGGTAAAAATATTGAATATGTTGCTTTATTTGAAAAGGGAGCAACCCCTATAAATTTGCAATATTTATTAAAAAACGTCGTTTTATAACGACGTTTTTTGTATATTAATAAAAAATATTCATAAAAATCCTTGCATTTTTGAATAAATGCGGTTATAATACATTTAATATGAATGTGGGGATATATTTAAATAAAAGATATTTCTCTGACGAAAAGATATATACCGAAACAATCAGCCGAGTTTTTGGAGGGCTTTGCAAAACGGTCAACGGCTTTAAAGATCTTAACGGGCTTGACGTTTTGTTTGTATTGGGCGGTGACGGTACGATACTTTCTGTCGCCTCAGAATGTGCGAAACGCGGAGTTAAAATTATCGGTATAAATTACGGACATATGGGTTTTTTGTCGGAATTTGAACCGGACAAGCTTGATGACGCCGTGAGATTGGTTAAAGGCGGAGAATTTATTACGCAGAGCCGAAGTATGCTCGATATTGTTTGCGGAGATAAAAAATATCTTGCCTTGAACGACGTTGTAATTCAACGTAACACCAGCGGAACGGATTTTACAAATACGGTAAGTGTTCACGCGGAAATAGACGGTACAACTGTTGATAATTTTTCTTCGGACGGAATAATCGTTTCAACGCCTACGGGATCGACGGCATATTCGCTGGCTGCGGGCGGTTCTGTTTTAACACCGGATATTTCGGCTTTTATTCTGACGCCGATTTGCGCTCATTCGCTTCATTCCCGTCCGGTTGTTTTTAGCGATGATTCGGTTTTGAAAATATCTCCGGTAAATGCGGTTTCTCCGCTTGCGCTTATCGTTGACGGTAAAGCGGTAGGGAAAGTGCAGATTGGGGATGAAGTTATCATAACAAAGTCTGAACATACTGTTGATTTTATTACGAAAGACGATAAGAATTTTTTCAGTAAATTATTAATTAAGTTAAATATTTGGAGCAAATAAAAATGCAAAGATCATTGAGACAACAAAAAATTCTTGAAATTATCGCAACTAAAGAAATCGATACGCAGGAAGAGCTTTGCGAAGAACTCAATAAAGCTAATTTTAACGTAACGCAGGCTACTATTTCGCGTGACGTTAAAGATTTGAAGCTTTATAAGGTTGCCGGTACTTCAAAAAAATATAAATATGCAAGTTTTGACAGCTACGTGGATAGTGTTACGAACAGAATGACAAACCTTTTTAAAGGTTGTGTTTTGGGTATACGTGCGGCAAACAATCTTATTTTGGTTAAAACTATGCGCGGCAACGGATCTACGGTCGGTGTTTTCGTGGATTCGCTTAATATTGAGGATATAATAGGAAGCGTTGCGGGCGACGATACGCTTTTAATAGTTGTTGACAGTAACGATCACACTCAGACTGTTGTTGACATTCTTAAAGAATATTTGAGCTGATGTTACATAGGTTGCAGATAAAAAACGTTGCCTTGATATCCGAAGCGGATATTAAGTTTAGCGAAAAACTCAATATTTTATCCGGCGAAACCGGCTCCGGTAAGTCGGTTATACTCGATTCAATAAATTTTGTATTGGGTTCAAAGGCGGATAAATCAATGATACGATACGGCGAGCAGGAACTTTCGGTGCGCGCCGAGTTTATTGTTGACGCGGAAAGCGACGCGGCAAAAACTTTACGTGAATACGATATAGAAACAGACGGCGAAATTATTATTACCAGAAAATACAACGCTGACGGCAAGGGCGGAATAAAAATTAACGGCGATACGGTGACTGCCGCAATGCTTAAAAACGTGACGCAGCATCTTGTAGACGTGCACGGTCAGAGCGAGCATTTCTTTTTATTGAGCGAAGAAAACCAGTTAAAGGTTTTGGACGGTTTAATCGGAGAAAGTGCGCGCGAAATAAAAAGCGAATTAGCAGAGCTTATTTCTGAAAAACGCGTATTAAAACATAAAATTGCAGATTTGGGCGGGAGCGAGGCAGAGAGAGAACGTCAGCTCGACTTGTTGAACTATCAAATAAACGAAATTGAAAGCGCCGCTTTAAAAGAGGGCGAATTTGAAGAACTGAAGACAAAACAAAATATAATTGCAAATACCGAAAAAATTTTAACTGCTTTGAATGCCGTACAATCGGTCTTGACTGTTGACGGCGGAGCGGTTGACGGAATTACGGCGGCAAAACACAGTTTAAGCCCGATTACCGGTTTGAGCGCCGATTATTCGGAAATTTTTGATAGACTTGAAAGCGTAAGGCTTGAAATTTCAGATATTTCCGAAATAGTTTCCGATTTTGCCGAAAACCTCGCGTTCGATGCAAGAGAGGCTCAGGAAATTGATGAGCGTATTACATTAATAAAAAGTTTGATAAAAAAATATGGAGCCGATGAAAAGGAAATTCTTGAATTTTGTGTAAAAGCCAAAGAAAAGGCTGATGCTATTTCTGACAGCGCGGCGACAATTAAAAAATACACGTCAGCTATTGCCGATGCGGATAAAAAAATATTTTTATTATGCAGAAAGCTTACCGAGATACGCAAAAAAACTGCTGAAAATTTCTGTAATGCCGTCGTTTCCGAGTTAAAGACCTTAAATATCCCAAATGCTCAGTTTTCTGTGGAATTTAACAACTATGACGAAAATTCCGCTGATTTGAATTCTGCCGACGGATCGGATAAAATTTGTTTTATGTTTTCAGCGAACAAAGGTGAGCCGCAAAAGCCTTTAAGTAAGGTTATCAGCGGCGGTGAAATGTCGCGTTTTATGTTGGCGGTCAAAACCCGGCTCAAAGATATAAACGGCATTTCAACTTACATATTCGATGAAATCGATGCGGGGATAAGCGGTTTTACCGCAAACACTGTAGCTGAAAAATTTATTGCAATTTCTAAGGATACACAGATTTTGGCTGTTTCTCATTTGCCGCAAGTTTGTGCGGCAAGCGACGCTCAGTTTCTTATTTATAAGACGGAAGAGAAAGGAAAGACATATACATTTGTAAAACGGCTGGATGAAGAAAGTAAAATAAAAGAAATAATGAGATTAACAGGCAGTTTAAATTCCGAGGCATCAAGATTACATGCGGAAGAGTTAATAAAAGGATTTAAAAAATAATTAAAAGCGGCAAGTTTGCCGCTTTTTTTGAATACAATTTACCGCATTGCACAAGATACTGTTGTTATGTTTTACAAAAAGAAAGGTTTTAAAGCTTTAATCTTAGCAATAGCTGTTTTAATATGTTCGTTTGCATTTGCGCCGCTTGGCGCGTCGGCGGATAATACCGACGGACTTTATCTTGGCGGTTTTCCCGCAGGATTTGTATTGAGCACAACGAAAGTCGAAGTAGTGGGTTTGTGTGACGTTCTGACAGAAAACGGAATGTGTTCTCCTGCAAGAGAAGCAGGCATAAAGGCCGGAGACGTCATAGACAAAATTAATGGAGAAGAAGTTAACAAAACGACTGATATTAACGAGTTTGTTGCCCGCGAGTATAAAAAATACGATTTTGAAATAATAAGAGACGGTGAAACGTTAACCTTGCCTGTAAAGCCTGTAAAAGAGCTTTCGTCTGGCGGTAAGAGAGTCGGAGTATTGGTAAAAGACAGTATTAACGGCATAGGTACCGTGACTTACATCGATAAAACAAATAATAAGTTTGCATCTTTAGGTCACCCGATAACCGACGCTAACGGCAATTTAATGGAAATAAACGGCGGAACAGTATATAACAGCATAATTTACGATGTAAAAAAGGGAGTAAGGGGTACGCCTGGCGAACTTCGGGGGGCTTTTGAAAGCTCAGTATTAGGAGACGCAAAAATTAACTGCGCGTGCGGCGTTTTTGGGACGCTTTCAGACAAGTTTGCATGTTCTAAGCTTATTAAAGTTGAAAAAGCATCTATGGATGAAGTAACAATAGGTACGGCTTATATTTATTCGACGGTATACGGTAAAGAAGCGAAAATGTATAAAATATCTATTGTAAAAGTAGATAAAAACAATAAAGACAATAGAAATTTCGTAATAAAAGTAGACGACAAAGAGCTTTTGGATAAGACGGGCGGAATTGTTCAGGGAATGAGTGGAAGTCCGATTCTCCAAAATGGCAAATTAATCGGTGCCGTTACCCATGTATTCATAAATGACCCGACGAGAGGTTATGGCATCGGGATAGACAAAATGATGAGTTCATATTAATTTTTTATTCCTCATATAATTGTATATGAGGAATTTTTCGTCCTGCACGAAATGCAGGGATAAAAAGTATCTTTTGGCGTTTTTAATAACGCTTGTCTGTTCCGTATTATGCGGAGTTGTATTATATAAGCCTGTAACCACAAATATTTATTTTGTGAATATGGGATACGAATACGTATATAACGTATTCAATTTCAATAATACGCCTTTATTTTTTTCGCATTTTCTTGGCAGTATATTAACTTTTTACGTATTTTTTTTGATTTGTTATTTTACTAAATTCAAGTATCTGACCTTAATATTTTTATATTTACGCGGATTGTTTTTTGGTATTTATATTGTAATTCTGGTTTGCGCAAACTCTTTGGGCGGTATATTGGTAGCCGTATTTGTTTTTGTGCCTGCTACTTTGATTTCTTTTGCCGTATGTGCGGTTATTTCGGAGCTTTGTAAAAAGTTTGATAAACGCTTTGCTTTAATCGTTCCGGCTGTGCTTGCACTTGCAGACGGTATAATCTTAATGATCTTAATTAACGTTGTTTTTCGAGTTGTTATAATAATAGTATAATTTTTACCGCGCTTCACATACTGCGAGTATGAAAAGGTTATGTGTTTTAGGTATTGCTGCATGTTTTGCCGCATCGGGTGCGATTACGTCTGGATTTACCGTTGAAACATCGCGTTCGCTTGTTTCAGGATGTAAATCTGCATATCTTATGGATTATGCATCGGGCGAATGTATTTATAAAGAAAATGAAACAGCGCGTATGCCGATTGCCAGTGTTTGTAAAGTAATGACTTTGACGCTTGTTTTCGATGCGATAAGTGCTGGAAAGCTTGCGCTTTCGGATACGGTTACCGTTAGTGAAAACGCTGCGGGAATGGGCGGTTCACAAGTTTTTTTGGATAAAAACTGCGAGTACAATGTTGAACAACTTATAAAAAGTATTATTGTATGTTCCGCTAACGACAGCTGTGTTGCGCTTTCGGAAACGGTTGCGGGAGGCGAAGACGCTTTTGTTGTTCAAATGAACAAAAAGGCAACTGAACTTGGTTGTACGGATACGTTATTTGCAAATTGCACGGGATTGCCGCGAGAAACGCAGTATTCGTGCGCAAAAGACGTTGCTGTGATGTTCTCGAATTTAATTAAAAATCAGGATTACTTCAAATACAGTAAAATATGGCTTGAAGATTTTTCACATCCGAACGACAGGAAAACTTCTATGACTAATACCAATAAGCTGATAAGAAAATATTCTTTCTGTGACGGAGGTAAAACAGGTTTTACAAATGAAGCGGGTTTTTGCCTTGCGTCAACGGCAAAGAAAAATAATATGCGCCTTGTCGGCGTAGTTTTGGGTGCCGCGTCAAGCGACGATAGATTTAAGTCGACAATTAATATGTTCGAATACGGTTTTGCAAATTACAAAAATAAAATTGTTTTAGATAAGGATATAACGTTAAACGACGAATTTTTTGTCCGCGGAGGTAAAAAAGATACCTTTGCGGTTCGCCCCGAACGTAATTCATATGTATTTTCAGCAATTGATAAAAATCCGGAAATAAGCTATTATATGGTTGCATATGATGTGAAAGCTCCTGTAGCGGAAAACAGTATTGTCGGATATATTGAAGTTTATAAAGACAATATATTGATTGACAATGTGAATATTGTTTCAGCAGAAAACGTAGAAAAAGCAAGCTTTGGTGATTTTCTTAAACAGAATGCAGGGCAATGGGCTTTGTAAACCGATATTTTTTACCCCGACGGGCGACGTTACCGTTGGGGTTTTTACTTGACTTTTTTTTAATATTTTTGCAAAATTTAATAGATATGTCTTTTATACAATTAGAAAATTTAATGTTTTCATACTCCGATTCTTTAAAACCTATTTTTTCGGGATTAAATATTCGGTTTGATACTGATTGGAAACTTGCCCTTATCGGCGCAAACGGAGTTGGAAAAACTACTTTTTTGGAGTTGCTTTGCGGTAAGCTGAAAGCGACTTCAGGCCGTATTTCGGCAAACGTAAATTTTTGCCGTTTCCCATGCAAAATATCGGATTATAACAAAACCGCGTATGAGATTTCCGAAGAAATTGCGCCCGAAGCGGAGTTTTGGCAAATCGAGCGCGAAGTAAATCTTCTGGGTCTTGACGCTGAACTATTTTTCAGACCTTTCTTTACGCTTTCAGGCGGAGAGCGTACAAAATTTTTGCTTGCCGTTCTGTTTGCGGGAGAGGGATTTCCTTTGCTTGACGAGCCTACCGATCACCTCGATTTGGAGGGCAGAAGAAAATTAGCCGAATATTTGAAATCGAAAAAAGGTTTTTTGGTTGTATCGCACGACCGCGCTTTTCTTGATAACTGTTGCGACCATATTCTTTCTATAACAAACACGGGAACGGAGCTTGTACGGGGTAATTATTCTGTTTGGCGCCAGGAAAGAGATAAAAAAGAAGCAAACGACGCCGCTCGCAGAGAGAATCTGGAAAGAGAGCGCGCAAGGTTGGAAAGAGCTTCTGAAAAACTGCAAAGATGGGCGGATAAATCGGAAAACGCAAAGTGGAGACAGGGCGGGGAACGCGATAGTTCGAATATTGACCGCGGCTTTGTGAGCGCAAGGGCGGCTAAAATACAAAAACGCTCTATAGCCGCATTTGAACGCAGAGAGAACGCCGAACGTAATATTAAAGAGCTTTTAAAAGATTTTTCAGACAGGGAAGAATTAAAAATATTTTCAGAAAAGTATTTTAAATCCGAGCTTTTTCATTCGGAGCAATTATCGGTAACGGCTGAAGGTAAAACTATATTGCCACCGACCGATTTTGTTATATCTTCGGGAGAACGTATAGCTGTATGCGGAAAAAACGGTGCGGGTAAAAGTACTTTTTTAAAAGTAGTTGCCGGTGAAATTAAAGATTTTAGCGGAACGCTTAATATTTCTCCCAGACTGAAAATTTCATATGTTCCGCAAATCGCCGATTACGCGGGAAGCTTATCGGATTATGCATCTTTATACGGTGTTGACGAAAGCTATTTTAAAGCTATCCTTGCAAAGTTTGGGTTTGATGAAAGAGATTTTTCCCGTGATATGAGAAATTTCAGCGAGGGGCAAAAGAAAAAAGCGGCGCTCGCAAGAAGTCTATGCGAGCGTGCACATTTATACGTTTGGGACGAGCCGTTAAACTATCTTGATATTCAGGCAAGAGAACAACTTGCACAAGCAGTTAAATCTTCAAACGTTTCTATACTGTTTGTCGAACATGACGAAGCCTTTATAACTGACGTTGCGACGTCTGTTTATACAGTTGGCTCTTAAATAAAAATCGGGAAAAATGTAATTGACTAATCTATCGTTTTTTGTTAAAATTTTATAAGGAGATGTTTAATATGAATTTTCGCGAAACCCTTAAAGTAAACGGGAAAGGGCATCTTGAGATAGGCGGTATGGATACCGTTGAAATTGCAGAAAAATTCGGAACTCCTTTGTATGTATTTGATGAAGATTATATACGAAAGATGATTCGCGTGTATAAAGACACTATAGAAAGAGAGTACGACGGCAACGGATTGGTGCTTTATGCTTCAAAAGCTTTTTCTTGCGAGGCAGTCTATGCAATAGCAAGGCAGGAAGAAATAGGCGTTGACGTTGTTTCGGGCGGAGAGCTGTATACTGCATTGAAAGCGGGTTTTTCGCTTAAAAAAGCATATATGCACGGTAACAATAAGCTTTTCAGAGAGCTTGAATTTGCGATTGAAAACGGAATCGGCAATATTGTGGTTGACAGCTTTCGTGAGGCGGACATAATCGAGGAGATTGCTGGCAGTAAAGGAATCAAACAGAATGTTTTAATAAGAATTAATCCTGGCGTGGAAGCCCATACGCATGCGTTTATTCAAACGGCAAGAACTGACAGTAAATTCGGATTTTCTATTTCAGATGGCTCCGCGGAAGAACTTATTTTACATATTTTAAATAAGAAAAACATTGTTTTAAAGGGTTATCATTGCCATATCGGTTCGCAAATTTTTGAAAAGCGGTCGTTTGAGCTTGCAGCCCATAAAGTAATGGATTTTTCTGCGAAGATAAAGAGAACGCTTGGTTTTGAGGCTGCCGAACTTAATATGGGCGGCGGCTTTGGCGTTTGGTATAATGATGAGGATCCGCGTTTTAAACCTGCCGATTACGCCGAATATTTGACTGTTCTGATAAAGGCGATTAAAGAAAAAGCGTTGGAGCACGGTTTAAAATTGCCTTATTTGCTGATCGAGCCGGGACGCTCCATAATTGGTGAAGCGGGAATAACTCTTTATACCGTTGGCGCCATCAAAGATATAAAAGGCGTAAAAAAATATGTTGCCGTAGACGGCGGCATGTTTGATAATCCCAGATATGCGCTTTATCAATCAAAGTATTCCGTGCTTTTGGCTAATAAAGCAAACGAAGCTTGCACTGATAAGGTTACCGTTGCCGGGAAGTGCTGCGAAAGCGGAGATATAATTGCGGTAGACGTTCCGTTGCCTACGGCAAAAGAGGGCGACATTATGGCGGTGCTTACCACCGGCGCATATAATTATTCGATGGCGAGTAATTATAACAGAAATTTTGTTCCGGCAGCGGTTCTTGTTAAAGACGGGAGAGCAGATTACATAATAAAACCTCAAAATTATGAAGACATAGTAAGGAATGATTGTATTCCCGAAAGACTTAAAAAATGACTCATCTTGTGGAAATTATAGCCGGCCTTATAGCTGTTATATTTATATTCGCTCCGCACGAATTCGCGCATGCGTTCGTTGCTTATAAGTGCGGCGACGGCACTGCAAAAATGCAAGGAAGGATGACCCTTAATCCTATAAAGCATATTGACCCTGCAGGTTTTTTGTTATGTGCCGTTACCGGGTTCGGTTGGGCAAAACCTGTGCCGATTTATCCGAGTAATTTCCGCAATTACAGAAAAGGTTTATTTTTTACGGCAGTAGCGGGCGTAATTACTAATTATATAATTGCATTTATAGCGTATCCGTTATATCTCGTTATATTTCATTACGTTTATTATGCAAATGCAGGGTTTTTCTTTGATAATCCATGGCTTTCTTATATAGTTGAAATAATATATACCGCGTTATTCTTTATTTATGCTTATGGCTTGAGCATAGTTGTTTTTAATCTGTTGCCCTTATATCCGCTTGACGGGTTCAGGGTGGTTGAATCATTAACCAGGCAAGTTAATCCGGTACGCAGATTTTTGAAAACTTACGGAATGTATATTTTGATTTTGCTTGTTTTGGAAAGCTTTATCTGCGATTTGCTTATTAGGTATACAGATTTGCCGTATGTATCATATTTCGATATTATGGGTTGGGTTGGTTGGTTTGCGCAAAATATTTTAGGTTTTCCCATTACGGCGTTATGGAATGCTATATTCGGGTTGCCGATACCGTTTATTTAAGTTTTGGTAATACTTATGGCGAATAATTATGATAATTTTGAATCGGTAGTTGATTATAATACCGTGCTGGATGACTTTGAAGGTCCTTTGGATTTGCTTTTGCATCTTATTAATATCGCGCAGATAAAGATAGAGGACGTATTTGTTTCCAAGGTGACGGAGCAATTTCTTAACTATATCGAATATATGAAATCGCAGCCACGACGCGACGTCGATAAAGAAAGCGAATATCTTGCCCTTGCCGCGCAAATCATTTATATAAAATCCAAAAGTATGGTGCCGGTAGTGGAAGTTGCCGGCGAAGATATGGGCGGTGACGAAGAAGAGAAAAAGGCATTAATTGAACAGCTTAAGCAACGCGAGTATGAGTTAATTAAGAGTGAAACGCCGAAATTAAAGGATTTGGAAACGGTAGGTTATATTTTTAAAGAACCTGACCCTTCGCTGAACACCGTGCGTGTGGTTTATAAAGATTTTACCGTCAGCGCTCTTTTGGAAGCGTTTGCAAAAATGATGCTCAAAAATGAGAGCATGAGCCGTGAAAAGGAAAAGGTAAGGGAGATCCCCAAAGACGTTTATACTGTTGAAGAAAAAGTAGCGTTTATCCGTGATAAGCTTGCGCAGGAAAAAGAAATTATGTTTGAGAATTTGTTTTCAACCTTTTCCAGAAATGAGGTCGTAACAACTTTTCAAGCGCTTTTGGAAATGCTCAAACACCAATATATAACCGTTCGGCAAGAAGTAACGTTCGGGGAGATTACAATTTTACTTAATCCAGACTGGGATTTAAAGGATGTTTCAAGTGAACAATTTGACGAATATAATTGAGGCTATAATATTTGCTTCAGGTGAAGCGGTACCGGTAAAGTTTATCGTGGAAAAGCTGGGCTGTTCTGTTAAGGACGTGAACAAATGCGTTGATGAACTTAAAGAAAAATATAATGAAGATAGCGGGATTCAGATTTTAGTTTTTAACGGAAAGCTGCAATTTGCGTCCAATCCCAAATATAAGCAACAGATTTCCGAGGTTTTAATACCGATAAAGGAAAAAGAATTTACTAAAACGATTCTGGAATGTGCCGCGATAATTGCTTATAAACAGCCGATTACAAAGCCTGAGCTTGAGGAAATACGCCAAGTAAGCTGTGATTATGCTATACATACGCTTTTAGAGCTTGAAATGATAGTTGCCTGCGGCAGAAAGGATGCTGTTGGTAAGCCGATAATGTATGCTACTACGGATAATTTTTTAAAGCGGTTTAAACTTAATTCGATTGATGAATTGCCTGATTATGATGAGCTTATGGCACAAATTGCCGAGCTTAACAACAATATGCTGGCAGACGAAGAGGATGAAAATTACCTTTATAAAAAGGACGTTTATGTTGAAGAGCAGGCAGAAAAAAAGGAAAATTTAAAAAGTGAACAAAAACCGCATAAGGTTGATGAAGACGGATTTGAAATTCCTGAATTTATTGCGGATGATGAAGATGTTATAAAAATTGATTAAATTTGAATATCAAAAATATCAAAAGACGGCTTAAAGCCGTCTTTTTTTGTATATTAAATTATTTATTTCAAATAATATTTTTATGAGCAGCGCTTTAGTGTATTTAGGTGCGGCGGGTTTTTTATTGGCAGTGTTTCCGTTTCATATATACAATTATCTGTATATTAACACAGCGGATAAGTATGCAAGCATTAACGCCGGAGTATTTAAATTCAATTTTTTCAATGCGAACACAATTGAAGACGATCCTACGGGAATGCAGATAAACGGCAAAAACAAAAAAATCAATGCAAAAAGCTTTAATTTAAGTGTATATAAAATTTTTAATCAGCTATGCATTTATAAAATAGTTCAGCTGGGTGATTTTGGGATGAAAAACCAAAATAATGCTTATGTGGCGTTGGCTCAATACGGATTTACTACAGCAATATATAAATTCATTCAGATGAACGGCAATTATTGTAAGTTAAGGAATTATACGATTTTTAATGAGGAACATTCCGGAATACGATATTACGCAAAAGCAGTTACGATAATCAATCTTATCGTCGTTGCTAAAATTATATTAATAATTATTATGGAGAAAATACATGCGCACAAAAATTAGTAAAAATAAAGAAAAAGAATTTAATTCTCCCGCAATTTCAATAGAAAAGGTTGCCGGGGCGGATACGGTTATAGGGAAGTCGATTATTACGGTAAGCGGAACGGAAGTTATACCTCTTTCATCGGTAACCGTAGTAAATTTAAGCGGCGGCGGAGAATACGGTGATGTTAAAACGTTCAAAGAAGCCGATGGCTTCCAGATGGCAGGCGGTAACGGAACGGTTATCACTGTTAAACCTCGCGGTTTTTTAATTGACGATGGCAAAGGATGCAGGCTTTTAAGGCTTGACGAGGGCGCAATCGATACGCTTATAGACAAAACGGGAGAATTAGTTCATAAAATAACCGACAATGCGTAAAAGACATTATTTACTGTTATCTTTATCAATACTTGCTTTATTTGCCGCAACGATAAAATTTCAATCTGTAAATGCACAGGCGGGAGCTGTTTCAGAAATTGCTATGGAGCTTGCCTCAGAAACAGTTCTTATTGAAAGTAATGCGGACCAACGTCTTCCAATGGCAAGCACTACCAAAATAATGACGGCGTTAATTATTGTTGAGGATTGCGATCTTGACGAGGTTATAACCGTTCCCGACGCAGCCGTAGGAGTAGAGGGTTCAAGCATATATCTCAAAAAAGATGAGCAGATTGACGTACGTGATTTAGTATATGGCTTAATGTTGCGTTCGGGGAACGATAGCGCGGCGGCATTAGCTATTCATCATAGCGGAAGCATAGATAATTTTGTTAAAGTTATGAATGAACGGGCAAATCGAATAGGCGCCAAAAATACCAATTTCAAAAATCCGAGCGGTTTGCCCGACGACGAACATTATACAACCGCCAGAGATTTATGTGCTATTGCTTGCAGAGCCATGAAAAACGAAACTTTTAAACAAATAGTTTCTTCCAAAAGCTACAGTGGAAAATTCAGAAGCTTTGAAAATAAAAATAAAATGCTGCGCAATTATGATGGTGCTAACGGCGTAAAAACAGGTTATACCGTAAAGGCGGGGAGATGTTTGGTTTCTTCAGCCGAGCGCAACGGTATGGATGTTGTTACGGTTGTATTGAATTGCTACGATATGTATGAAAGAAGTTCACAGCTTTTGGATAAATGCTTTTCGGATTATAAAGTATTGAATTTAGACGAAAACAGTATATTTATGTCTGACAAAGTACTTTGTAAATTATTAAAAAGCGAAAGAATTATAGTAAAAAGTATTGAAAATTTAAGTTTTAAGGTAATTCCCTGTGAAAACGGTAAAAAATTAAAGGCGGGAGATTATGCGGGTAAACTTGAAATTTATAATCAAAACAACTTGATTTTTCAGGCGGATTTATATAGTATAATGAGTACAGAAAATTAAGTTGGTATAGTAATAATGCGTATAAATAAATTCCTTGCGTCGGCAGGGGTTGCTTCGCGCCGTGAGTGCGATAAACTGATAACTGAAGGCAGGGTTAAGATTAACGGCAAAACTGCGGAACTTGGCGCGGAAGTCGGCGGAGATGATGAAGTTTTTGTAAACGGTAACAAAGTAGTTATCAAAAAAAACGAGTATTATCTGCTTAATAAACCCAAAGGATATATTTGTTCTGTTTCAGATGATAAAGGCAGAAAAACGGTAATGGATTTAATGCCTCAAGGGGTCGGAAGAATCTATCCTGTGGGAAGACTGGATTACGACAGTGAAGGGCTTTTGATAATGACCACCGATGGAGAATTAGCGCAAAAACTTATGCACCCTTCAAACGAAGTGCCCAAAACTTACCTTGTAAAAGTTGAGGGTACCGTAACCGAGGCTTCGCTAAATCCAATACGGAGCGGAATTGAAATCGATGGTTATATTACTAAAAAATGTAAGGCTCATATTGTAGAAACCAACAAAGCATATACAAAAGTTCATATAACTATTACCGAAGGTAAGAACAGAGAAATAAGAAAAATGTTTGCGGCTATCGGTAAAGAGGTTATGTTGTTGAAGCGTATAAAAATCGGTGAAATTACATTGCGCGGACTTGACCGCGGTTCATACAGAAAGCTTACCGCACAGGAAATTGCGTATTTGAATTCAATATAAAAACAGCCCGCTTTTATATGCGGGCTGTTTTTATATTATCAACATTTTTGGAGTAAATGATATTCCGTTAATTTGTTGCCATTGTTTTAAAGAGAAATCGTCAAGTTTTTTGCATTTTAAAGCAGGTTCGCTCAGTTTTTGAATATCGCTGCCGCTTATTAAGAGAGGAAAATTAGATTTTGCGAGTTCGGAAAATATATTAATGCATTGTTTTTTTACGGCAAGAGGGGTAAGATATAAATCGGATTTTAAAAAAATTTCGCAATCGTTTTTATAAAGCCCGAGAAAGTTGGCGCAAAGTATTCTTTTAATTCTTGATGAGGCGTATCGTTTTGAGGTAGCATTGTCTATAATTTGCCTGAAAGGCAGATTTTCCAAATTTTTAATTGCATTTTCCAACCCTTCTCCGCAACCGTATATGTTTTTCAAGGTTGTTGGCGCAGTGCGTGAAAGAATCAGCTTCAAAAATCGTTCATAAAGTTCGTTTTCTTTTGAAAAATTTTTTAAGTCGGTGAAAACAAACGACGGAACATTATTTTTTATCTGAGGAGAATGTAAATTTTGCCTAATCGCGCTGGCTGAAGAAAAATTCTCTTTCAGCTTTATGTCGTTAAAATCTGCGCCGATCCGCTTTATCGGAAATATTTCCATGTCTGTTTTTGCGTAATTATATAGCGCTTTAATGTATTCGATTGCAAGGATATTATTCGGCTTTTGAAGAACTTCCTTTTTTCCGCCGATTTTTTCAAATGCGGAATGATAGCTTTTAATAAAGCTTTGTCCGGTTTTCAGTTCACCTGTCAAATAGCTTTTAAAGTCTGCACTTTCTTCATAAAGCAATTTTGCGGAATTTGACAGCACGTTTTTATCAGCAGTTTCACAACCGAAAGCAACGGCGCTTACTGACGGTACGGAAGAAATTAATTTAACGGCTCCTTTTGCAAAAATTTCGGCAGGCGCAACAGAAAACGCCACAGGAAGTTCTAAAACACAATCAGCGCCGCCAAGAATAGCGTGTTTGGCTCGGGTATACTTGTCGGCGACGGCGATATCGCCGCGTTGTGTAAAGTTTCCGCTCATAATGCAAAGCAAATAATCGCACGAAGATTCCTCCCGTGCGCGTTGCAAAAGGTACTTGTGTCCGTTGTGAAAGGGATTAAATTCACAAATTACGCTGCAAATTTTCATTTTAAGTCTTTACAATCAAAATAAACTGGTATATAATGGTAGCGTTGTGCAAACAGTTTTCTTGATTATATAACTGTTTGCGTTAAAAATAAAGCGTTTTAAGGAGAAATCATAAAATGTCGCTGTTGGATGAAATCAAAGCAAAAGCCGCTGCCCGTAAAAAGACGATTGTGCTTTGTGAGGGAGAGGACAAGCGTGTTGTTGAAGCCGCTGCACGAATCACGCAGGAAGGAATTGCCAAAATCGTTTTAATCGGTAACGAGGAGGAGTGTAAAAAAATAGCTCCCCACGTTGATTTGAAGGGCGTTACGCTTATTGACCCGCTTACTTCGGAAAAAACTGCAGTTTACGCAAAAATTCTTTATGAGGCAAGAAAATCAAAGGGAATGACTGAAGAATTAGCGGCAGAGCAAGCAAAAGACAGAACGATGTTTGGTGCTCTTATGCTGAAAGCCGGTGATGTTGACGGATATGTTTCGGGGGCATGCCATTCTACTGCGAATACACTGCGTCCGGGGTTACAGGTTGTTAAGACTGCTCCCGGTATTAAAACGGTTTCCAGTTGTTTTATTATGATAGCCCCTAACAAATCAAATATTTACAATCCCGACGGGGTTGCGGTATTTGCAGATTGTGCTATAAATATTGAACCCACGGCAGAACAGCTTGCCGATATAGCTATTACTTCTGCAAAGACGGCAAAAGAAATTGCGGGTATCGAACCCAGGGTTGCTATGCTTTCTTTTTCCACGAAAGGCAGCGGAAACGATGATAAATTTACGCAGACCGTGCCTAAAGTTCAACAGGCTACGGCTTTGGCGAAGTCGGCTGCACCCACACTTGCATTAGACGGAGAATTTCAGTTTGATGCGGCGGTTGCTCCGGAAGTCGGTAAACTTAAAGCGCCCGATTCCGATGTCGCGGGGCGTGCAAATGTTTTCGTTTTCCCGAATATCAATGCGGGTAATATAGGATATAAAATCGCTCAGCGTTTCGGCGGTTATATGGCGATCGGTCCGGTTTGCCAAGGCTTTGCAAAACCTTTGAACGACCTTTCACGCGGGTGCAGTGTTGAGGATATTGTGGCAACGGTAGCAGTTACCGCATTGCAGGCTGAATAATATAAAATCTAAAAAATCAAAAGGTGAAAATATGAAAATTTTAGTAGTGAATGCGGGAAGTTCTTCACTTAAATATCAGCTTATCGACATGGAAACCGAAAAGGTTTTAGCGAAAGGCGGGTGTGAAAGAATAGGTATAAAGGGCTCTCTTTTAAAGGCAAAAGGCAACGGTGGGGAAAAAGAATACAAGCAGAGCATGCCTAATCACAAGGTTGCGATAGAGCTTGTATTAAACGCCCTTCTCGATAGTGAAATAGGTGTAATAAAATCCATGAGTGAAATCGGGGCTGTGGGACACAGAGTTGTTGCAAGCGGTGAGTATTTTAAAAAAACTACGCTTGTGACGGCTGAAGTTTTGAAAACTTTGGAGGAAAAGACTTTCGAGCTTGCGCCTTTACACAATCCCGCTGCGGCTACGGGGCTCAAAGCATGTATGGAAGTTATGCCGAATACTCCCATGGCGCTTGTTTTTGATACTTCTTTCCATGCTACTATGCCCGAAAAAGCATATCTTTATGGGATTGATTATAACGACTATAAGGAATACGGCGTCAGAAAATACGGCGCTCACGGAACAAGTCACAAATTTGTTGCCGCGGAAGCCGCTAAATATTTGGGTAAAAATCCGGAAGATTTAAAGATCGTAACGTGCCATCTTGGAAACGGTTCTTCCATAAGTGCTGTGGACGGCGGAAAATGTATAGATACTTCTATGGGCTTTACGCCTTTGGCGGGTGTTCTTATGGGGACGCGTTCAGGCGATATCGACGCTTCCGCAGTTGAATTTCTTGCAAGGAAGAAGGGGCTTTCTCATGCGGAAGCCGTTACGTACTTGAATAAAAAATGCGGTGTTGCAGGTATTTCCGGCGTTTCAAGTGACTTCAGAGATTTATGCTCAGGAGCAAAGAAAGGAAACGAAAGGTGTATACTTGCGCTCGATATGTTCGCTTATCAAACGAAAAAATTCGTCGGCGCTTATGCGGCTGCTATGGGCGGACTTGATTGTATAGTGTTTACTGCCGGTATAGGCGAAAATACGCCTACAGTGCGCGAAGACGTTTGCACCGGTCTTGAATTCCTTGGCGTTAAGTTTAATTCAAGAGCAAATAAGGCGAAAAACGACGGCAATATACGTGAAATTTCAAAGAGCAATTCAAAGGTTAAAGTTTTAATAATACCCACCAACGAAGAGCTTGTTATAGCAAGAGAAACGGCTGCGCTTCTGTAATTTTGGTTTTGCGCCGAAGAGCGGATATTTTTTGTTAAGCGTTGAAAAATGATTGACAAAGAATTTTCCTTATATTATAATCTTTAAGTCAACTTTGGTTATGGAGCTTGAAATTAAAAAGCTTAACGCTTTAAGAAAGTACTTAGGTGAATTCTCATTTGATTATATTCCTCCGGAGAATTTAAATCTTGTTCCGCTATGTAAAATCAGCGGAGCGGTTAAGGTTTTCGGAGAGTATGAGATTTTTGACGATGACAGCGTGGAAATAAAACTGACGATAGGCTATTGCCTAAAAGGTCAATGTTCTTATTGCTTAATCGACGCGGAACAAAAAATAGAATTTACTTCAGAAATACTATATTTAACCGAAAAAGACGACGATAACTATTATTACGACGGAAACAAACTTGATTTGAAGTCCGCTGTTGACGATGCAATACTTATAAGCCAGCCCAACGTTTTACTTTGTAAAGAGGACTGTAAGGGTATTGACGTTACCTGAAAAAATAAACAAAGAGGTGTATAAAGATGGCAGTACCCAAGGGAAAACAATCCAAGAGCAGAACGAATAAAAGATTTGCAAACTATAAAGCAACGGCTCCCACGCTTGTTGATTGTCCTCATTGTCATTCGCTGAAAGAGGCTCACAAGGTTTGCGGCAACTGCGGTTACTACGACAAAGTAGAAGTGGTATCCCAAGACGAAAAGAAAGCTAATTAAACTTTGCGGACTGCCACACGGCAGTCCGTATTTTCTAATACGGAGGTTTTATGAAACATATTGACGTTAAAGAACTTTTTTCCAATTCCGAAAGCTATAAAAACAAAACCGTTACGGTTTGCGGTTGGGTAAGAACTTGGCGCGATTCCAAGGCGATTTCTTTTATAGAGCTTAACGACGGAACCTGCTTGAGAAATATTCAGCTTATTATTGACAAAAGCAACGTGGACGAAAATTCAGTGAAGCCTGCGTTAGCCGTGGGAACGGCGCTTTGTGTTGCGGGGGATTTTGTTCCGTCTGAAAGAAACGGATATGAAATTGCCGTTAAAGAAATAACGGTTCTTGGCGAATGCCCTGCGGATTACCCTTTGCAGAAGAAGCATCACACACTTGAATTTTTAAGAACAATTACTCATCTGAGACCTAGAACAAGATATTTTGAAGCCGTTTTTGCCGTCAGAAACGAGCTTTCTTATGCTATTCATAAGTATTTCCATGATCACGGCTATAAATATATGCATACGCCGATTCTTACTGCAAGCGATTGTGAAGGTGCGGGAGAAATGTTCCGTGTTACAACCCAGCCGTGGAATGCAAAATATAAAACAGAACAAGAATATTATGCAGACGATTTCTTTGGCGCGAAAGCAAGTTTAACCGTTTCCGGACAGTTAGAGGGTGAAATTGCCGCAATGGGTTTGGGCAAAATTTACACTTTCGGGCCGACTTTTCGTGCCGAGCATAGCAACACTACGCGCCATGCGGCAGAATTTTGGCATATTGAACCCGAGGTTTGTTTTGCTGATTTGCACGATATTATTTCTATTGCGGAAGACTTTATTAAATCTATTATTAAAGACGTTATAAAAAATTGTCCCGAAGAACTTGCTTTCTTTAACGAAAGAGCTGAAAAAGGTTTATTGGATAAGCTCAATTCGGTAGTTTCCAGTGATTTTGCAAAGGTAACGTATACTGAAGCGGTTGAAATTCTTAAAAAAGCAAAAAAAGATTTTAAATTTCCCGTAGAATGGGGCTGCGATCTGCAAACCGAACACGAAAAATATTTAACTGAAGAATATTTCGGGAAACCGCTTTTTGTTACCGATTATCCCGCCGATATAAAATCGTTTTATATGAAGTTAAATCCGGACGGAAAAACTGTTGCTGCTACGGATTTGCTTATGCCCGGCGTAGGTGAAATTATCGGTTGCAGTGAAAGAGAGGCTGATTTGGGTAAGCTTAAATCTGCAATGAGAAAGCGCAATATGCCCCTTGATTCTTATACGGAATATCTCGATACAAGAAAGTTCGGAAGCGTACCGCACAGCGGCTTCGGTTTAGGGCTTGAACGTATTTTGATGTATATAACCGGCGTTCAGAATATCAGAGATACTTTATTATATCCCAGAACGGTAGGAAGTTTATAATTTGAACTTATGAAGAACAAAATTTGCGTAATTTTCACGGGCGGTACAATAGGCTCGCGTGCTTGCGGAAAACGGGTTGATTTGAGAAACGAGGATAAAAGTATCCTTATTGAAATGTACCGTGAAAAGTATAATGGAAGCGTACAATTTGACGAGCTGCGTCCTTTGAATATATTGAGCGAAAACGTGCAACCGTCAGATCTTGAAATTATGGCCGATTGTGTTCGCGGTATTAATAAGGATAATTATGACGGAATCATAATCACACATGGAACGGACACTCTGTGTTTTACGGCAAATCTTTTCAGCCAGATATTTTGTGATATAAATATTCCGATAGTATTTGTTTCTGCTTTATATCCTCTTGATGACGAGCGCAGCCGAGGGGTAGAGAACTTTGCGGGCGCCGTAACGTTTATAAACAGTGTAGATTACGGCGGTATTTTCGTAAGTTTTCAGAACCATAATGAAAACTGTAAAATTCATCTTGCAAGCAGACTTATAGCGGCAACACAAATAAGCGGCGAATACAACAGTATTTTAGATGTGCATTTAGGCGAAATTGTTGACGGCGCATTTGTTTACAATAATAATCCGTTAAATCCTACAATCAATCAGCTCAGGGCAAAGCGCAAACCTTGCGAAGCTCAAAAGCTATGTATGGACTTGGTAACTATTCAAGCGCATTCGCTTTTAAATTTCGATTATTACCGTTTTACGGAAGTAAAACCCAAAGCTGTGATGGTGCAACTTTATCATAGCGGAACAGTCTGTACGGAAGGCAAGGAAGCTAATTTCAAAAACTTCCTTGTATACTGCAAAAATCTGGGTATAGAGGTTGTAATAGCAACGGTTGACAGCCGTGCAAGAATTTACGGCAGTGCGGTCGGTCTTGCGGAAATGTGTACAACCGCTTACGATATAAGTTTTGAGATGGCCACTACAAAAGTATTATTGGCGCTCGGCTCGGGCAAAAGCATCGACGGGGAATTAGCAAAGAATAATTTTTTTGAAAGACTTCGTTAAAAAAACAATAAAGCCTAATTCCTCTTTTATCAAAAGGAATTAGGCTTTTTTATTTATGTAAGTAGATTTTTGTTTAAAACTTCTTCAAGACGAGTTAAATCTTCTGAACAGCCGCAACGCGGTTTCACCTTTTCAATTTCATATAGCTTTTGCCCGAATTTATACATTTCTATTACGGAAGCACAAAGCAAATTTCCAAGGTCGGTTAAAGAATATTCGGTTTTTGGCGGAATTACGGGATATAAAACTCGGTTTATAATACCGTCGTGTTCTAATTCTTTTAGCTGCTCGGCAAGCATTTTCGGCGTTGCGTTTGTAAGTTTTGCAAGCTGACTGTATCTTAGCGTTCTTCCGAAAAGATAATAAATAATGTCTATTTTATATTTTCCGCCGATAACTGCAAGTGTTGCGTCTAAAGGGCAACTGCATGATCTCAAAATTTCTTTATTCATATTATGTGATTTTAATTTTATTTTAACTTTCCAAAAGGTAAGTATGGCACTTAAAAGTGCGTTCTTGACAAAATAAAAGTTTGTGTTATTATAATTTCATGTAAAAGTTTTGTCAATAAAATTAAGGAGTATTTATGAATTTTTCAGAGTTGACAAGGTCACGGTATTCAGTGCGCTCATTTTCGGAACAGCCTGTCGAAGACGATAAACTCGATATTATTTTGGCGGCAGGTCAAGTAGCGCCTACGGCTTGTAATAATCAACCGCAAAAAATTTACGTTTTGAAAAGCGAGCAGGCAATAGAAAAGCTTAAAGCCGTTAACAAGTTTGTTTTCGGGGCAAAAACAGTGCTATTGATTGCCGTTGACAGAAATCTTGAATGGAAAAACCCTTTGACTAATAAATATCATACGGGGGAGATTGATTGTTCAATAGTTTGCACTCATATGATGCTGCAAGCATGGGAGCTTGGAATAGGTTCGTGTTGGGTAGGATATTATGATCCTGATTTGGTGGCAAAGCAGTTCAATCTTCCGAAAAACGAACAAATTATAGCGATTTTGCCGTTAGGTTATCCTTCTGCCGATAGCAAACCTGCACGCGGACATTATTCCGTTAAGCCGCTCAAAGACACGGTTAAATATTTGTAACGGGGCAATATATATTTTATGGTAAAAAGATATGACATTACCGGAATGACTTGCTCTGCATGTTCTTCGGGAATCGAGCGGTCGGTAGGGAAGCTTAACGGCGTTAAGATTGTTGAAGTCAGCCTAATGGGAAAATCTTTAAAGGTTGAATTCGATGAAAATATTTTAAGTGAAGAAATTATATTTTCAACGGTTAAATCGCTGGGATATGGAATTTTTGAAGCGGGAACGACAATAAAAAAAAGCGAAAACAACTCCGATAAACAGCTTTTTATAAGATTTATAATTTCTTTATGTTTGTTGGTTCCTTTGATGTATGTTTCAATGGGGCATATGTTTGGCGCGCCGATACCGCAGTTTTTAAATCCTCATTACGGAAATGCAAGATGGTTCGCTCTGTATCAAGCTGTTATCTCTTCAATAATAATAGGGGTTAATTATAAATTTTTCAAGAACGGTGCTGTTGCGGTTTTTAAGCGGGTTCCTAATATGGATACGCTTGTAGCTCTCGGTTCGGGCATTTCTTTTATTTATTCTTTGGTGTTGACCGTTTTTATTTTTCTTGGTTATGACGCTGAAAGCAATGCAATGAATTTGCATTTCGAATCCGCCGCAATGATTTTGGCTTTAGTTACCGTTGGCAAGTGGCTTGAAGAAAAATCCAAGAAAAAAACCGGCGGAGAAATCGAAAAACTGTTAAAGCTTGCTCCGGATAATGTAAATTTGGAAATTAACGGTGAACAAAAAACCGTTTCCGTAAGAGACGTGCGCGCGGGCGATATTGTTATTGTTAAACAAGGCGAATATATACCGATTGACGGAACAATTATTAGCGGCAGTGCATTTGTCGATAAATGCGCGGTTACCGGTGAAAGCTTGCCAGTTGAGGTATCTGAAGGAGACTTCGTAACTTCTGCGGCAATTGTTAAAAGCGGAGTTATCAAAATCCGCGCGGAAAAAGTAGGCGAAGAAACTACTTTATCCAAAATTATTAATATGGTTAAAGAGGCGGGAGCAAGTAAAGCCCCTATTCAGAAAACCGCAGACAGAATAGCCGGAATCTTCGTGCCTGTAATTGTGATAATCTCTTTACTTACTTTTGTTGTATGGCTGATTGTTGACGGAGGTTTCAACCCTGCACACAGCGTAACTTATGCAATAAGCGTTTTGGTTGTATCTTGTCCTTGTGCCCTCGGGCTTGCAACGCCTGTTGCTATTATGACGGCTATGGGGAAAGGGGCTTCTCTTGGTATTTTGTATAAAGACGCGGAAAGCTTACAGAGAGTTTGCGGCGTAAATACGGTTTTGCTTGATAAAACTGCTACAATAACTGAGGGAAAGCCAAAGGTTACTGATTTATTTGTTTTTAATTATGAGCGCGATTGGGTTTTAAAGCTTGCGCGCGGGATAGAGATAAATAGTAACCATCCGTTGGCAAGATGTGTGGTTGAATATGCGGAAGAAAGCTTCGATGTAGAAGATTTCGAGTATATTGTTGGTCAAGGCGCAAAGGCAAAGTTTGAGAATAAACAATATTATTTGGGAAATATCAAGCTTATTGAAAATATTAAATTAACAGACAAAGTAAAATCAAAAGTAAAAGAGCTTGCCGAAGAAGGTAAAACAGTGATTTACCTTGCAGACGATAAGCAGGTAATTTCTTTAATAGGAATTTCTGATACCGTAAAGGCGGAAGGTAAAGAGGCGATATCTCTGCTTAAATTAAGAAATTTGAGAGTAGCTATGCTTACTGGAGACTCACAAAAAACTGCACAGGCTGTTGCTGATAAAGTTGGTATAAAAGAGTTTATCGCAGAAGTAATGCCATCGGATAAATTGAATGCTGTTGAAAACGTACAGAAAGTCGGCGGACGTGTTATGATGGTTGGTGACGGAATAAACGATTCTCCTGCATTAAAACAGGCGGATGTCGGCGTCGCAATCGGCAGCGGAACCGACGTTGCTATTGATTCCGCCGCAGTGGTGCTTGTAAGCGAGGATTTGCGAACGCTTGACACGTTATTTGACTTAAGCCGCACAACGGTGAGAAATATAAAAGAAAACTTATTTTGGGCTTTTTTCTATAACGTAATAATGATTCCGGTTGCCGCAGGGGTATTTTCAGCGCTCGGGTTTGTTTTTAATCCAATGATTGCGGCAGCATGCATGAGTTTGAGCTCACTGTTTGTAGTGGGTAACGCCCTCAGATTGTTGCTGTATAAAAATAAGAAATTTATAAAGGAAAATTTTATGAAAACAATAGTTAGTATTGACGGAATGTGTTGTGCTCACTGTGCAAAAAGGGTTGAAGATAGGATTTCGACTGCGAAAAACGTTATTTCGGTAGAAGTTAAGCTGAAGAAAAAAATTGCCGTTATACGCAGCAGGGAAGAAGTTTCTTCGGAAGAAATTACTGCGCTTGTTACCGAAGCGGGATACAAAGTTGTTTCAATAGAAAGCAAATGACAAACAAAGCTAAATTGTGACAGTATACGTCATTATAACATTTTGACATATTCGCATATGCGCCTTATAATTTTTATAGGAGGATGCGTATGCAAGACACAATGCTTTTGGATAGACGCACAAAGGATTTAGTAAAGGAGTACGTACCTGAAGGCGACGTGCTTGACAGTATAGTTTGTTTTTTTTCTATTTTTGCCGACCCTACCAGAGTTAGAATGCTTTCCGCCCTTGCGATTTCGGAAATGTGTGTAACCGACCTTTCAAGAGTTCTGGATATAAACCAGACGACCGTTTCGCATCAGCTCAGGCTTTTAAAAAATTTGGGGATTGTAAAGAGTGAAAGACAAGGTAAGATTATTTTTTACAGTTTAGTTAACGATACGGTCAACGACGTAATGTTGAAAGGGGTTGAATTTTTAGGTTGTTAATAATTCTAAGTAAAAATCAGACGGGTTAACCCGTCTGATTTTTATATTTAAAAATTTAAAAATATATATTGAAAATTTACAGTTTGTGTGATAAAATATAATCAGGGAAGTTTAGGAGAAAAGAGATGAGAAAGATATTTAAGGTTTTTACCGCTATAATTTTAGCTATATCATTAACGGCTTTTACCGCATGTGATGTTTTGAACGGATTTTTCAATAAGCCGTCAAACGGTAACGACGGTTCGGACAGTTCGCAAACCGGCCCCGGTGATAGCGGTGAAAATATTTATACTTATAATATAACCTATGTTTTGGACGGCGGTACTCTATCCAAGGAAATGAGTACTTATGTTGCCGGGAAAGAGGTTGACTTGCCAACGGCAACTAAAGACCACTATACCTTTGCCGGGTGGTTCAGAAATCAGGATTTTGCAGGTGAGGCAGTTACAAAAATAAGCGCTGCCGATGCAGGACCCAAAACTTTTTACGCTAAATGGGCGGCAGACACGTTTAAAGTTACATTGATTGTTGACGATGTTGAATATTCCGGTAAAGATACGGTAACTTCTTATTCTTATGATGCTAAAAAGTTGTTGCCTGAACTTGCCAGAAGCGGTTTTGTTTTCAGCGGATGGTTTACCGACCCTAACATGAACGGAGTGGCGGTAACTGAAATACCTGTTAACTCAACAGGCGATAAAGTATTTTATGGGAAATTTACATCGGTTTCCGAATTTGCTTTAAAATCATACGGCGGATATGAAGAAGGGGCTTATTTAGAGTTTGCCGCTTTAAACGGTAAAGAAGATGCAAGCGATTATAGCGTATCATATAAATTGAAGAATGCCGGAGCAAGTTCGTATAAACAAATCGATAAACAGCTTATACGCATTAAAAACGGTATTGTTCGTGCCGATGCAGTTGGTTTACAAGAGGGCGAATATACTTTAAAAGCGGTTGCGGATAATAAACAGGTTGAAAGAGACGTAACAGTTACTGCGTACGACCGTTCGGGATATGCGCATTTTAATATTGGCAGTAGCGACTTCAGTGACGGTATAGGCGGATATCAAAATGACGGTACACCTAAGGATGGCGCATATATAATTTATGTTACTGAAGAAACAAAGAATACCGTAGTTGCGCCGTGGAATAGCAAAAAAGAAGGAATAGTTAGTATTCTTGGCGATGCTAAAAATGCTAAAAAACCTGTAATTGTCCGGGTTTTAGGAACGGTTGGCGCTGCAACGTGGAAAGAAGGGCTTATTTATAATAAAACTACTTCAAATACCGTTGACGGTAAGGCAGACGGAAATTTAAAAGCTTCCGTAATTAAAGGCATTAACGGAAAACAACTTCCTTCATCGTCAAGTTCTCTTACACAGGAAAAGCTGATTGCCGGCGGATATAATGAGCTTGATACTTCCGTATACACAGAGCTTAACGGGCTTATAAGTAAGGCTTCGTATAAATCCAATTCCGATCCGGAGTTATGCGAATATGATTCGTATTGGAATAACTGTGAGATAAGCAGTGCGGCGAACGTTACCGTGGAGGGGATTGGAGCCGACGCGAAAATTTTTCAATGGGGCTTTACTTGGAAATCTTGCAGTTCAATAGAGGTTAGAAATCTAACGTTCGACGATTATACCGAAGATGCGTGCAGTTTTGAGGGGAGTACGAATTCCACATACACGGGAATGTCCGCGGATAAGTTCAATTCAAACAGACTTTGGGTACACCACAATACTTTTAATGAAGGAAAGAACTATTGGGACGTTTGTGCCGAACAGGACAAACGCGAAGGGGACGGCGCAACAGACTTCAAAAGATGTGCCTATATAACACTTTCATATAACCATTATTTCAACAATCACAAAACCGGGTTGATAGGTTCGGATGACGACGTATTTACGGCTAACGTAACTTTCCATCATAATTATTACGACAGATGCAACAGTCGTTTACCGCTTGGTAGACAGGCTAACATGCATATGTATAATAATTACTATTATAAATCGTCTGGAACTAACATGTCATTACGTTCCGGAGCATATGCGTTAATAGAATATTGTTATTTTGAAAATGCAAAAAATCCTATTCAAACCCAACTTGGTAAGAAATCAATAACACTTAACGGAAGTTCTGTTACACTGGATGCTTATGTAAAACTTTATAATTGTATTTTTGTTGAAGATGAGCTTGACGAAAAATATAAGCTGGACACAAATACTTATAATATTATCAGAGCGCAAACAAGAGGTCAAAAAGTTGAAAATCAAAATATTTATGATGATCAGTTTGATATAGATGAAATTAAGTTTTATTATAAAAACGGTAAGAGCGACGTGACTGATTTAATAACGGATGTGAACAAAATCGCAACGGAAATCCCTAAGCTTGCCGGCGTGCATAAAGCCGACTAACAAATATAAAAAATCTTGTCGTCAGGCAAGATTTTTTAATTTGCAAAAATGTAGCCCTTGTGGTATAATCTTTTATACAAAAATGGACGTAATAAAAGAAAAATTAAAACTTTTACCTGATAATCCTGTCGTTTATATTATGCTTGACGAATATAAAAACGTTATATACGTAGGTAAAGCGCGCGTATTGAAGAACAGGGTGAGGCAGTATTTTCATAATTCTCCAAAACCCGAAAAAGTAATGAAAATGGTTGAAAATATTAAAGATTTCAACTATATAATTACTAATTCGGAGATTGACGCTCTTGCGCTGGAGAATAACTTAATAAAAAAATATAAGCCGAAATACAATATACTTTTAAAAGACGATAAAACATATCCCTATATAAAAGCCGACATGCGGGAAGATTTTCCCAATTTTTATATCACACGTAAAATTTCAAAAGACGGTTGCCGCTATTTCGGTCCGTTTATGGGCGGAATAAGTTGTAAAGATATACTGGATACATTGCAACTTGCTTTCAACGTAAGATTATGCCATACAAAAATAACGGGAAATAAGCGGGAATGTTTGAATTATCATATTGACAGATGTCCAGCGCCCTGTGCGGGCAAAATCGATAAATCGGAATATGCAAAATGCGTGAAATCGGCTCTGAATTTTCTTGAAGGTAATTATAAAGACGCAGAAATATTATTGAAAGATAAAATGTTGCTTGCGGCAAATAACGAAAATTTTGAGCTTGCGCTCGATTATAAAAATAAGCTTGAAATGCTTTCCAAGCTTGAAGCGAAGAGAATAACGTCTTTAAACCGTTATATTGACGCCGATATAATCGCATATGCAACAAACAATCTTTATTCCGCAGTCAATGTATTGGTTACCCGCAAAGGCATTATGCAAGGCGGTAGCTCATTTGCTTTAGACGAAGCGCATATGTCTGACGGAGAGGCGCTGACAAGCTTTATAACGCAATATTATCAAAACCATGAAGCACCGTCGGAAATTATTTGCGAAGAATTCAGCGAAAAGGAGCTACTGCAAAATTATTTCAAAGAAAGATTTCAAAAATCTGTTGAAATTACGTTGGCAAAGCAAGGGGATAAAGCCAGATTATTAAAAATGGCAAAGCAAAACGCTGAAGAATATCTGGAAAAATCGGTTGATAAAATTAAACATAAAGACGATATGACGATAAATGCGTGTAAGCGTTTGCAAGAACAACTTTCACTCAAATGCTACCCGCGCAGAATGGAATGTTACGATATTTCAAATATAAGCGGAGTAGATAAAGTTGGGTCGATGGTCGTATTTATTGACGGCGAAGCAGATAGAAACAGCTACCGGCGGTTCAGAATAAAAACCGTAGAGGGCGCAAACGATTTTGCTTCTTTGCAGGAAGTTTTAACGCGCAGGCTTTCAAAACTTGGAACATCGGAAGAGGAAAGGTTTCCTAAACCGGATTTAATTATAATAGACGGCGGTAAGGGGCAGCTTTCCGCAGTAAAAAGCATATTTAATGAAATGAATATACGCGGGATAGAGCTTGTATCGCTGGCAAAGCGTGAAGAAGAAGTGTTTACTTTGTATTCTGAAGAAAGCGTTAAAATTTCGCATCGCGATTATTCATTGAAAATGTTGCAACGGATACGTGATGAGGCTCACCGCTTTGCAATAACCTATTTCAGAAATCTGCATTCTAAACGTAATCTGCAAAGTGTTTTAAATGAAATAGACGGCGTTGGTAAAGTGCGCAGAATGGCTCTTTTGGAAAAATTCGGCACGCTTGAACGTATTATGAATGCAAGCATAGAGGATATTGCGGCTATTGACGGAATATCAAAATCAATTGCGCAAAGCATAAAAGCTTATTTGCAGGATAACTTATGAGGAAGATTAATTATAAACTTATTGTATCCGATTTTGACGGTACGCTTATCGACGACAGACAGAATGTGCCTGAACGTGTAAAAGAAGCAATAACTGAATATGTAAAGTCGGGCGGTGTTTTTGCTGTTTGTACAGGTAGGATGTTGCGGTCAATACTTCCGCAAGTAAGAAAACTTGGCTTGAGCGGATTGGTTGTAGCAAATCAAGGCAGCGTTATAGCGGAAATCGAAAGCGGAAATATTTTAAAAAGCAGTAGTATTCCTTATTCTGAAGTTGCGGAAATTTGCAAGAACATTAAAGAACTGAATCAACCTGTAAATATTTATTGCGGAGACAATCTTTACACGGATATTCCCAAAGATAATGAATATTTGCAATTATATGAACGTATTGTTTGCGTCAATGCAGAGCATGTAAACGAATTAATGGCTGAGTTTGTAATGAAAAAACGCTTAAACTGCCAGAAAATTGCCGTGCTTGTACAAAAAAGTGAACGAGATGCGTTATATTCGGAATTAAACAAAAGGCTTGGAGATAGGTTTGACGTTACTTGTAGCGCTAAAGAACTTGTAGAAGTATCGCCAAAAGGCGAAACCAAAGGGGAAGCAGTGAAATATCTTTGCAAGCGTTTTGATATACCCTTAGAAAAATGTGTTGCCGTAGGCGATAATCTTAATGATGTTTCGATGATAAAAGTTGCCGGAGTCGGCGCCGCGGTTGGTAATGCGGATAATGCTTTAAAGCAAATTGCAGATTTTATTGCAATAACAAATAATGAAGGAGCAATAGCCCAAATAATCGATAAATACGGGTTTGCGTAGTACTATGTGTGAAATATTAGCTCCTGCGGGCAATAAAAATACTGCAATTGCGGCTATAAATGCCGGTGCAGATGCCGTATATCTGGGTTTAAAAGAATATTCCGCAAGAAGTTCTGCTGAAAACTTTGACTATCAAAGCTTTGAAGAAACCGTCAAATATGCACACGCTTTCGGCGTAAAAATATATGTTGCAATGAATACGCTTGTTAAAAATGCTGAATTGGCGAATTTTATTGAAACTTGCATTGATGTTTGGAATATGGGCGCAGACGCTTTAATAATTTCCGATGTTTTTATAGGCGCTTTTTTAAAGCGCAATTATCCGCAAATAGTAATTCATCTTTCAACGCAAGCGGGAGTTTGTAACAAATACGGTGCATTGTTTGCAAATGAATGCGGGTTTTCGAGAATTGTTCTTGCCAGAGAAACAGCGTTAGAGGATATAAAGGAAATAGCATCGATTATTGAAACCGAAGTTTTTATTCAGGGTGCTTTGTGTTCGTGCTTTTCGGGGCAATGTTATTTTTCCTCTTTTGCGGGAGGAAACAGCGGAAACCGCGGCAAATGTAAACAACCGTGCAGAAAAATGTATTCAATCAATAAAGAAGGCTTTGAAGAGTTTTCATATAAGCTTTCTTTGTCGGATTTAAGCGTCGGCACGGAAATAGAGCTTTTACGCAAAGCAGGGGTTTATTCGTTTAAAATTGAAGGCAGGATGCGCCGTGCCGAATATGTTTCGGCGGCGGTTAAATATTATCGTAATATTTTGAACGGAAATAGCGGCGAAAATGATTTAAGCGATTTAAAACGTACTTTTAACAGGGGAAATTATACAAAAGGACTTGCTTTCGGGCAAGATAAAAGTTTTTTATCTTCCGCAATACAAGGGCATATAGGAGAGTTTGTCGGAATAGTAAAAGTTGAAAACGCTAAATTCATATGCCAAGGAAACGGTAGCTTTGACTTTGGCGACGGTTTCAAAATTTTGCGTAACGGCAAGGAAATCGGCGGGGCAAGTTTCGGTGGATATGTAAAAGGCGGATTTATTTTATCGGGTAAGACGCATTTTAAAAACGGCGATAAGGTGTTCGTTACTACAGATACGCGATTGAACACACGCCTTTTAAGCGAAAAAAGATTAATTCCGATTAAGATCGATGCAACATTGAATTCGGGTGAAACTGCAAAAATATTTATTAACGGAAAAAAATTTGAAAGCGATGAAATTTTAGAAAAAGCTAAAAACCTTTCACTTACCAGAAAAGATTTCGAATTTTGTTTTAATAAAACCGATAAATTTCCTTTTGAAATTACTTTCGGCAATTTTGAAAGCGACGGAGTTTTTGTACCCGCGTCAGTGCTAAATGCTTTACGGCGCAACGTTTTTTCTTGTTATTTTGAAAATATTTCACACAATAATAATGTCAAAATAGTACAAAATCATACTATTCCTGAAATTAAGCGTGTTAAAAATGATAAGACTGCAGTTATATGCACTGATTTGCGTGGACTTAATGCAGATATCGGAATTTTTAAGCTAAATGATTTCAATGAAGATGTTTTTCCGCTTATTGAAAATTTTAAAGGTGAAAAATTTTTGTTTTTACCGCCTTATTTGAGCGGAAAAGAAATTGAAACGGTAAAGCATTTGATTGCGCCTTTTGACGGAATCTATTGTGACGGTATTTACGGCTTCAAGCTTGCGGAAGAATTAAAAAAGCCTTTGTTTGCCGGAACGGGGATGAATATTTCCAACAGTATAGCGTTTGCGGACTGTAGATCGGAATATATAGCGTATTCAAAGGAAATTACAGCGAAAGAGGCGGATAATTTTTCAAAAAGCAATGCGTTCTATTTTTGTGCGGGAAATATAAAATTAATGGATTTGGTATATTGTCCGTTTGAAAAGAAATGCAAAACATGCGATAAACGTAGAATATATGCGCTTACAGATGAGAATGGCAGAAAATTTGCATTGCGCCGTTATCAAACAAGCGGTTGCAGGTTTGAAATATATAATTGTGCCGATCTTATTTCCCAGAACGCAGGTTGCGGAAAGTTAATTGATTTAACGCTTGAAAACAAACCGCAAAATATTATAGATATTTGTAACGACGAACAAAAATTGCGCGAAAAGTTTAAAAATTATACCCGCGGACATACAGTTCAGTCAGTATTTTAAATATGAATTTAAACAGTTTTGAAAAGCTTGAACTCAATAAAATATTGGCGTTTGCCGCACAGCACGCAAACACAGAGGGCGGAAAAGCAATTATTTCCGCACTAATACCCGCAACCGACGTAAAAGAAGTTTCCGAAAGACTTGCGGTCACTTTTGAATGTGATAAATTGCTCTATACTTACGGAGTAGGTAAAATCGAAGAGTTTTACGATATCTCGGATGAATTAACACGGGCAGAAAAGGGATCGACACTTTCGTGCGGAGAGCTTTTGAATTGTGCGGCGTTGTTGCGCGCGGCAAGGCTTGCTTTTTATTCGATTGAAAAAACAGAGGATGAGGATATTAAGTTTGTACGAACCCTTGCAAAGAATATTTATTTTGATAAACAAACGGAAGATGATATAGTTCAAAAAATCGTATCCGCCGAAGCGGTAAGTGATTCCGCAAGCGACAAACTTTTTTCTATACGTTCAAAAATAAAAAACCTTAACGCAAGGATACGTGAAAAGCTTTCGGAATATACTTCCGGAAAAGACGGAGAATATTTGCAGGACAGCATAGTAACTATTCGCAACGACAGATACGTTATCCCTGTAAAGGCGGAGCATAAAAGCCATGTGAAAGGATTTATCCACGACCGTTCCAAAACTGGTGCAACGTTTTTTATAGAACCTGAATATATTTTAGAGCTAAACAATGAATTAACTGCGTTGTATATAGATGAAAGAGAAGAAGTTGAAGCAATATTAAAGGCGCTTTCATCACGAATAGGTTTTATATCCGAGCAATTAAAAGTTGATTTAAGTCTGCTTTATAAGTTAGACGCTTATTATGCAATTGCAGAATATTGCTATTCGCTTAAATGTACAAAGCCAAAAGTGAATAACCGCGGATATGTTAATATTATTAAAGGGCGGCATCCTTTAATCGATAAAAGCCAAGCAGTTCCTGTTTCATTAGAGCTTGGTGGCGGGTATAATTTTTTGCTTTTGAGCGGCGCTAATACCGGAGGGAAAACCGTTACACTTAAAATGGCTGGGCTTTTTTGTTTGTTGGCTGCCTGCGGATTTTTTATCCCTGCCGGCGAAGGCAGTTCCGTTGCAGTTTTCGGTAATGTTTTCTGTGATATCGGTGACAGCCAAAGCATAGAGGAAAGTCTTTCCACTTTTTCTTCACATTTAAAAAATATAATAGAAATATGTAATTCAGCGGATGATAACAGTCTTGTTTTGATAGACGAACTTGGCGGCGGTACAAACCCAGATGAAGGGCAGGCAATCGCAAAAGCCGTGGTAAAACATTTAATCGATAAAGGTTCAAAGGGAATTGTAACTACACATTTTACTCCGCTCAAAGAGTTTGCCTATTCTGTAAAAGGTATAGAAAACGCAAGCATGGAATTCGATACCGAAACCTTAAAACCTCTTTACCGTATTAAAATCGGTCTGCCCGGCGCGAGTAACGCTTTGTGTATAGCTAAGCGGTTGGGAATGAACGTTAAAATTCTTGAAGATGCCGAAAGTTATCTTTCCGAAGGCGCCAGAAGCTTTGAAAACGTGGTGAAACGTGCCGAGGAAAGCCGCATTGAAGCGGAAATGAGGCTTTCAGAAATTTCACTTATGCAGCGCGAGTGGAAAGAAAAACTTGAAAAAGTTAATTGCCGTATTGATGAATTAAACAAAGAAAAAGAAAAAATCAACCGTTCTGCAAGAACGGAAAGCAGAAGAATAATTGCCGAACGCACTCAAAAAGCGGAAGAAATGCTTTCTGAAATCGAGGAAATTTTCAAAAAAGAAGAGCTTAAAGAACGTGATTTGATTGCTGCTCGCACAATAAAAAACAGATTAAGCGCAAGCGCTTACGAAGAAGAAGCTGAAAAGAAAAAAGATGTTGACTTTACTCCCGCAACTGTGCAAAATATAAAAGCAGGCGTTACGGTTTATGTAAAGCCTATGGAAACAAAGGGACGGATTGCAGACTTTAACGCAAAAAAAGGCGAGGCGGAAGTAATTTGCGGCAATCTAAAAATGCACCTTAAGCTCAAAGATTTACTGGTTATAGGCGTCGAAGAACATACGCAAAAACAAATAAAAGTAGTAAAATCACTGCCGCGCTCTGCACCGGTGTTGGAAATTAATGTTTTGGGGCTTACCGTTCCCGAAGCGATTTATGAAGTCGATAATTTTATTGACAAAGCGTTAACCGACAATCTGGAAGAAATTAAAGTTATTCACGGAGTTGGTACAGGTAAACTTAAAAAAGCAATTTCAGAACATTTGAGAAGGCACAGCCGTGTGGAAAGCTATCGGTTGGGAAAATACGGCGAGGGAGAAACGGGAGTTACATTTATAAAACTCAAATAGTCAAGTTAAGCCCGTAAACGTAATATTATATAAATAGTATTGATGTTTTAGGGGTAAACTAAGTGAAAGGCAAATTTATAACGGTTATTACAAATCTTACGTTGATGGTAGTTATACTTGCAGTGTCGTTAGTAGGATTTTACAGCGGAAATGCAACGGCCGTCATTTATAAAAACGATAATTTGTTTGCAAGCGGAAACGAAAGCCGCGGTGAGGTAGCTTTAACTTTTAATGTTTATGAAAGCACGGATAACGTGCTTGAAATTTTAAATATACTTGAAGAAAACGGAGCTAAGGCAACGTTTTTTATCGGGGGGAGTTGGGCCGACGATAACGTTGACTGCGTGCGTGAAATTTTCAGACGAGGGCATGAGCTCGGAAGTCACGGCTACTTTCATAAAGACCATTCTAAGATGTCTTATGATGCCAATCTTGAAGAAATTCGTCCAAGCGTAAAGCTTTTGGAAATGATTTGCGGGGAAAAGATAACGCTTTTCGCTCCTCCTTCAGGGGCGTATTCCGAAAATACGCTTTCAGCCTGCGCGTCACTTGATATGAAAGTAATAATGTGGTCGCGTGATACGATTGATTGGCGGGATAAAGATGTGAATACAGTTATAGCCCGTGCAACAAAAAAGCTTTCTGCAGGAGAGTTTATTTTAATGCACCCGAAAGATTGGACTGTGCAGGCTCTGCCTGAAATATTAAATTACATAAGAGAAAACGGCTTAAAAACCGCAACTGTTTCTCAATGTTTAGGAGAATAATGGTACATTATAAAAAATTAGACAACGGTATAAGACTTGTAGTTAACAGAATGTCGTCTTTAATGTCTGTTACAATGGGCATATTAGTGCATACGGGCGCATCGGTTGAAAGCGATAAAGAAGACGGAATCTCCCACTTTATCGAACATATGATGTTTAAGGGCACAAAGCGCCGTTCGGCTTTTAAAATTTCAGACGATATGGACAGAATAGGCGGACAAATGAACGCTTTTACAAGCCGCGATATGACTTGCTATTATGCAAAATCAACAACGGGACACGCTGCCGAAGCTTTTGATATTCTTGCCGATCTGTTTCTGGAAAGCACCTTCCCCGAAGATGAGATGCAAAAGGAAAAAGGCGTTATTATTGAAGAAATCAATATGACGGAAGATACCCCTGACGATTTATGCCTTGATATCCTTTCACGAGCGTTTTATGGAGAGAAAGGATACGGAAGAAATATTTTAGGTCCGGCAAAAAACGTTGAAGGTTTCACTAAAGCAGACATTTCAAATTATATGGAAAAGCATTATATCCCCGATAATATTGTTATTTCTATGGCGGGGAATATCGATATTAAGCTTGCCGAGGAACTTGCCGAGAAATATTTTTCACAAATTAAACCCAGGTGCTGTAAACGCGGTGAAATAGAAGTGGAATTGCAAGGAAAATCTTTGTTTAAGCATAAAGACATTGAACAGGTCCATATAGGAATGGCGTTCCCTTCCGTAAAGAGATACGATAGCCTTTATGATGCAACTCAGATTATGAATGCGATTTTCGGCGGCGGTATGTCGTCTAGACTGTTTCAAACGGTAAGAGAAGATTTGGGGCTTGCTTATACGGTATATTCTTTTGTCTCTACCTATGCGGAAACTGGGTCGCTTGCAATTTATGCGGGAGTAAATTTGCATAAGTACGAGCAATCGGCTGAAGCTGTTTTGCGCTGTATCAATGATATTAAGAGTAAAAACATTTCGAATGAAGAGTTTGTAAGAGGTAAAGAACAGCTTATTTCATCTTCGATTTTTTCTCAGGAAAGCACAAGTTCGCAAATGCTGCTTTTCGGGAAAGAAATGCTTTATAACGATAAAATATACAATTTCGAAGAAAGAGTTAACAAAATCAGCAGCGTTACCTTAAACGACGTGCTCGACGCCGTAGATATTAATTTTAACGAGGAAAAACGAGCAGTTGCGCTAGTCGGCGCAGTGGACAAGCCTTTTTAAATGGAAATTATAAAGCACGGGTTTGAGCCTGTTTATGACAAAGAAAGCAAAATCTTGATTTTAGGGAGTTTTCCTTCGGTTAAGAGCCGCGAAGCGGTTTTTTATTACGGAAATAAGCAAAACCGTTTTTGGAAAACCGTTTGTTCGTTTTTTGGCGAAAATATCCCTGAAAACGTTCAAGCAAAGAAGGAGTTTTTATTAAGGCACAAAATTGCTTTATGGGATATCGTAACGGAATGTGAGATAGTAGGAAGCCAGGACAGCACTATAAAAAATTTTAAGATTGCCGACATAAAAAATATATTGCAAAACTCGGATATTTGTCTTATAATAGTCAACGGCGGTAAAGCTTATGAGATATTTTTGAAAAACTATAAAAATATTTCTACGCCATACATAAAACTGCCTTCTACAAGTCCTGCGAATACAAGGTTTTCAAAAGAGGAATGGTATGCTGCATTATCAAGCGTTTTTGGATGAGCTTATGGCGCTGGCTGATGAAAACTACCGTGATTTTCATAAGCGGCTTTTAAATAACGATAAAATCAACGTGTTGGGCGTGCGCATTCCGCAGTTAAGAAAGGTCGCAAAGAAATATAAAAATGAAATAGAAGAGCTAATGGCTTTTCCTGATGACGTTTATGAAGTAACGTTTGTAAAGCTTACCGCGGTTTCTCTTTTAAAATTTGACGGTTTTTTAAAATATGCGGATAAATGTGTTTCTCTTATAGATAACTGGGCGACATGCGACTGTTTTGCTCCGAAATGTATTGCAAAAAATAAAGAAGAGTTTCTGCCTTATATTTATAAGTATCTGAGCGAAAATAAAGAATTTTATCAAAGATTTGCGCTTACTACGCTTTTGCATTTTTATGTTGAGGAAGAATATCTCGAAAACATATATGAAGCCGTGCGCCTTGCCGATACGCAAATATATTATGTACATATGGCTGCGGCGTGGCTTATTTGTGAAACAGCCGTCAAGTTTTACGACAGAGCGGTTGAATTTCTTAAAGCGGATTTAAAAGAAAATTTGATTAATATAAAAACTCATAATAAGGCTATTCAAAAGGCGTGCGAAAGCTTCCGCCTTTCAAACGAACAAAAAATATTTTTAAAAGGTTTAAAAAGATAGTATGGAAATTGCACAACAGTTAACCGAAGAATTTAATCTGCGTCCCGAACACGTAAAAAATATTTTACAACTTTTGGACGAAGGAAACACAATTCCTTTTATAGCGCGGTACCGTAAAGAAATGACCGGTGCGATAGACGACCAGGTATTACGTGAACTGAACGACAGATACGAATATCTTAAAAATCTTGAAAAACGTAAACAGGAAGTATCTTCGGCTATCACAGAACAAAATAAAATGACCGAAGAAATCCAAGCTGCAATTGCCGTCGCGCAGACAATGACGGAGGTTGAGGATATTTACCGGCCGTTTAAACAAAAGAAGAAGACCCGCGCGTCTGTTGCAATTGAAAAGGGCTTGCAGCCTCTTGCTGAATTTATTCTTGCGCAGGAGGGAGACCCTTATAAGGAAGCTGAAAAATACATAGATGAGGAAAAGGGCGTTAATGATGTTCCTGCGGCAATAGCGGGAGCAAAAGATATAATTGCTGAAATAGTATCCGACAACGCCGACCTCAGAAAGAAATTGCGCACTTTGCTTGAAAACCATGGCGAAATGCAAACGAAAATGGTTAAGGATGATGAAAAAGGCACCTATGCAATGTACGCAGATTACGCCGAACTTGTTCCCGAAATAAAAAACCATAGGATTTTGGCTATTAACCGCGGAGAAAAAGAGGATTGTTTAAAAGTTAAAATTTATTTCAATCCCGATATTGCAAAGCGGGTATGCGCCGCAAAATATTTAAAGTCAGACGGCAACGCGGATTGTTCAAAGCTTGTGGAAGAGGCTTCCGACGACGGATATGACAGACTTATTCAACCTTCTATAGAGCGCGAAGTCCGCGCCATACTTACCGATAAAGCAAGCGAGCAGGCAATAAAGATGTTTGAAGTAAATTTACGTCCGCTTTTATTGCAGCCCCCCGTAAAAGGCAAAGTGACTTTGGGGCTTGACCCTGCATATCGAACCGGATGCAAGCTTGCCGTGGTTGACGAGACGGGAAAGGTTCTTGAAACAGGCGTAGTTTATCCCATACCGGAAGTTCACAAACCGGCGCAGATTGAAGACGCAAAAAGCATTATCAAGAATCTTATAAAAAAACACCATGTGGATATTATTTCCATTGGTAACGGTACCGCCAGTAAAGAAACGGAGATTTTTGTAGCCGAACTTTTGAAAGAAGTTGACGACAACGTAAGCTATGCTGTTGTAAGCGAAGCCGGTGCAAGCGTTTATTCCGCCAGTCCGCTTGCCGTTGAAGAGTTTCCCGATCTTGATTTGACCAGACGTTCCGCAATTTCCATTGCAAGAAGATTGCAGGATCCGCTTGCCGAGCTTATTAAAATCGACCCTAAATCTATCGGGGTAGGACAGTATCAGCATGATATGGATAAAAAGAGGCTTGACAGTGTTTTAGGCGGCGTTTTGGAAGACTGCGTTAATAACGTCGGCGTGGACTTGAATACTGCGAGTGTTTCTCTTTTGAAATATGTTGCAGGTTTAAATTCTGGTATAGCCAAAAACATAGTGGCGTACCGCGAAGAAAACGGTAAATTTACGGCGAGATCTCAGCTTTTGAAAGTTTCAAAGTTAGGAGCTAAGGCTTACGAACAATGTGCGGGATTCCTGCGTATTCCTGACGGAAAAAATATAATGGACAATACGGCTGTTCATCCCGAATCCTATAAAAAGGCGGAAAAACTGCTTGCGTTGTTCGGATATACAGACAAGGACGTAAGAGAGGGCAAACTTGTTGAGTTGCCCGCAAAAGTAAAAGAATACGGTGACGATAAAGCTGCGGAATATTGCGACCTTGACAAAGCCACAATGAACGATATTATCTCCGAGCTTGTAAAGCCCGGGCGCGATATTCGAGACAGCTTGCCGCAAAGACAACTCAGAAAAGACATTATGGGTATTGATGATTTATATGTCGGAATGATAGTTGAAGGAACCGTGAGAAACGTTATTGATTTCGGCGCGTTCGTTGACATCGGAGTACATCAGGACGGGCTTGTACATATTTCCGAAATTACTGAAAGATATATAAAACATCCGTCGGACGTGCTTAAAGTCGGGCAACAGGTAAAGGCAGTTGTAATTGCTTTGGACAAAAAGAAAATGAGAATAGGGCTGTCGTTAAAGCAGGTTAACAAAAAAGCAAATTAACTTGACAAAGCCATAGCAATGTTGTAAAATTTTACAGTACTATTAAGGAGGATTATACGATGTTTGAAAAAGTAGCAAAATTACTTGCCGAACAGTTGAACGTTGACGTTTCCAAAATTACAGAACAAAGCGAAATAGTAAAAGACTTGGGGGCGGATTCTTTAGACGTGGTCGAATTGCTTTATACCCTTGAAGAAAACACGGGTAAGACCATTCCTGAAGAAAAGGTTACAACACTTAAAACTGTTGGCGATGTTGTTAATCTTTTGCAGTCGCTTTAATTAATATCTGCGTTAAAAAGCCGCACATTTTAAAATGTGCGGCTTTTTTTATTATTAGAATTATTTAAATAAACATAAAAGCACAAATTGCAATTAAAGTTCCAGACAAAGCCATAAGAGTAATTAATAAATATTTTATTCCAAATTTCATTATATTAAGTTGTTCGGGTGTATATTCGCTATCAGTAACGCTATTTTTATTTCCATATTTATTCAGAGATTGATTACGTAAATCGTCTAAGGTTAAATTGAAAACTTCGGAAATTTTTTCAAGGATACATTCGTCTTCCGGTAAAAAAGATTTCTCCCAGCGTTGTACGGTAGATTTTGACGAGTAAATTTTATCGGCAAACGCACGTATTGAATATCCGTATTCTTTTCTTAAATCTCTTAAATATCTTCCGTCAATTCTGTCCATAAGGAATCCCTTAAATCAATTATATAGCATAATAATAGATAATTCAATATGTTTGCCGTAGTTTTAAAAAATTTAACTTATATTAATTATACAAATCTTTTTGGGACAAAAACGGGACAAAACAGATATTGACATTAAAAGCTGAAAATGCTAAATTTTAAGTATAAATAATTAATTTTTCAAAGGAGAAAAAAATGAAAAATAAATTAACAAAGAAGACTAAACTTATTCTTGTAAACGTAATAATCGCCGTAATTATATTTTTATATATAATATTTTATACTTTTATATTACATCCAAAATATGATTTAAAAATATTTTGGGAGGCTCTATCGATGATCC
>CAMWMZ010000002.1 GCA_947175485.1 uncultured Clostridia bacterium
GTTTATCAGTTCTTTTATATTCACATTAATATATTTAATATTCGGAGTGTCTTCTATTTTTTTACTAGTTAAAACATAGCTTTTTAAATTTTCATATACCCAATGCTCAGGCGATAATTCATTTTTAATTTGACTATATGTGTTATAGCCTAAAACAACAGTATCTATTTCTTTAATAAAGTTTTCATATCCGTAATCACCGGTATATTCTTTATCGTTCCCTGAAATCCAATCCACATTCCCTTTATTATCTGCAATAAATCCATCTAAGCTTTGTGAAATATATAAAATAACTTTTCGTTTCATAATTATTTTACCCTCTAGATTACTGTTTACCGTGCAGGCATTTTTTTATATTGAAAACGGACAAACAAGCGGTTGATAAGTATAAAAATGTAATTCACCACATAAGCTCCGTTTGCAGTTAGTGAATTTCGTCCACATAAAAACCATTAAAGAAAAAAAGACGTGGTTATACGCCACAGCTTTTATCTTGTTCGGTTGCGGCTTACCTATAATTCCCTATGAAACTACAGTAAGCGGGTTGGGTTTTAATGTTTTTTTACATAAGTTTACAAAGCCGCGCGTCTATTTCTGCAAGCGTTGAGGACTTCAAAGAGTTTTCCAAAGCGCTTTGCGCGGCGGCAAGACTTTCATCCAGCACGGCGTGAATATTTTTACCGACAGGGCAATTCGGGTTCGGGTTCTCGTGGAAATGAAAAAGCCCGTCTTCTACACAGTCTACCGCACGGTAAACGTCTAAAAGAGTTATATCTTCAAGCGGCTTTATTATTCTTGCGCCGCCGCTGCCTGCTTTTACCTCTATCAATCCCGCGTTTTTTAAAGATGAAAGGATACGGCGGATAACCACAGGATTTACATTCACGCTGGACGCAATAAATTCGGACGTAGTCTTTAAATCCTTCCCGAAAGTATGGATAGCGAGCATAGTATGCACAGCCACCGTAAAGCGTGATGTTATTTTCATTTTTTATCCCCGTTAAAATAATGTTTTATTCCGTCTTTATCTTTATAAGCAATTACGGTGGAAAGATTTACGTTTTCCACGCTTTTGAAAATATTCTGCTCGATTTCAGGGTCTTCGGCGGCAAGCGCGCGTATGAGCTTTTTGACCTTTAACCGCTTGCCCTCTTCTTCCTGCTTTTCTGCGGTAAACCTGCACGCACAACGCAAAAATTCAAGCCCGTTATAATCGCGCCAAGCTATAATATCCTTTTCTCTGATTAAATACATCGGGCGGATAAGCTTCATGCCTTTGAAGTTCGAACTGTCCAATACGGGCAGCATCGTCTGAACCTGACCGCCGTAAAGCATCCCCATTAAAATCGTTTCGATAACGTCGTCGTAATGATGTCCGAGTGCTATTTTATTGCAACCGAGCTTTTGCGCGTTTGCGTAAAGGTGTCCGCGCCTCATCCTTGCGCAGAGATAGCAAGGCGACTTTTCTATATGCAGAACGTTTTCGAAAATGTCGCTTTCAAATACGGTTATGGGCACGTTCAGTTTTTCGGAGTTGCTTTCTATAAGCTCTCGGTTTGCTTTGTTATAGCCCGCGTCCATAACAAGAAAAACAACCTCGAACGGAAATTTATGGTGTTTTTGCAATTCCTGAAACAGCTTAGCCATCAGCCAGCTATCTTTACCGCCCGAAATGCAAACGGCTATTTTATCGTTGGGTTCGACTAAATTATAAGTTGCTACTGCTTTTGTAAATTTGCGGAAAAGCTGTTTATGGAATTTTTTTATTATGCTCTTTTCGGCGCGTTCCAATGAAAATTCCGTTTCGTTCATTTTGTGATACCGACCAAATCTTTAATTACTTCTCCCGCGGCGATCAAGCCCGCAACCGACGGAACAAACGAAACGCTGCCGATAACTTCGCCCGAGGCTTTGGGAGGTTCTTCCGAGTAAACAACCTTTACCCCGCATATATCCCTTTTTTTAAGCTCGCGGCGCATAACCTTTGCAAGCGGACAAACGGAAGTTTTTGAAATATCGGCAACCTTAAAAGCCGCAGGGTCGAGCTTGTTCCCCGCACCCATACAGCTTATTACCGGTACGCCGCATTTTTTTGCAAGACCGATAAGCGCGATTTTACCGCTCACGGTGTCTATAGCGTCGATTACGTAGCCGAACTGCGTAAAATCAAGCATATGTGCGGTTGAATTATCAAAAAACACGTTATGAACAGTGACTTTGCAACAGGGGTTTATATCGGCTATGCGCTCTTTCATAACCTCGGTTTTGTATCTGCCCAACGTGCTGTTCAACGCAACAATCTGGCGGTTTAAATTGGTTATGTTAACGGTATCGTTATCAATTAAATCGATTGCCCCCACCCCTGCACGGGCAAGCGCTTCAACGGCGTAGCCGCCTACTCCGCCTACCCCGAAAACAGCGACGCGGCTTTCGGATAATTTTTTTACGCCGTCTTTTGTTAAAAGCAATTCACTGCGTGAGAACGCGTTCAGCATTTTTTAATCATCAGCCTTATAATTTCTTCGTCGGTTTCGCGCATGCCTATACGGGCGATATCGCCGACGTTATCTATGGTGCTTTCCACGCAGTCGTCGAGTATACCGTCGCCGCCGCAGAAATGGCTGCCGTTGCGCGTCATTTCAAAGCCCAGTATACCCGCCTCCACCGCGGAAGCGATTTTAGCGGCGCAGCTTGATTTTGCCCCGTCGCAGATCATTCCCGAATTAATTGCAAGCGCGTTGACTACCGTTTTGGAAATTTCGGCGAAATTGCCGCCGTGCAGATAACATATTCCGGCGCCTGCACCGCACCCCGCAGAAACCGCCCCGCAATACGCGGAGAGCCTGCCTATCCCCGTTTTTAAATGTATAGTGACAAGGTTTGAAACCACAAGCGCACGGATTAGCTTTTCCCGTCCGCATTTCAGATAATCGGCGTATACTATGAGGGGTAACGACGCCGTCATGCCCTGATTTCCGCTGCCCGAAACTATAACCACAGGCAAAGAACAGCCGTTCATACGCGCGTCCGAGCCGGCTGCCGCGGCGGCCTTGGCGAGATTATGTATACCGCTTCCGAACGCTTTTAAAAGAACCTTGCCCACACTTGCGCCGTAGCCGTTTTTAAGCCCCTCGTCGGAAATGGCTTTGTTGTATTCTATTTGTCTTTCTATTACGTCTTTGACATCGTTTAAATCTACGCAGTTTGCGAATTCGATAATTTTATCTATAGTTAAAAGATTTCTGTCAACGCAACAGCATTTTTCTTCGCTGTCGATTTTTATATCCAAAATGTCTTCGCCGTTTTTATCGATATGCACAACATTTGTATGGTGTCCTGCTATACGCACCGACGCGCTTTGCGCGCCGCCGAAAACCTTGACGGTTATATCGAAAATGCAACCCGAATGCGACTGCTCTACAGAAAATGCGGCTGTTTTGAGATAAGCGGATATCCTCTCTTTATCGGAGGGTGTAACGGCGGCAATTACTTCTAGCTTCTTTTTTGCGTCGCCGGCAACTATTCCCGCGGCGGCGGCGCTTGTAACTCCTTTAAGCCCGCCCGTATTGGGAACGACCACGCTTTTCACGTTTTTGAGTATGTTTCCGCTGACCGATATACGAACGCTTTCGGGTATTACCCCCAAAGTATCCCTTGCCAAAGCCGCCGCATAAGCAACCGAAATGGGTTCGGTACAGCCCATAGCGGGGAGCAATTCTTCATGCAAAATATCGATATATCCTTTGTATAAACACTTATCCATGGTAGCTGCCTGCGTTTTTTTAAAATTATATCACGGCAACAGCCAAAACACAACAATTAAACGGATTATTTTAAAACATACTTAACTGGTTATCGGCGGAAACCGCCGCATAATCTTCGAGATTGCCTTGAAACGCTTCGTCTATCGGAATTGCCCCGCGCTTTATAAGCGCGGCATTTCCTGCGTATTCCGCAACGCTCCTGCAAAACTCGGCGCAAAAACCGTGTTTGAGATTGTCGGTTGCGCCTGCCCACGTACCGCCTTTGCCCAAATCCGAGCGCACGACAACCGTGCCCGACGACTGCGCGTAAATATAACGGTTGCGCATAATTGCGTAAGCCGAGTTAAACGGCGCATACGGCAACGCGGCGGAAAGAAGCAACAGTGCCCCGTCCTGCACGGCGCAAAAAACTTTTTCCGAACGCAGCCGACGTAGTATCCCCTCGGAAGGAAATTCCAGCACTCCGCAACCGATTTTTACCCCCTCGTCTTCTGCAAAAGCGTCAACTCCTCTTGCCCCGCCGGAAACAACTCCGTATCCGTTTGCCGCCGTTTTTCTTACCATTAACCGAGTGAAAGCCTCGTCTTTTTCTTCCGCCCTGCGGGAGCCGGTAAAACCCGCGTATTTACCGCTTAAAAGGCTTATATCTCCCATGCAATACAAAACGGGCGGGCACATATTGCCCAGATTTTTTTTGAGATTTTCCGGAAATTCTTTATCCGCACGCGTCAGAACAGTTACGCCGTTGTTTTCCAGCTTTTCTATTTCGGCAAATAATTTTCCGCGCCTGTCCGCAAGCTTTATAAGACGTTGCGCATAATTTTCCGAAAGCCCCAGAACGTTGTTAAAATTTCTTTCGGAAAAATCCAACAGCTCGAAAGGCTGTAACCCCTTATCTATCATAAGGGAGCATAAATCCCCCCATTCCCGCGTTTCCAGCGGAGCAGTGTTTTCCCCCGCACAAAGGCGGCTGCAAAAAATCTTTATGGCGTCGCTGTTCGAGTACATATTTCTCCTTTTACGTTCTTATATACGTGTAATCGCAATATTGTTTAAGCACCCGCGCCGCCTCTATAGGAGAAACGCTGATCGCCGCGCCGTAATTGAAATTGCCGTCGGAAGTCCAACCCTTGTCAGACTTGAAGTTTGCCGTTTCAAGCTTATCGCATGCTTCGAACGCCCAAACGCCAATATACCGCACGCTTGCGCCGATATTTATGTTAACAAGCGAAGAGCAACCGCTGAACGCCTGTTTGGAGATTGTTTCCACTTTGTCTGGAACGGTTATTTCCAAAAGAGAAGAGCACGTATAAAACGCGTACTCGCCGATACTTACAAGCGAGATAGGAAGCTCTATGCTTTTAAGCTTTCCGCATCTTAAAAACGCACCGTTCCCCAACGTTTCAACGTTTTCGCATATGGTTACTTTTTCAACCGTGCAATTCATAAAGGCGTTTTCCCCTATTCCCGTCACCGGCAGACCGTTATAAAAAGAGGGTATTATAACTTCGTTTTGCGTGCCGTTATATTTTGTTACGATATAGCCCGCTCCCGATTTTAAATATACAAGTCCGGCAGTACCGTCAATAACGGAATATTTAGCCGAAACAATCAAATCGCCGCCTGACAGAGTAAAAGCTTCCCACTCCCCGCGGTAACCCGCCTTTTGAGGAACCTGCGGCAAAGGCAAAGATTTTATATCCGTTTCAACCGTATACGGAAGAATTGCAACCTCGTTGCCGTCGGCGGTAAAAGTTATCTTGTATTCTATGGGTACGTATTCTGCGGTGATGTAGAAATCGGTATACGGAAGCTCGTATTTCTGCCACCTGCCTACATAGTGCGTCTTTTGCGGAACTTCTGGTTCTTCGAGCGCGCTGTCAAGAATAGTATATTTCGTTTCTTTAACAAGAGAGCCGTCCGCACGGAAAACTGCCCTGTAAATTTTCGGGGTGTAAACCGCATTTACGTTTATCACTGCTTCATCGGCTAAAATTATTTCTTCCCAGACGGCGGAATAATGCTCTTTTTCGGGAATTTCAGGAGCCGATATATCGACATCCCCGTAAACCGCGGAAAGCGATTTAATAAATTTGCCTTCTGCGAAAAAGTTTATTGAATAAGCCAAAGGCGTATAAAAGGGCTCCGCCATAACTTCGTTTACGCCGGTAAGAGTGTATTTCCAAACTCCTTCATGTCCTTGCTTTGTAGGAACTTGCGGTATTTTATCTTTGTAATCTTCAACCGTGCAAGTGACCTCCTGTACATCTGTTCCTCCGAGCATAAATAAAATTTTGTAATTTATCGGAGTATAAACTGCGTTTGTGGTTTTATTGCCGCCGTCCAAAACATAACCTTCCCAAGCGCCTAAGTAACCTTGCTTTTCCGGTATTTCGGGTTCGGTTACAGAGCCGCGGTTAAGATAAGTGTATTCAAAAACGTAAATTTCTTTTCCGTCCGCCGTAAACGTGAGCGTATACCGTCTGTTATAAACCGCCGTGAGAACGGTTTCACAGTTTATCGGAGTTGAAAAATCGTAAGGCTTTCCGTTAACGCACCATGTTATGAACTTACCGTCCGGTATTTCGTTTTCATCGGGCGGGGATACGGTTTTATCTCTTTCCGCCAGCTCCGTCAAAATAGCTTGTCCGTCCTTTACGAACACGACCTTGAACTTATTCACGTCCGCAAACCCGGCACGGCCGAAAGAATCGGAACTGATACACAAGCAAATAATTGCGGCAAGAGCCAAAACAGCTATTGCCCCGAGAAGAATAAAGTATTTTTTCATAAACCAAACGCCTCGGATTGTACAATACAATAAACAAAATGCAATTTTTGGTGGTTTTTGTGCGTTGTTTTACAGGTTTTTTGTTGTCTTTTGTAGATTAATGTCGAAAATTGTATGAAATTGTGGATTTATGTTGTTTATTGTTGCTATACCTCCGCTATACCTGTTTGCATACGCATATGTGAAATTATGGAAAAGTTAAAATTTATTTTTGCCGTTGACTATAATAGTTGAAGATGATATAATAAAATAGTAAATTATATATAAATCGATAAATTTTTATCAATTTATTGTTTCATTACGGCGCAAACGGTTTATATATAATACTGTACGGAGGTAATTTTATGGCGGAATGGTTCGCTAATCTGACTGTGCTGGAGCATATTTATTTTTGGCTTGGCATAGTTTCAACGGTGTTTCTGATTATTCAGATTATACTTTTGTGTTGCACGTCCTTCGGCGGAGATATTGACGCCGACGGCGACGGAGATATAGATATCGACACGGATTCGGGAGTTTCTATATTTACTGTAAAGAGCATAACCGCGTTTTTTGCGGTAGGAAGCTGGGCAGGGCTTTTGGTTTGTTCGCTCGCTTCCGAAAGCTTACAGTGGCTTTCGGTTATAGTAGCGCTCGTTGCTGGCGCAGCCGCAATGGCGGTTGTCGTGGTACTGCTCCGCGCAATGTACAAAATGCAATATAACGGCACGATGCAGCCCGAAAAGCTTGTAGGCAAACGCGCTACCGTTTATATTTCCGTGCCCGCGGAACGTTCGGGGAGAGGTAAAATCACTTTAACCGCCCAAGGCAGATATATGGAGCTTGACGCAATGACCGACGGCGAAAAGCTTGTTACGGACGAAGCGGTGGAAATTATCGCCACGGAAAACGAATGTGCGGTTGTAAAACGCGTTGAAACCGCCGTGCCCGAAACTGAAAACGAAAACAATAATTAAAAATTTAATTAAATAAGGAGAATAGAAAAAATGAACTTACTTGCAAGCATCGGCGCTACGATAGGAATCGTCGTCGGCATAGTGGTCGGATTGGTTTTGATAATGCTGGCTTTGGTATGCCTTGTGCGTTATAAAAAATGCCCGCCCGACAAAATCATGGTTATCCACGGTAAAATTTCACCGAACAAAGACGGTACGGCGCGCAACGCAAAATGTATCCACGGCGGCGCGGCGCTGATTGTGCCCTTTTTCCAGTCTTACACGTTTTTGGATTTAAATCCTTTTTCCATTTCGGTAGATTTAAAGAGCGCGCTTTCCAAGCAGAATATTCGTATTGACGTACCCTCTATCTTTACGGTAGGTATTTCCGACGACCCCGCGGTTATGCAAAATGCCGCGGTAAGACTTTTAGGGCTTTCACCCAAACAGATTTCCGAGCTTGCCAAGGATATTATATTCGGTCAGCTCCGTCTTGTTATCGCGACGATGGACATAGAAGAAATCAACACGGACCGTGAGAAATTTTCCGAAGCCATTTCAAGAAACGTCGAGGGAGAACTTAAAAAACTCGGCTTAAAGCTTATCAACGTTAACGTAACCGATATTTCAGACGACAGCGGGTACATAACCGCGCTCGGTAAAGAGGCTACGGCAAAGGCTATCAACGACGCGAAAATTTCGGTTGCCGAAGAAAACAAAAAAGGTTCCATAGGCGAAGCAAACGCTCAGATGGAACAGCGTATTTACGTTGCTGAAGCGGAATCCAAAGCGATAGACGGCGAAAACAAGGCTAAGGCGGATATAGCGCAGTCGAAAGCCTTATTGCGCCAGCGCGAAGCCGAATCTATGAAGCTTGCCGTAACCGCGGAAAACGTTCAGGCGGCAAAGGCTAAGGAAGAAAGCTACGCCGCAGAACAGCAAGCCGAGCTTGCGCGTGCATTGCGCGAAAAGGCGACCAAAGAAGCCGATATAATCGTAGCGAGCGAAATCGAAAAAAGGCAAATCGAAATTCAGGCGGACGCGGAAGCGGAAAATATCCGCCGCCGCGCAAAAGGTGAAGCGGACGCTATATATGCAAGAATGGAAGCCGAAGCGCGCGGTATTTTGCAAACCCTTTCCAAACAGGCGGAAGGTATGCAAAAGCTTGTTAAAGCCGCGGGCACAGCGGACGAAGCCGTTCGCCTTATGATTGCCGATAAGCTCGAAGAGCTTGTAAAAACTCAGGTTGAGGCTATCAAGAATATCAAGATTGACAAAGTCACCGTTTGGGACGGCGGACAAAACGCAGAAGGGAAAACGGCTACTTCTAACTTCCTTTCCGGAATGTTGAAGTCCCTCCCTCCTCTTGACGACTTGTACTCTATGGCGGGATTGAAAATACCCAAAATAGTTGCGCCCACGGAAATCGGGGAAAAACCCGCAGAACAGAAAGAACAAGAAACCGAAGAATAAAAATATTTTTCGGCTTCGGCAGATATTAAAACAATTTAAAACCGCCCCCGAAGGTTAAACCTTCGGGGGCGGTATTTTTATTTTACTACCGTATTGGGCGGATTACTTTAAAACGTTATCTGAATACCGCCGTTTTCCGAATAATCCGATTTATATTTCATGGCAACTACCCTTTGAAGTTCTCCTATCCCTTTAATGGGCTTACCCTTAAATACTCGGCTTTCGATAGAAATGCTTTCCGTATCGATTTCGGTAACAGTTTTATCCGTGCAGAACACGGCAAGATTATACGGCATTGTAACGTAATTCGCAAACAAAACCTCGCCCTTGCCTTTTATATCCGCAATCATAACTCCCTTTGCCCCGCGGTTATAAGTTTCAAAAAGCGACGATATAACGCGCTTGAACCCGCCGAGCGTGGTCACAACGATAATTTCGCCCTCGCCGTTCTGCTGTGTGGCGAAAACAACCTCGTCTCCCGTATTCAGCCCTACGCCCTTTACGCCGCCCGCAACGCGCCCCTGAACGGGAACGTCTTCTTTTGCGGCGGAAAGGCACATTGCCTTTTTGGTGACGAACAGCATTGTTGAAAATTCGTCGTTATCGAATAATTCAACGTTTAAAAGCTCGTCGCCGTCTTTAAGCTTAAACGCGCACGTCAGCTTTTTAACCGCCTCGAAATCACTCCAAAGCGTGCGCTTTACCGCGCCGAGCTTGGTGAAGAACAACAGCTCGCCCTCGGGCTTGCCCTCCGCGGCGAAAAGCTTAACGGGATATTCCGATTTATCCGCGCCGTCGGCTATGTTTTCAAGCTTTACGCCAGAAGAGCGCCAATCCACAGGCTCGCACTCGTTCAAATCGATTTTAACGCAGTTGCCGAGGTTTGTAAAACAATACAGCCCCGCCCCGTTTGCACAATTGAGCGTCTGTTTATATATTACCGACGGCGGGGAATTTTGCGTTAATTTCTTTTTATAATGCGTATCGAAATCGTCGCGCACCATAAATTTGAGGTTGTTTGCCGCAGTTATGCAAACCGACCACTTGTCCACCACGACTTTTACATCAGCGCGGCGAACTACTATTTTTTCCTCGTCCGCAACGATTTTAGTTCTGCGGTCGCTCTTGTATTTAGCTTTTATTTCGCGCATTTCGTCTTTGACGATTTTCCACTGCAAATCTTTATTGTCAAGAACTTTTTGCAGCCATTCTATGCGCTTTTTCAAATCTTCGAGCTCTTTTTCGAGCTTGGCAACCTCTAATTTTGCAAGGCGGGCAAGCCTTAAATCGAGAATAGCCTGCGCCTGCTTTTCGGAAAGGGCAAACCTTTCCATCAGCTTTCTGCGCGCGTCGCCCGTGTTTTCTGCGGTTTTGATTATTTTTACAACTTCGTCGACGTTATGAACGCCGATAATCAAGCCCTCTAAAATGTGGCAACGTGCAAGCGCTTCTTTAAGCTCGAACTTGCATCTGCGCACAACCACCGAGCGTTGGTAATTCGTGTAATATTTTATTATTTCGAGCAACCCGAGCTGGCGGGGTTTGCCGCCCGCGATTGCAACCATGTTTATACCGAAAGTACATTCCAAATCGGTATATTTGAATAGCAGTTTGAGTATCGCGTCAACGTCGGCGTCTTTTTTAACGGCTATAACGGCGCGCATACCCGTGCGGTCGCTTTCGTCAACTATTTCGGCAATGCCCGATAAAAGCTCTTTTTTATCCTCGCGCAAAAGCATAATCTTGCGCAAAAGCTCTGCTTTATTCGTCTGATAGGGCAATTCGGTTATAACTATGAGTTTTTTGCCGTATTCGCCTTGTTCTACAGCGTATTTGGCACGGAGAGTGATTTTCCCTTTGCCTGTTTCGTAAGCTTGTTTAAGCTCGTTTGCAATTATATATCCGCCCGTGGAAAAATCCGGACCGGAGATAATTTTCATCATTTCCGAAAGGGAAATTTTATTGTTGTCTATATACGCGCAGCAGCCGTCTATTACCTCACCGAGGTTGTGCGTGGGAATATTCGTGGCAAGACCTACGGCAATTCCGTTTGCGCCGTTGACCAAAAGATTGGGATAATGCCCTGGCAAAAGGTCGGGCTCTAAAAGGCTGTCGTCAAAGTTAAAAGAAAACGGAACGGTTTCCTTTTCCAAATCCTTTAAAAGCTCCATTGCGAGCGGTTCCAGCCGTGCTTCGGTATACCTCATAGCCGCGGCGGGGTCGCCGTCTACGGAGCCGAAGTTTCCGTGCCCTTCGATGAGCGTCATACGCATATTGAACGGCTGAGCCATTCTTACCATTGCATCGTATACCGAACTGTCGCCGTGCGGGTGGTATTTACCCATACAGTCGCCCACGATACGCGCGGATTTTTTATGCGGCTTATCGGGTGTTAAACCCATTTCATACATTGTGTAAAGTATTCTGCGCTGAACGGGCTTCAAGCCGTCCTCTACGCGCGGAAGCGCGCGGTCGAGTATAACAAACTCGGCATAAGGCAGCATTGAACCGGGCATAACCTCTTCTATGCTTTGAACGTATACGTTGCCCTGCGGTATGGAAGTCTGTACACCGTTACTCTTTTTAGCCATCAGTCAGCCTCCCCCGCGCCGTCCTGTTTAAAGCGCACCTTTTCTATAAAGCCGTCTACTTTGTTAAAATTAGCGTTTTTGTTTAAAAATTCTTTTCTGCCGTCAACCTTGTCGCCCATAAGCATATCTATGACGTCGGCGGCGGCGGCGGCGTTTTCAATCGTAACCTGAATGAGATTTCTTGTTGCGGGGTTCATAGTGGTATCCCAAAGCTGATCGGCGGACATTTCACCCAACCCTTTATAGCGCTGCAACGAATAGCCTTTGCCGACTTTTTTAATTTTTTCGTCAAGCTCGCTGTCGTCGTAAGCGTATTCCACAACGTCTTTTTTAAATACCTTATAAAGGGGCGGCATACCTATATAAACGTATCCCGCGTTTACAAGGTCGCGCATATACTTGAAGAAAAAGGTTAAAAGTATACAACGGATATGCATTCCGTCCTGATCCGCATCGGAAAGAATTATAACCTTTTTGTACTTTGTTTTTTCCACGTCGAAAGAGCGGTTGAAGCCCGCGCCTATAGCCGAAATGAGCGTTTTTATCTCTTCGTTTTGTAAAGCCTGCAAGGCCGTTTTTTTCTGCACGTTCAAAGGCTTTCCGCGCAAGGGCAAAATCGACTGATACTGCCTTACGCGCGCCTGCTTGGCAGTTCCGCCCGCGGAATCGCCCTCTACGATAAAAAGCTCGTTAAGTTCGGGATTTCTGCCGGAGCATGAAGCAAGTTTGCCTACAAGGTTAAGCCCGTCGTTTTCCGACGCGGCTTTCGCCACGTCGCGTTCGGCGCGGTGTTTTATTCTGTCGTCGGCGGCGAACTTTGCCTTTTGCGCAATTTTATCGAATACGGCTTTGCTGCCGCGTTCCGCCATAAGCTTTTGCAAGCCCTCCAAAACGGCTTGTTCTACGGGCGCTTTTACTTCGGGGTTGCCGAGCTTCGTTTTCGTTTGCCCCTCGAACTGAACGTTATTCATTTTGACGGTTAAAACCGCGGTAAGCCCCTCTTTTATATCGTCGGCAATGAACGCAGGGTCTTTGGCTTTGAGAACGCCGTTACCGCGCGCGTAATCGTTTACCGCTTTTAATAATCCGTTGTGAAAACCCGTTTCGTGATATCCGCCCTCTACCGTGGAAATGTTGTTGACGAAAGAAAACAGGCTTTCGTTATCGTCCTTGGTGTGGGAAAAGGCGAACTCTATTTTTATTTTACCCGCGGGCGCGCCCTTAATCTGGATATCTTTGATTGCGGTATAGTACAGGGGCTGTGCATAAAGCGCGGTTTTGTCGCTGTTGAGATACTGCACGAAATCGATAAGCCCGCCGTCGTATTTATAGGTAACGGGCTCAGGCAAGGGCTGTTTTACTTTTACCGCGGCGACGTTGCCTTCTTCGTCCTCCGCTTCTTCGAGAACATAAAGCTCGCGCTCGTCGATAAAGTTTATTTTTACGCCTTTGTTAAGAAATGCAAGCTCTTTAAGTCTTGTTGCAACGGTATCGTAATTCCATTCCACTGTTTCGAACACTTCTTTATCCGGCATAAAGCGGACAAGCGTGCCCTTTTTATCTGTTTTTTGCTTTGTATTTTCAAGCGGCGCGGTAGGAATTCCGCAAAGCCATTTTTTACGCTCCTTGTCATAGGTGCTCTTAAAGCCCATTTTAAAGACCGTGCCGCGGTAAACTTCGACGTTGAGCCATTCGGAAAGCGCGTTCGTAACCGAAGCGCCAACGCCGTGCAGTCCGCCCGAAAACGCGTAATTCGCGCTGTCGAACTTGCCGCCCGCGTGGAGCTTGGTGAAGATAATTTCAACGCCGCTCATTTTGACTTTGGTGTTAACGTCCGTGGGCATGCCGCGTCCGTTATCGCGCACGGAGGCAGAACCGTCTTTATGGAGAGTAACGGTTATTTCGTCGGCGTAGCCGTTTGCCGCCTCGTCTATGGAGTTATCGACTATTTCCCAAAGTATATGGTGCAAGCCCTTTACGCCCGTGGACCCGATATACATACCGGGGCGCACGCGCACGGCTTCCAATCCCTCTAATATTTTTAAATCGTCTGCGTTATAGCTCTTTTCTGCCATATATACCCTTAGTTGTGTTAATTAACCAACTAATTATACCATATATAGTGCATTTTGTAAAGTGTGTAAATGTAAAAATTTACCTTGACAACGCGCCTTATCCGTGTTATATTTGTTATGCCAAATAAAATCTTAATATGGGTGAAAAGTGTTTCCGTGTTTTTTTATGCGGAATTTTTCCGCGTGTTTCCAAACGGGATAAAAGCTTTTTAGTTGCTCAAAATAAAGAATAGCCTGCGGGCATTTCTCTTTGAAATTTGGGTAACTGTTTTTGTTGATACGGAACACATCCATAAGATTTTGTTTGGCGACAATCGGGAGATTTGCTTTAAGGGGTGCGTCTCTTGATTGAGGCGCATTTTTTTTACAAAATTTTAAGGAGAACACCATGCAAGACAACAAAAACTTTAAGTTCTGCCCGAACTGCGGAACGCCCAGAGAAAAAAACGGCAAATTTTGCCCGAGCTGCGGATTTTCTTACGATAACCCCGACGCAAACGGCGGACAAAAAGAAAAACACTCCAAAATCAAAGAAACGTTTAAAAACGCTTTGAATTGGGTTAAATCGCATCTTAAAATCGTTATCCCGATTGCCGTTGCCGTTTTGCTTGCGATTATTCTTGCAATCGCAATCCCATTAGGGCTTGCCGCAAGAAACAACGGCGTCTATTACAAGCTCGGCTATGACGGCGAGTTGGACAAATCCGACTACATAAAAATAAACTCCGGCTCATGGGAAGACAACGACGGAGAAAAGGGCACTTATAAGCTTAACGGCGAAAACGTTACTTTTTACGTTGAATTTTTAGGTTCTGTGGAAGAGCTTGCGAGCGGCACACTGTCAAACGGCGTGCTTGCGCTCGATATCGGCGGCGGAATGAAAGAAATTTACGTTACGGAAACCCACAAGCATAAATTCGGAGAATGGGAAACGCGTTATCCCGCCACCTGCACTACCGACGGACTTAACGTGCGCACGTGCGCCTGCGGAGTTACCGAAAGGCAGGAATTAAAAGCCGCGGGGCATCAGGGCGAATGGAAAATTACCAAAAAGCCGACTTGCACCGCGGAAGGCGAAAAAACGAGAAAATGCCCCGTTTGCAACGAGGATATAACCGAAATACTTGAAATGCTCCCCCACGATATTGTTTTGGATTACGACGCGGAAAAGCATTGGCAAGTATGCTCCGTTTGCGAATTTATTCCCGAAGAAGCCCCGTCGGCACACTACGGCAACGGAAAATGCACGGATTGCGGCTACCGTGACGGCTACACATTAGGCTTAAAATTCAAGCTGCAACACATCAACGACGGTTTTAGCAAAGACGGTTACGCTGTATCGGGCTTGGGAACGGCGACGGATACGCAAATCGTTATACCGGAAACATACAGAGGACTACCCGTAATCGCAATATATTCCCGTGCGTTTTACGATAAATCCTCGATTACTTCCGTAACTATTCCAGACAGCGTCGAATATGTTTCCTCCGAAGCGTTTACGGGAACAAGTGCAACCAAAACTGAAAACGGCTTGATTTACGCGGATAAATGGCTGATAGGCTGTAACGATAAATCCGTGACCGAAATCAACATTATAAAATCCGATACGTGCGGAATAGCCGCGGGAGCGTTCTACGGTTACAAGCTTACCTCTATAACACTGCCCGAAAGCGTTAAAAAGGGCGAAATAGGCGCGGAACTGATAAGCGCTACTCTGTCGGCGGATAGCCTTGAAGTATTAGACGCTTATGATACGCTTGAAAGCGTTACCATAACGGGCGGCACAAAATTGCACGACTATGCTTTCGACGATTACTACGTTTTGAAAAACGTTACTCTTCCAGAAACGCTGACGGAAATAGGCAATAGCGCATTTGCCAACTGCCGTGCGCTTGAAAGTATAGTTATTCCCGATTCCGTAACCCGTATCGGGAACGATGCGTTTTTAGCTTGCGAAGCGCTTAAAAGCGTTAAATTACCCGCAAGCTTAGTATCGATAGGGAGTTTCGCCTTTTATAATTGCGAGAGTATTGAAAGCATCGCGCTTCCTTCCGGGCTTGAAAAGATTTACGACAGAGCCTTTGCCGGCTGCAGCAGTCTGAATAACGTAACTATCCCCGCAAGCGTAAATTATATCGAAGAAGAAGTTTTCCAAAGCTGCCATTCGCTCACGCGGTTGGTTTTTGAAAAGACCGACGGCTGGAAAGGGACTTCGCAAAATTACGGTCAAAAGAATATCCCGGGCAAAGATTTATCCGACCCTGCAAAAGCGGTTGAGCTTATTATGAAAACTTATTGCTCCTACATTTGGACAAGAGGTTGATTACAGAATAAAAACAGCGGGGCGCGTTATCGCGCCCCGCTGTTTTTACGTCGTCATAAGCACCGCCGAAAAGGCTTTTTTATTGCGTTCAATATGACGAACCGTCAAGCATTGTTTTGAACTGTGCTTCATCGATTATTTTAATACCGAGCTTTTTGGCTTTATCGAGTTTAGAGCCTGCCGCCTCCCCCGCAATAACCAACGTGGTTTTCGAGGTAACCGCGCTTTGGCACTCTCCGCCGTTTTCCTCAATAATTTTTTGAGCTTCGCTTCTTTTAAAATCCTGCAAGGCTCCCGTTAAAACCACTGATTGCCTCGCAAATATACCCGATATAACGGTTTTTTGTTTTATTTGCGGCTGCACTCCCGCGGCAAATAAAGCGGCGACCTCCCGCGTATTGTTTTCGTCTTTAAACCAGCTTACAATCGCGTCGGCAGTGATTTCCCCTACGTTTTCAAGCTCTAAAAGCTGTTCGCTTGTGGCGCTTGCCAAATCTTTTATGCTTTTGAACGCTTTTGCAAGGTCTTTTGCCGCAACCTTGCCCACGCCGTCTATACCGAGCGCAAATAGAAATCTTTCAAGCGTAACCTGCTTGCTTTTTTCAATTGCCCCCAATATATTGTTTATTTTCTTATCTTTGAAGCCTTCTAGCGAGCCGAGCTCTTCTGCCGTTACGGAATAAAGCCCCGAACATTCCCTGAGCCCGAGCTTATCATACATAAGCCGAGCGGTCTTTTCCGAAAGCCCCTCTATATCCATTGCGTCTTTCGAAGCGAAATGCTCCACCTTTGCAACCACGCGCGGCGGGCAATATTTATTGGGGCAGAATAAATTAGCCCCTACCTCTTGCACTTCACTTCCGCAAAACGGACAGATAGATGGTTTTTCGATATCCGCACTGCCTTCCGTGTGCTCTACCGCGCGGAGTATTTCCGGGATAACCTCGTTGGAGCGGCGGATTAAAACGCGGCTTCCGACTTTAACGTCTTTTCTTGTTAAATCGCCGTAGTTATTGAGCGTGGCTTTTTTTACGGTTGCGCCCGCAAGCTCAACAGGCTCCACTATAGCAAGAGGAGTAAGCTTGCCCGTTCTGCCGACTTGCCACTCCACGCGTTTTACGGTGGTTTCGCTTTCCTCCGCTTCGAATTTATAAGCCATAGCCCAGCGGGGGAATTTATCGGTATAGCCCAAGTCGCCGCGCTCTTTTGTGGAATCGAGCTTGATTACCGCGCCATCGGTTAAAACGTCTAATTTTTTGCGCTCGACCTCTATTTCTTCAATCGCCGCCTTTACTTCGTCCGCGCTTTTGCAAACGCGTAAAAACGGATAAACCTTAAAGCCTTGCTCCCTTAAAAAATCAAAATGTGCCTGCTGTGACGGAAGTTCCCCGTCACTCATATAATTTACGTTATAAAATAAAATTTCGGGCTTTCTTTCCGCGGTGATTTTAGGGTCGAGATTGCGTATTGCGCCGGCAACCGCGTTGCGCGCGTTTTTTAGCTGTTCCTTTGCCGTTTTATTGTATTTCTCCAAAACGCTCAAACGGATAACCGCCTCCCCCTGCACCTCCAAAGTACCATTGTAATTTATTGAAAGAGGAAAAGATTTTATAGTCAGACACTGCGCGGTTACGTCCTCGCCCTCGATTCCGTTGCCGCGCGTTGTTGCGCGCACGAATTTTCCGCCGTCGTACGTAAGGCACATCGTAAGCCCGTCGAATTTATATTCAACGGTATAAGCAGGGTTTTCCGCAACCTTGCCTATACGCGTAAAAAACGCGTCCAGCTCGTCGTAAGTAACGCATTTATCCAACGAATACAGCCTTGAAATATGCGCGTGGCGAACAAAGCCCTTTACAGGTTCTCCCCCGACGCGTTTTGTCGGGCTGTCGAAATCAACTCTGCCGGTGCTTTCTTCAAGAGCTTTCAGCTCGTCGTAAAGCTTATCGTATTCCCTGTCGGAAACCGAAGGATTATCCAGAACATAATATTCGTACGCCCACTTATTAAGTTGTTCGATTAACTCGCGTATTCTGTCCATTTATCTGATTACCCCGCATATATGTGCGATTTAAAAAGGTTAAAAGTTTATAATATAGTGAGCGGCGCGAGAGACGCCGACAGCTCTTTTACGCCCTGACCGTCAAACGCAACGTTTAAAGTGTTTCCGCCGTTTTTCAAAGCAACTATCATGCCGATGCCGAACTTGGGGTGCTTCACGCGCATACCCACGGTATATTTGTTGCCGCTTTGCGCTTGCGGCGCAGACTTTTTAATTCCGCCCCAGCTCGGCTTGAACGAGCTTTTTTGTGCGGCGGGGATATCGCTTTCCGCTCCGTCGAAAGAAGAATACAACGCGCGTCCCGCCGATTTTTCCTCTCCGCCGTAGCGGTTATCATGATACGAACCGACGTATTTTTTGCCGTTACCCGCATAATAGTACGGGGGCTTTTCCGCCGCGGCTCCTCCGAGCTCGGGCGCAAGCTCCATAATAAAGCGGGAGGGTTTAGTTAAATCGCGGCGGCCGTATAAATAGCGGGATTTGGAACGCGTAAGATAAAGCCTGTCTTTGGCACGCGTAATGGCAACGTACATCAGCCGCCTTTCCTCTTCTTCGCTTCTGCCGTCTTCCGAGGCGCGCGACGACGGCATTATTCCGTCTTCGAGCCCGCAGATAAACACGTTTTTAAATTCAAGTCCCTTTACCGCGTGTATGGTTGCCAAAGTCACGTACTCGCTTTCGTCCATTTCGTCAAGGTCGGAAGAAAGGGTTACCTGATTGAGATATTCGTCTAAAGTAGCCGTAGGGTTAAGCCTGGAATAATCGTCTACCGATGCGATAAATTCGTCTATGTTTGCAAGCTTTGCGTCGCCGTCGTCCGTTTTATCGTCGTAGGCGGAACGGATATCGGTATTGGTTATCACGTCGCGCACAAGCTGTGCCACAGGCGTTTCTATTGCGGAAAACACAAAGCCTTTTATAAGGTTTCCGAAGTCTTTTATTTTATCCTTTGCGCCGCGCGGAAGCGCAAGATTTTCACTGTCCACAACCGCGTCATAAAGCGAATACTCCTCAGCCTGCGCGTACGCGTACATTGCCTCTATCGTTTTGCCGCCTATACCGCGGCGGGGAACGTTTATAATTCTTTCAAGCGCTTCGTTATCGTCGGGGTTTGCGATAATTCTCAGATATGCAAGTATATCCTTGATTTCCTTTCTTTCAAAAAAGCGGAAACCGCCGAACACTTTATAAGGTATTCCGTATTTTGTGAACTCTTGTTCGTACGAGCGGGTCAGCGCGTTTATTCGCATAAGCACTGCGAAATCGGAAAATTTTCCGCCCTTTGCTACCGCGTCCGATATCGCCCTGGCGGTGTAAAGCGCTTCCCCCGCTTCCTCTTCAGCCTGATAATATACGGGCTTGTCCCCGTCTTCCGCTTCCGTCCAAAGCTCTTTTCCGCGGCGGACGGCGTTGTTTTTAATAATACAGTTTGCAAGCTTTAAAATAGATTTGGTAGAGCGGTAATTGCGCTCAAGCTTGTAAATTTTCGCTTCGGGGAAATCCTTATCGAATTTCAGAATATTTTCAATTTCAGCGCCGCGCCAACCGTAAATGGACTGGTCGTCGTCGCCTACCGCAAACAGATTGCCGTGTTTGGACGCAAGCAGTTTTATAATATTGTACTGCACGGCGTTCGTATCCTGAAACTCGTCCACAAGAATATACTTGAACTTGTCGGAAAGGTATTCAAGCGTTTCCCTGTCCCTTTTCAAAAGACGAAGAGTTTCCAAAAGCAAATCGTCGAAATCGAGCGCATTGTTCGCGCGCAAATGGTTATCGTACTTTTCGTAGATAACGACGATATCATCCATACCGCGCTCGCCGCTGAATTTTTTGCCGTAATGGTCGGGGTCGAGCCCGAGCATTTTTGCATTGCCGATATGGTATTTCGCGCTTTTCAACAGCTTTTCGTCGTCGAAATCAAGCTCCTGAAAGGTTCTTTTTATTATATTATTGCGTTCGGTTTCGCTGTAAATGGAAAAGTTGGGTTTTATCCCCGCTTTATCAGCGAATTGACGGAGGATTTTTACGCACATCGAATGGATTGTGCAAATCCATTTAGTGTCCGCATCGCCCACCGTGCGGGAAAGTCTTTCTTTCATTTCCCCCGCCGCTTTGTTTGTAAAGGTAATCGCAAGGATTTGTGAAAGGGGCGCTCTTTGCTCCCTCAATATGTAAGCAATGCGCGAAGTGAGAACGCGCGTTTTTCCGCTGCCCGCCCCTGCGAGCACGAGAACCGCGCCCTCGGTATCGCATACCGGTTTTTTCTGTTCTTCGTTGAGTGCATCCAAAATTTCGTCCATAATTATATTATACCACAAGCAAATTTGCGGCGCAATCAAAAGCCGAGTTCTTTTTCTTTTCTGTAACGCTTCAAGGCTTCGAGATATTTTGCGGAAAGCTCAAGAGAATACCGTTGTTTTTCTTCGTAATTGAGCGACGCGTAATACTCTTTATCCGTAAGCCTGCCGATAGCGTCGGAAACTTCGCCTTCCTCGTCTAAAAGCCTTTTGACTTTAAGATAGAATTCGTCTTTCTTTTCGCCCTTTATATGGTCTTTTACCATACCGGTAAGAGAGCTTTTTATCTTGATTTCGTTCATTCCTTTCAATTTGGCTTCGGTGGTGTTACGGTCAATGCTCCTTTTGCAGCTTTCCCAGTAATTGCTTTTGAGCCTGTTTTTAGCGGCGCGCGCCATTGATTTAATATCTTCCATAATCAAACAAAAATCTCCCGATATCGACATTTTTTGCTAAGAAAAAGGTCCGCCGGATTTTTTCATCCGACAGACCCTGGGGTTAACCTCTGTTTCTCTTTCTTGCGGCTTCCGCCTTTTTACGGCGCTTAACCGAAGGCGACTCGTAAAATTCTTTCTTGCGGAGGTCGCCGATTATACCGTCGCGGGAGCACTTTCTCTTGAAACGGCGGAGAGCGCTTTCAACCGACTCGTTTTCGCCTACTCTGATTGTTGACATCTTTTTCACCTGCCCTCGCCTGCGCATTATTTGCCGTTTGACACAGCTTTTAAAGTATACCAAATGCGGGGCGGCAAGTCAAACGTTTTGCAAAAGATTTTTCCGCTATTTCTATTCTATGGCTTTAAGGCTTTCGTTCATATCTATTTTTTTGATTTTAGGCTTTAACATTAAAGTTACTATAAACGTAAAAATAAAAACAAGGAAAGGCGCGGCAAGCCACCAGAACCAGGTTACCCCGCCTATCGTGCCCATTCCCATAATATAAAACAGCAGCTTCATTATAAGCGTGGAAAGCGGATAGCCGAACAAAATGCCTACGGCGGTATCTATATACACTTCGCGGTAAATATACCCCGAAACCTCTTTATCGTGATAGCCTAAAACCTTTAAAGTTGCAAGCTCGCGGTTTCTTTCGCTGACGTTGATATTAGTAAGGGTATAAATAACCACAGCCGTCAAAAGCCCCGCAAACACGATAACCACGAACGCAATACCCATTACGGACGGCGCGTCAAGCCCGCCGAAAAGGCAGATATCCAGCAAAGCGAACCCTGCAAGAACAAGCGCGGTAGATACCGCCACCGAAACCACCGTCATAATAAATCTGGGCAGATATCTTAAAACGTTGCGCAAAGTCGATTTATATTTAAAAGAAAATCTGTTCCATATAAAAGGAATACGTTCCAGAAATACCTTTTTACCCGCGCGGGGAGGCTTCGGCCTTAAAAGCTCGGCGGGAGCTTCCCCCGTCATTTTAATCCCAGCAATCAATGTTGCGCCGAGCGTTGTTACGATTATAACGGCAAGAACTATCAAAAAGAAAGGCAACGCTATCTGCGAGGATATAGGCGGCATAGAAAAACTGTAATTGAAAACGTAACAAATAAGATACGCAAGCCCCAGCCCGACGAAATACGAGCCTCCGCCGCCAACGCCCGTAGCCAGCATAGCGAACAAAAAGTATTTGAAAATAATTTTGAAGTTGGAGTAGCCGAGCGTTTTCAGGCAGGCAATTTGAGGGCGCTCCTCTTCCATAAGCCTTGTCATATTAGAAAGCACTACAAGCGCCGTAACGAACAAAAACGCAGCCATTAAAACAAGACCTATACTCATAACCTTGTCTGCGTAGCCCTTTAAAGACACGAAGGAATAATTTTTATAAAGCGTTATGAATTTTACCTCTTCCGCGGTTTCCTCTCCGTTTTGCGCTTCGGTCAAGCCGGCTTTTTCGTTAACTTTTTCAAGAGCGGAAAGCACCGCAGTTTTCTGCCCTTCCACATAATTTTCATACGCTTTATCAAACGCTTTAAAACGCGATTTGTCTGCAAAAGACACAAACATATCCGTCGTTTTAATAAGCTTTTCCGCTTCCGGATGTATAGCGGGAATAGCGGGTATTTCCGGAATTGCGGCGGTTGAAGCAAACAAAATATTATCTACCGTAATAAGCTCGTTAACGGCGTTAATCGTATCCGGAATTTTTGTATCTTCGGGATTGGTCCAGCTTGGTTCACCGTCCTGCGCGAACGTCAAAGGGCTTTTTACGATATTGCCTACTACAAGCGTAGATTTATGCGGCAACCTGTCTAACATTGAGGATATATTGGGGTCAAGCTCTTTTCCGCCCTGTTTTGCGAGCTGTTCTAATATATCCTTGAAATCTAGTTCTATTTCCGTTTTTAAGGGTACGCCTTTTATCTTATTGTCACCGACTTCTGCGTTTGCCGCATATAAACCCGCAACGTCCGAATTTGAAAAATCCGCACTTTCAAGGGTTTCGCAAACGTTTACCGTTTCATTGCCGAAGCTGTCTGAAAAATACAGCCTGACAAGCTGCTTTTCGCCGTTAACCCCCACATATACGTCAAACGCCGCGCCCGTGTTCACGTTTTCTTCGCCGTAAACGGCACGCACCGCGCTTATTTCTTCTTCTGAAAATCCGTCCGCCGCAGTCGTTTTTATAATCAAATCGCTCACGTTCTGCGCTTTATAATAATCTGTCAGAGAATATTTTATTTTATCCGTCGAAGTGCCTATACCCGAAACAAATCCGACCGATACCAAAACTATAAAAATTATAGAGATAAATCTTGTTACGTGCTTTTTAAATGCACGCAAAAGAGTTTTAAGATAGGTTTTCATTTTACCACTCTATCTCCTCTATCGGTTTCGGCGCGGGGTTTTCAACGATTTTTTCAATCTTTCCGCTCTTTATATAAACGACCTTATCCGCCATATCTTTAAGCGCGGAATTGTGGGTTACAATGATTACAAGTCTTTTGCTTTTCTTGCAAACGTCGTGCAAAAGCTTTAAAATCTTTTTGCCGGTATTATAATCGAGCGCGCCCGTCGGTTCGTCGCAAAGCAAAAGCTTGGGATTTTTGGCTATCGCGCGGGCAATTGAAACGCGCTGCTGTTCCCCGCCGGAAAGCTGTGCGGGGAAGTTTGAAAGCCGCTCTTCAAGCCCGACTTCGGTTAAAACCTCTTTCGGGTCTAAATGGTCTTTGCATATTTCAACTGCTATTTCCACGTTTTCCAAGGCGGTAAGATTTGGCATCAGATTATAAAACTGAAAAACAAAGCCCACGTCGCTGCGGCGGTATTCGGTAAGCCCGCGCTTATCCAGCGAAGTCACGTTTTTTTCGTCGAGAACAATCTCGCCCGAAGTGGCTTTATCCATTCCGCCGAGCAAATTCAAAAGCGTGGTTTTCCCCGCGCCCGAGCTGCCCAAAATTACGACGAACTCACCGTCGTTCAGCTCGAAAGTAACTTCCGAAAGCGCGTTTACGCTTACAGAACCCGTTTTATACTCTTTTCCTACGTTTGAAAGCGAAAGATAACCCATAGCACCGCTCCTTTTATATATAATTATTTAATCACAAATTTTACGTTTTGTAAACGCTTTATCTAAATTCGGGTTGACATTTTACCAAACTTTCACTAAAATAAACGTATCGTGCGGATATGGCGGAATTGGCAGACGCGCAGGACTTAGAATCCTGTGGGCAACCGTGCAGGTTCAACCCCTGTTATCCGCACCAAAAGAAATGTCGTATTTTGTCGAAAAACAAAATACGACATTATTTATTTTAATAAAAATTTACCGGCTTTGCGATATATCCCATTTTTGATAGATTTCCAATCTTGATTCTAATTCCATCACCGAATTTTTCCCCTATGCCGCGTTTTACTAAACTATCTATAGATTCACCTAATATAATTCGCCTTTCTTGCTGTTCTTCATACTCTTTACTTTTTTGGAAATAAGCAAGATCGGATTTCCCTGCTTTCGTTTGCATTATTATTCCAATATCGACATTCTCATCGCTGTATTTAACATTTGCTATGGTTGCAGCTATATCATGTGCATTTAAGAAACTCATTATCTGATTTTCAAACAAAACTCGGTCTAATATAGCACAAAAGGTTTGCTTTCCAGAACTAAAATCCTTTAACATCTTTGGATTTAGGTAAATTGCACCGTTTGGATGAAAATTTCTGCCGCTTAATTGGTAATAACAATAAATTGGACGGTTATCATCCAAATGTACTGCCGTGACATCACCGAGTTTCTTATATAAGGTATCATTTACTTCCTTACAATAAAGTTGAAAATGACAATTGACTATTCCTTCATCCACATCACCACGTCCAGGCTGTTTGCTCTCTTTGAATGATTTAATAGGACGGAACAGCATTTCTCCTGTGCTAAATAATTTTTCAGCAAAGCTCTCATCATCAAAAAATTTGATCACATGATTTGTAGACATAATATCTTGAGCTTTGATTTGTTTTAGTTTTTTCATTAAATAACATCTCCTTTTAATTCTTTACAAAATAACAAAAAAGCGCGTAACAGTTACGCTACGCGCTAATTGCTTTTCCCACTTTGTGGAGCTATTTCTTTGTATGGCATAAGAATAACATCTATATTATTGTTTGTCAAGTCATTTATGAAAAGATTTTACTCGTCCAATGCTTTGGTGTATGGTGCTTGGCGCGATAAACATGATTCGAACCCCCTTTTTAAAATTTTATTAATATTGTTGCAATGAACTTCCTATAAATCAACAAAATCGAGTTCAAATCCCATCGTCTACGAATGAGATGGGGTTCAAATCCCGACTTCTACACCCCTACTTCCCCGCTCTGTAAAAAATCCTTTTTGTTCGTCAGACACAGAAAACAAACGGCGGTTCGGCTTAGCGCAACGCCGTTTTTATTTTGCCGTTAAAACGCTTAAACGAAACATTTTTTATATTTTGCGCCTGCAATATTGTTCAGCATTTGACTAACGGCAGGAAATTGCGCTATAATTTATTATGTATAATGCAGGAGGTGAATTATGAAATCAGGCAAAGCGCCGGATAAAGCCGTTGTTTTGAAATTTCTTAAAAAATACGGAATAATAACCCTCGGCTGTATTATTTATTCTTTGGGCGTATCCTTATTCCTCGACGCAAGCAATCTTGCTTCCGGCGGGGTTACGGGTATTTCCATAATGATAAACTGCGTTATACGCGTTTGCACGGGGTACGAGCTCAGTACGGGCTTGATAATTCTTATAATAAACGTACCGCTGTTTATTTTAGGCGCGGTTTTCTTCGGCAAACACTTTTTGATTTCAACAGTTTACGCAACTATCCTTTCTTCCGCTTTAATGTGGCTTTTCAACTTGATTTTCGCCGCATATCTGCCCTTGCCCTGCGATTTGCTGTTAACGTCGCTTATCGGCGGAGCATTGTTCGGTTGCGGTATGGGGCTTATTTTCCGTATGGGCAGCTCCACGGGCGGCACCGATGTGATAGTGAAAATTCTGAGAAAGAAATTCCGCTATATTCAAACCGGAATGATTTCCATGGCTATAGATTTAGTGATAGTGGGCACTTCCGCGCTGGTTTATTGGGCGCTAGGCATGGAAAACTTTTTTGAAATTACTTGCTATACCTTTATTTCAATCGTAGTGTTTTCAACTATGTTCGATTTCGTGCTTTACGGCGGAAATTCCGCAAAGCTCGTTTATATAATCACCACGCAAGACAACGCGCAGGCTATGTGCGCGAAAATTTTAAAAGACCTTGACGTGGGCGCGACTTTCGTAGACGGAGAAGGTGCATACACAGGCGACCAAAAGCGTATTATAATGTGCGCCGTAAAAAACTTTTTATATCCCAAGCTCAGGGATATAGTAAGCTCCGTAGACGCAAACGCTTTTATGATTGTTTCTTCCGCAAAAGAAATTTACGGCGAGGGTTATAAAAACCATCTCGACGACGAGCTTTAAAATAACCGGCACAAAGGATTAAAATGAATAAAACAATTGCTCTTACGGGGACTACCGGTGCTATGGGCGGAGAAGTGCTTTTAAGCCTTATGCAGTCGCCTTTAAACCTCAACGTAAGGTGTATAATCTTTGAAAAAGAAAAGCACCTGCCCCCTTTCGTAAAAAATACGCTTAAAAAATATAAAGACAGAATTTACGCTTTCAAGGGCGACATATCACGCTACGACGATTGCGTTGAACTGATTAAAGGCGCCGACTACGTGATAAACTGCGCCTCCATTATACCTCCGAAATCGGACCACGACCACGCAGGCACTTATAAAAGCAATTTTGTGGGCACGAAAAACATTGTGGACGCAATAATGGCAAGCGGGCGGGAAAACGAAATTGCTTTGGTTCATATCGCAACCGTGGCTATGTACGGTCACCGCGCTATGCCTCACGTATGGCTGCGCGTAGGCGACCCCGTTATTTCAAGCGATTACGACGTTTATTCGACGCAGAAATTAAAAGCTGAAAAATACGTTCTGGAAAGCGGCTTGCCCCGCTTCGTATCCTTGCGCCAGACCGCCGTTTTGCACAAGTATATGTTTACGAACAACTTAAAAGACGGGCTTATGTTCCACACCGTTTGGAACGGTACTCTGGAATGGGTAACCGATTACGACAGCGGAGTGTTGTGCAGAAACCTTGTTGAAAAGGATATCGGCGGAAAGCTGGAAAATTTCTGGAACAAAATATACAACATAGGCGGCGGAGAAGCGTGCCGCGTTACCGGCTTTGAAACGTTTGACAGGTGCTTTTCTCTTACCGGCAGAGGAGTTAAAAAGTATTTCAAACCGAACTGGAACATTGCAAGAAATTTCCACGGCGGTTGGTTTTACGACAGTGACGAGCTTGAAGAAATTTTACATTTCCGCAGTGAATCGTGTGAAGATTTCTGGAAAAGGCTCGGCAAAAAATACGGATATTTCAAGCTGGCTAAGCTTGTGCCCGCTTCTGTTATTTCTTCTTTGGCAATAAAAAGGCTTTTCCGCAATACCAATTCGCCGAAATACTGGCTGAAAAACGGCGCAGAAGGCAGAATTAAAGCGTTTTTCGGCAGTAGGGAAGCATATGAAAAAATCCCCGAAAATTGGGAAGACTATAATCTGTTAAACGAAGGAAAGCTTGAAGACGGCTCCGAAATCGATTATAGCGAACTCAAAAACATTAAAAACGCAAAACCGCGGCTTTTAAACCACGGTTACGATGACAGCAAGCCTTTGGAAGAGCTTGAATTATCCGATTTGCAGGACGCCGCCGCGTTCCGCGGAGGAAAATGCCTTGCACCGAAGTTCGGCAAAGACATGCTTTATGACAAAGTAATGTGGAAATGCCGCGCAGGGCACGAATTTGCGCTTACCCCCTACACCGTTTTAAAGGGCGGTTACTGGTGCCCGCATTGTTGCGAGCCTAAACCCTGGAGATACGGCGCGATTGCCGATATTCCCTATTATGGACAGGTTTATTACGATTCCCACAGCGAAAGCGAGGTTGACGACGCTTATCCCGTTTTCGACCATGAAGAGGATTTCATAATTAAAAAATAACTTACGGCGCAAAAACCGCGCGATAATATTTTATGAAAGTAATTTTATACGTATTTTCGGGCACGGGTAACACCATGAAGGTTGCCGCGCTCTATAAAAAGTTTTTGGAAAACCCTAATAAAGCTTTAAACTCGGAAGCGGATACGGAATTTGCGCCCGCTTCGGTAGATATTTACCGCGTATCTCAAAAAAGCGGCGAACTGCCCGACCCGAACGCTTATGATTTGGTTGGCGTAGGCTATCCCATTCACGGATTTTCAGCACCCGAGCCCACTATAAATCTTTGCAAAGCTTTACCCAAAGTTGAAAACAAACGCACTTTTATATTCAAAACTTCGGGAGAAGGTTTGCATATAAACGACTGCTCCTCGCAAAAGTGCATCAAAATTTTAAAGAAAAAGGGCTACGACGTGGCAATGGAGCGGCACATAGTTATGCCCTATAATATGATTTACCGCCACCGCGATGAAATGGCTAAACAAATGTGGATTTACGCACATGCTTTGGTTGACATGCATTGCCGCGAATTGCTCCAAAACAAACACGAAAACGTAAACCAACCTTTTTATAAAACGTTTTATTGCCCGCCCGTAAGGTTTTTGGAGCAGAAATTCGCACACTTGCACGGAAAGGCGTTTAACGTAAATTCCGATAAATGCGTAAATTGTATGCGTTGCGTAAACGTATGCCCGCAAAACAATATAAAATATGAAAACGGAAAGTTCTCTTTCGGGCACGAGTGCGTATTGTGTATGGGTTGTTCTTTCGGTTGCCCGCAAGACGCTATCAACGTAGGCGTTTTCAGATTTTGGAAAGTAAACGGCAGCTACCGTTTGAACGAGCTGAAAAAAAACGAGGATATCCCGTTCCCTTACGTTCCAAACTATGCAAAGGGCGTTTACAAGCTGTATAAAAAATATTACAGCGAGTGCGATAAAAAGCTCTCGCTTGCCGGTATTGACGTTAACGATTATATATAAAATATAATGAGAAAGTTTAATAAAATAGCCGGCGGAATTTTAGTCGGGATTTTCGGATTTTACGGCTTGATTTCTTTCATCTATCAGCTTACCGCAGGAAAAACCGACTTGGTTAACGCTGTTTTAACCCTTATAATTGCAGCAGCGGTTTGCCTTATTTCCTATTTGTCTTTTTTCGGGAAATGGGGAGCATTTTTGCACCGATTTGGCAGGCACGACGAAGCTTCTGCAATAGACAGCGATTACGAATACGTCATACACCCCGTAAAGCGTTCTAAATACTCGGTGCGAAATTTTAAGTTTAATTCTGCGAGTATTGCGCCCGCACTTGCGTGTTTGGTCGGTGCAACGGTTATGTTTGTGCTCGGAGGGTTGGAAATAAGCAAAATTACGGGAGGAAGTTACCTTAAAGCCGAAGCCGTTATCGAAAGTGTTTTGACGAATAACGGAGAAAGCCGCCTTTTATGCGTGTTTGAAGTCAACGGCAGGCAATACTTCGGTGCAATTGCCGATAGCTGGTCGGGCGTAAAATTTATTGCGGGCAACACCGTTACGATATATTATCAAAGATTTCATCCCGAAATCGTAATGCAGCTATCCTCGCCGATAATGATGTTTATGGGCGGTTTTTTGTTTACAGGTATCGCCGTTATCGCGTTTTTGGCTATAAACAGACTTACCGCCGTTATCGGAATACCCGCAGGACTGATATTTATGTGCGCTGGAATTTGCTTTCAGATTGCAGAGTATTACGCGGGCGGATTTAACTTTTTACAGCTTGCATTAAGCGGCGCACTGGCTTTCGGTTGTAATTTCTTTATAATAATCGGGCTTTACTGCATATGTGCGGGGGTCGGGAATATAATTCGTTACGCAAAAGGTTACGAAGTATGAAAACCGTTAAAGAGTTTTTGTTTGTAGGCGCCGCCGCAATTATTTTTGCGGTTTTGGGCGTTGCATTGCTTGCTTCCTCCATATATTCCGCAACCGAACACGGAAATTATATAAGAACCGCCGCCACGGTAACGCATGCGGAGGTTTGGCAAAAAGACGGCGAATACGTGGTTCAGGTTACTTACGAATATTTTGTGGACGGAAAACGATACGAAAAGCAAAGTCCGCATGTAAGAAGCGCGAATTCAAGCAAATTCGAGGGCGATACTCTCACCGTCTATTATAACCCCGAAAATCCGGAAGAGGTTAACGAGGGCGGCGCTATCAGTTTCTCCGTAATGTTTTTCGGTATTGCTTTTACGGTTGTCGGCGGCGGACTGTTCGCGTTCGTTTTAATAGAAATAAAAAAGAGCGGAGATATTTCAAAAAATAATAAACTTACAAAGTAAAGCGTAAAATAAGTGTATGAAAGCAAAAGAATTTTTTAAAAGTTTCGGTATGGGCGCGGCAGTCGGTGCGGCAATGATTATCCCCGGAGTCAGCGGGGGCACTATCGCCGTGCTTTTTAATATTTATGATAAACTCATAAACGCAATCAGCGATTTGAGAAAAGATTTTAAAAACAGCTTTTTCTTTTTGCTTCCGATAGTTCTCGGCGCGGTTGCCGCGGTTATTGCGGCGTATTTCCCCCTCAAATTTTTCATTAACCGCGCTCCTCTCCCCACATTGATGCTTTTTGCGGGGCTTATGGTAGGGTCGTTCCCCAAAATGTTTAAGGATACCATAAAAAAAGGGTTCAAAAAAACAGACGTAATCGCCATTATATTGCCTTTGGCTTTTTTGGTGGGAATTTGCTTCGTTCCGTCGTTAGGCAACGTAAATCTCGGCGCGGATATGCCTGTTTGGGGATATTTCGTACTTATTTTAATAGGTGCGGTTGCATCGTGCGCGCTTGTAGTGCCGGGAGTCAGCGGCTCCATGCTTTTATTGATTTTCGGCTATTACACCTCTATTTTAAATACCGTTTCCGCATTAAAGGTTGATTTCGGGCACTCTATTTTAGTGCTTGCGTTGTTTGGAATCGGGCTTATTGTAGGATTTTTCAGCATTGCAAAGCTGATGAAATTCCTTTTGCACAAGTTCCCCCGCGGCACAAGCTGGGCGATTATAGGATTTGTAGTAGGCTCGATCCCCGCTATCTTCCTCTCGTTTGACTGGGCGGCAGAGGGTGTTCCCGCTTTCAGCTCCTTGCATATGGCGGCGGGCGCACTTTTATGTATTTTCGGGCTTATTGCAAGCTTTGCGTTTACCGCATATGCGGACGCGCGCAATGAAAAAAAGCCGCATATGTTAAACGAATAATATGAACCTTAAAAAATATGCCCCGACGGACAAATGTCCGTCGGGGCTTTTAATTTAATTAATTGTTTTCGCCGTTATCGACTATGCTGTTATAGTTGGGGTTGATTACAGGCGACATATTTTTGTATTCCTTTACGCCTGTGCCCGCGGGAATGAGCTTACCGATAATAACGTTTTCTTTAAGACCGATAAGCGGGTCAACCTTGTTCTTGATAGCCGCGTCGGTGAGCACCCTTGCCGTTTCCTGGAACGAAGCCGCCGAAAGGAAGCTGTCGGTCGAAAGCGCAGCCTTGGTAATTCCAAGCAATACACGCTTCTGAAGCGCGGGAGTGCCGCCGTTTTCTATCGCCTTCATGTTCTCCTCTTCAACGGTAAACATATCTACCGTTTCGCCGGGGAGAAGGTTGGTTGAACCGGCGCTTTCGATTCTTACCTTTCTGAGCATCTGGCGGACGATAATTTCAACGTGTTTATCGTTGATGTCAACGCCTTGCGAACGGTAAACCGACTGAACCTGTTCAAGGATATAGTCCTGAACGCCTTTAACGCCCGAAACCCTCAAAATATCCTGGGGATAAACCGAACCTGCGTTGAGAACCGTTCCGGGTTGAACGGTATCGCCGCTCTTTACGTGCAGTTCTGCATTGAAAGGCAAGGAATATTCCTTTTTAATTTCTTTGGTTACGGGGTCGCGCACGATTACGTGTTTTAAGTTGTCTTTATCGTCGATGGTTACAACGCCCGAAACTTCGCAAAGAGTTGCGCAGCCTTTGGGTTTGCGCGCTTCGAAAAGCTCTTCTACACGGGGCAAACCTTGGGTGATATCACCCGTAGCCGCAATACCGCCGGTATGGAACGTACGCATGGTAAGCTGTGTACCGGGCTCGCCGATTGACTGTGCCGCGATAACTCCGACAGCTTCGCCCGCCTGAACGGGGAGGTTTGTAGCCATATTCTTACCATAGCATTTTGCGCAAACGCCGTAACGCGAATTACAAGTGAATACCGAACGGATTGCAACTTCTTCAACGCCGGCCGCAACGATTTCTTTTGCAAGCACGTCCGTTACGAAGCCGTTCTGTTCAACGATAACGTTGCCGTTTTTATCCTTTACGTCTTCCGCTACGAATCTGCCCTGAATTCTGTCTTCAAGTCCTTCTATAATTTCGCCGTTAGGTCCGATAATTGCCCTTACAGCCATACCGCGGGGCTTTTTGCTTCCCGCCATACAGTCGTCCTCGCGCACGATTACGTCTTGCGATACGTCTACAAGGCGGCGGGTAAGATAACCGGAGTCCGCCGTTTTTAACGCGGTGTCGGCAAGTCCTTTACGTCCGCCGTGCGAAGAAATGAAGTATTCCAAAACCGAAAGCCCCTGACGGAAGCATGATTTAACGGGAACTTCTATCTTTTTACCCTGAGGGTTAACCATTAGTCCGCGCATACCGGAAAGCTGTTTCATCTGGTCAATCGAACCGCGGGCGCCCGAATTAGCCATCATCCAGATAGGATTGAACTTATCAAGCGATTTTTTAAGCGCGTCGGTAACTCTGTCCGTTGCGTCGTCCCACGCGTTGATAACCGCGTTGTAACGCTCTTCCTCGCGCAGAAGTCCGCGCTGGTATTTCTTTTCGATTTTTATAACGTTTTCTTCCGTTTCCGCAACGATTGCTTTCTTTGCGTCGGGAATGTGCATATCGAATACGGAAGTGGTAATAGCGCCGACGGTTGAATACTTATATCCAAGCGTTTTGATTTTATCAAGAACGTCTGCCGCTCTGGGCGCTCCGCCCGTCTTGAAGCAGCGCTCTACGATTTTACCGAGCTGCTTTTTGCCTACCGCAACGGCTCCGCCTAAAAATTCGTAAGAAATTTCATATTTGAGATAATCTTCGGGAGTTTTGCGCTCTACAAAGCCCAAATCCTGAGGCATTTCGTTGTTGAATATAATTCTGCCGACGCTCGTTTTAACAATACCCGTAACGCTTTGACCGTTGAAAGGCGAGTTTTCGTCCTCGATTTCAACCGTTCTGCGCACGTATATTTCGTCCTGCATATGAACGAGCTTAAGCTGATAGGCAATCATTGCCTCGTCTTCGGAAATGTAAGCGTTGGGAACGTATTTTTCCGCGCCCTCTTCCGTTTCCGCGCATTCGTAATATCTGTCTCCGCTCCAACGGTAGAACTTGTTTTCCTCGCGCCTTAAAATCGTGAGGTAATAAGCGCCCATAACCATATCCTGCGAAGGCTGCATAACAGGCTTGCCGTCGGAAAGCTTTAATATATTGTTAGAAGAAAGCATCAGATATCTTGCTTCCGCCTGAGCTTCAACCGAAAGAGGAACGTGAACCGCCATCTGGTCGCCGTCGAAGTCCGCGTTGAATGCGGTACAAACAAGCGGGTGGATTTTAATGGCTCTTCCTTCGATTAACACCGGCTCGAAAGCCTGAATGGAAAGCCTGTGCAATGTGGGAGCGCGGTTCAAAAGAACGGGGTGCTCTTTTATAACCTCTTCCAAAACGTCCCAAACAAAGGGTTTAGCCTTTTCAACAGTGCGTTTTGCGCTCTTTATATTGTGGCATTGTCCGCTTTCAACAAGCTTTTTCATAACAAACGGCTTGAAAAGCTCGATTGCCATTTCCTTGGGAAGTCCGCACTGATAAAGCTTGAGTTCGGGGCCTACAACGATAACCGAACGGCCGGAATAGTCTACACGTTTACCGAGCAGGTTTTGGCGGAAACGTCCTTGCTTACCGCGGAGCATGCCCGAAAGAGATTTAAGCTCTCTGTTCGAAGGCCCTGCAAGCGGCTTGCCGCGTCTGCCGTTATCGATAAGCGCGTCAACGGCTTCCTGCAACATACGTTTTTCGTTCTTGACTATCATATCGGGAGCGCCGAGCTCCATCATTCTCTTCAAACGGTTGTTGCGGTTGATAACTCTTCTGTATAAGTCGTTCAAATCGGAGGAAGCAAATCTGCCGCCGTCGAGCTGAACCATAGGTCTTATATCGGGAGGAAGCACGGGAAGAACGGTCAATACCATCCATTCGGGGCGGTTGCCGCTCTTTCTGAACGCTTCAAGAACTTCTATTCTCTTAACCGCTTTAACGCGCTTCTGGCTTGCGCCCGAGTTATCAATTATGTTCTTTGTTTCTTCACATTCTTTATCGAGGTCTACAGCCATCAAAAGCTCGCGGATAGCTTCCGCGCCCATTCCGACTTTAAGACCTGTAGCTTCGCTGTCGCCGTAATTTTCTTCGATTTCACGCAGTTCTTTATCGTTTATCACCTGCTTGTATTCGAGAACGGGTACGCTGCCCGGGTCGATTACGACGTAAGCCGCAAAGTAAATAATCTGCTCCAAAGCCTTGGGGGACATATCGAGTATAAGACCTATACGCGAAGGAACGCCGCGGAAATACCAGATATGGGATACGGGAGCGGCAAGCTCTATATGACCCATTCTTTCACGTCTTACCTTTGCACGGGTTACTTCAACGCCGCATTTTTCGCAGGTTATGCCCTTATAACGGATACGTTTGTATTTTCCGCAATGGCATTCCCAGTCTTTCATCGGTCCGAAAATACGCTCGCAGAAAAGTCCGTCTTTTTCCGGCTTTTGGGTTCTGTAATTTATAGTTTCGGGCTTGGTTACCTCGCCCTTGGAAAGTTCCCTGATTTTTTCGGGGGAAGCTACGCTGATTTTTATTGAATTGAAATCGTTTAATTCAAACATTATACTTTACCTCCCTTATTCCTTATCCTCGTCGCCGCCGAGAAGGTCGCCTAAATCGTCGCCGTCCTCGTCTTCGTCAAAGAGAGTGTATTTGTCGTCAAGTTCGTCGTCGTCGCCGAAGTCGTCCATGTCGTCGTCGCCGAACAGCTCTTTACCCGCAAAGTCCTCGTCCTCGTCGTTGTCGAATATAGAAATAGGTTCGTCGAGGTCGTCGTCCTCGTCTTCGTCGCGGTGCTTTGTGATATCGAATTCGACTTCGGGGATTTTGCTTTCCTGTTCCTGCGCCTCGCGCTGGCGGGCGGTGGGAATGGTTTCATCGTCGTCGTCAAGCTCGCGGATAACGAGTTCTTCGCCGCTTTCCGTGAGCACTTTTACGTCGAGCGCAAGCGACTGCAATTCTTTTAAGAGCACCTTAAACGCTTCGGGAATGCCCGGCTCGGAAATGTTGTTGCCCTTTACGATGCTTTCGTAGGTTTTTACACGGCCCACGATATCGTCCGATTTAACGGTTAAGATTTCCTGCAAAATATGCGCCGCGCCGTAAGCTTCGAGCGCCCAGACTTCCATTTCGCCGAAACGCTGTCCGCCGAACTGCGCTTTACCGCCGAGGGGCTGCTGCGTAACAAGACTGTAAGGACCTATTGAACGTGCGTGAATCTTATCGTCTACAAGGTGGTTAAGCTTAATCATATACTGAACGCCGACCGTTACGCGGTTTTCAAAAGGTTCGCCGGTTCTTCCGTCGTAAACCTGAATTTTACCGTCTACCTTGCCTTCGGGATTCAAAAGATTGTTTTCCTGGAACAGCTTTTTAATATCCTGCTCGGTTGCGCCGTCGAATACGGGGGTTGCAATCTTCCAGCCGAGCTGTTTGCAGACAAGACCGAGATGCACTTCGAGTACCTGACCGATATTCATACGCGAAGGAACGCCGAGCGGGTTCAATACGATTTGCAAGGGAGTACCGTCCGCAAGGAAAGGCATATCCGCCTGAGGCAGTACGCGGGAAATAACGCCTTTGTTTCCGTGACGTCCCGCCATCTTGTCGCCGATTTGAATTTTACGCTTCTGCGCTATATATACGCGGACGAGTTTTGAAACGCCGGGCGAAAGCTCGTCTTTGTTTTCACGGGTGAAAATCTTGACGTCTACGACTATACCGCCCTCGCCGTGGGGCACTTTTAACGAAGTATCTCTTACTTCCCTTGACTTTTCGCCGAATATTGCGCGTAAAAGTCTTTCTTCGGGAGTAAGCTCCGTTTCGCCCTTGGGAGTAACCTTACCTACAAGGATATCGCCGGGCTGAACTTCCGCGCCGACGCGGATAATACCGTCTGCGTCCAAATCTTTCAACGCGTCCTCTGAAACGTTGGGTATATCGCGCGTGATTTCCTCCGCGCCGAGCTTAGTGTCGCGCGCTTCGGTTTCGTGTTCTTCGATGTGGATAGACGTAAACACGTCGTCCTGAACGAGCTTTTCGGAAATAAGAATAGCGTCCTCGTAATTGTAGCCTTCCCATTCCATATAGCCTATTAATATATTTTTACCGAGTGCAAGCTCGCCGTTGTTGGTTGCGGGGCCGTCCGCAATAATTTCACCCGCCGCAACTCTGTCCCCCGTGGATATAATGGGGCGCTGATTAAGGCACGTGCCCTGGTTGGAGCGTTGGAATTTCTTTAAAGCGTATTCGGTAACAAGTCCGTTTTCTTCTTCTATTTTAATGCAATCCGAAGATACTCCGACGGCGATACCTGCGTTCTTTGCGCGTATCATTACGCCGCTGTCGCGGGCAATCGCGTGCTCGATACCAGTTGCGACTATCGCGCTTTCCGTCTTCATAAGAGGAACAGCCTGACGCTGCATGTTAGAGCCCATTAGCGCACGGTTCGTATCGTCGTTTTCAAGGAAAGGAATAAGCGCCGTGGCAACCGAAACAAGCTGTTTGGGCGAAACGTCCATATAATCCATTTTCTCGGGACCGTACTGCGTGATTAAATCACGGTGGCGGCAACCGATATGCTGGTTTACAAAGCGGCTGTTTTCATCCAACGGTTCGTTTGCCTGGGCAACTATAAATCTGTCTTCTTCGTCCGCAGTGAGGTAATCCACTCTGTCGGTTACAACCGTATCCGTAACCTTGCCTTCCGCGTCGAAAGTATGCTCTACCTTTCTGTAAGGGCTCATTATAAAGCCGTATTCGTTGACTTTGGAGAAAGTGGCAAGCGAAGAAATAAGACCGATATTCTGACCTTCGGGGGTTTCTATAGGGCAAAGCCTGCCGTAGTGCGAGTGGTGAACGTCGCGCACTTCAAAGGTAGCCCTGTCGCGGTTAAGACCGCCGGGGCCGAGTGCGGAAAGCTTACGCTTGTGAGTAAGCTCAGCCGCGGGGTTGGTCTGGTCCATAAACTGAGAAAGCTGCGAAGAACCGAAGAACTCGCGGATTACCGCTGTAACGGGGCGCACGTTAACCAAGCCGGACGGAGTTACTTCCATCGCGTCCTGCGTTGCCATACGCTCTTTTATGAGTTTTTCAAGTCTTGCAATGCCTATGCGGAGCTGGTTTTGCAGAAGCTCCCCTACCGAACGTACACGGCGGTTGCCGAGGTGGTCGATATTGTCTATCGTGCCGATGCCGAATCTCAAATCGAGGTTTGAAGAAATTGCCGCAACGATATCGTCTACCGTTATGTGCTTATGATTGAGCTTTTCAATAACGGGTCTTATAGTCTTTTTATCTTCGTCGTCGGGAGTTTTATCGGAATTGAGAAGCTCGTTGAACCTCTTGCAAGCGCTAACGAATTTAATGCGCGATTCTTTGCGCTTTTCTCTGTTCTTCTTGTCTTCGGGCTTTTCGTCGTCAGCTTCGGGAGTTTCGGCGGTGTAATATATAGCGTTGATTTCGTCGCAATATTTTTCCGCTATAACTTCGGGCTTTTCGTTTTCGCATTCTTCCGCAAGCTTTAACATGAACTTATAGTTGGGAAGATAAATTGTGGGAAGAAGCCCGAAAAGCTTATGGGGCTTGTCCGACACGGCGGAAAAATGACAGGTATTGTTCGCAATGATTTTGTGCTTGATTTCGCCCTGAACGGGGTCGGAAACGAGAACGTTAACCTCGTTTATACCGCAGTTCTGCATTTCGTAAGCCAAATCTTCGGAAACGGTTTCGCCGCTGTGCGCCATAACTTCGCCTGTTTCGGGGTTGACGATATCTTCCGCAAGCTTGCAGCCGGGAAGCCTGTATGCAAGGCAAAGCTTTTTATTGAATTTATATCTGCCTACTTTTACCACGTCATAACGGCGGGGGTCGAAGAACAGATTATTGAGATGCTGCCTTACCGAAGCTTCTGTGGGAACTTCGCCGGGGCGCAGTCTTCTGTAAAGCTCGATAAGCCCGTCGCTTTCCGATTTCGTGGTATCCTTGGCGATTGTGTTTTCCACCATGGTATCGTTTGAGAACAAAACGAGAAGTGCTCTGTCCGAACCGAAACCGAGGGCGCGCAAAAGCACCGTAGCGCAGATTTTACGCTTACGGTCTACGTGAACCCATAAAACGCCTTGTGCATCCTGCTCGAATTCGAGCCATGCGCCGCGGTTGGGGATAACGGTCGTACCGAAAATTTCTTTACCGGTCTTGTCACGCGTCGAAGCGTTGTATGAACCGGGCGAACGGACAAGCTGGGAAACGATAACACGCTCCGCACCGTTTATAATGAACGAACCGCTGTCCGTCATAAGGGGGAACTCGCCCATAAACACGGGCTGATCGATAACTTCGTCCTTGACCTTGTTTACAAGCCTGATTTTTACGTGCATCGGCAAAGCGTAAGTCGCGTCGCGGTTGCGGCACTCCTGTTCGCTGTACTTGGGCTTGGGGTCGAACCAGTGTTCGAGGAAATAAAGCTCGTAATGGTCGGAATAGTCGGTTATGGGCATAAAGTCTTCAAAAACTTCTGTAATGCCCTCTTTCATAAACGCGTTATAGCTCGACTTCTGTATTTCTACAAGGTCGGGGATATCGATAACTTCGTTTATCTTGCCGAATTTTCTCCTTTCGGTTTTGCCATACTTGTGAATCGGTAAATTCATTAAAATTGAACTCCTTTGTGGCTTTTGAGCCGTATATATTTTCACATTTTAGGCGATTATGCGTTTATATCTTTTCACCGCAAAAAATCGAATGTTCCAAAAAAATTTATTTTTAAATGCCGTCCGCCCTTTACAACACCGCCGATTGGGTGTATAATCATATAGTAATCACGCTGATTTCACCAAAAAATCACCGTATTTTGGCGAAAAAACACGCCGAAATTTACAAATTTGTGCAAAAACTGCATTTTAGTACAGTGTATAATTATATATCTTAAAATCAATCGTGTCAAGCAAAAGTTCGACCGGTAAAAAACATTTTTCGAATAATTTTAAAAACATGAGAATAGACAAATTTTTAAAGGTTTCAAGGATTTTGAAGCGCCGCACTCTGGCGCAACAGGCGTGCGAAAAAGGCAAGGTAATCGTAAACGGAAAAGACGTTAAACCCGCGCACCGCATAAAAGAGGGCGACGAGGTGGAATTACAGTTTACGGGCGGTTCGTTAAAATTCCGCATACTGCAAATTAAAGAAACGGTGAAAAAGGACGAGGCGCAATCGCTTTACGAAATAATATAATGAAAAATTTAAAGGTAAGCGCAATAATTTGTGCGGCGGGGAAAGGCGAAAGAGCGGGATTTTCCAAAAACAAGCTTCTTACGCCCGTTGCCGGCGCGCCCGCGCTTTGGCACACGCTTAAAAAATTCGATATTCCCGAAATAGACGATGTTATCGTTACCTCGTCGGCTTGTGATTTCGAAGAAATTTCGTCCCTTTGCAAACCTTTCGGCTTTAAAACGGTTGAAGGCGGAAAAACGCGTACCCAAAGCGTGAAAAACGCGCTGAACTCCGTTACCGGCGACATAGTTTTAATACACGACGGCGCGCGCCCTTTTGTAAAAAAAGAGCTGATTTTAAGCTGCATAGACGCGGTAAAGAAATACGACAGCGGAATTTGCGCGTTAAAGCTCACCGACACGGTTGTTTCGGCTGCGTTCGGGCAGATTACGGATAGACTTGACAGAGAATGCACTTACCGTTTGCAAACTCCGCAAGGGTTTTACACCGCCGATATAAAGCGGGCTTACGCACTTGCCGGCGACAAAACGTACACCGACGACAGCGCCGTTTATTGCGAATTCATATCGCCCGCCAGAATTATTGACGGCGACGAAGAAAACGTTAAATTGACTTTTAAAAGCGATTTTTTACGCGATATCCCCGCTTTCAGCGTTTCCGACGGAGAAAACGTCGGGTTCGGGGTTGACGTTCACTCTTTTTGCGAAGGTGACAAAGTTGTATTGGGCGGGATAGAAATACCTTGCGGGCAAGGGCTTGCGGCGCACAGCGACGGCGACGTTATAATTCACGCGCTTATGGACGCTTTGCTTTCCTCTGCGGGGCTAAGAGATATCGGGCATTACTTTCCTGTGGACGACGCCGCATATGCGGGAGCGGACAGTAAAGAGCTTTTGAAAAGAGTAATTTTATTATTGCGGGAAAAATCATATGCGCCAGCAAACATTTCAATTACCGTTCAGGCGGAAAAACCCCGCCTATCCCCTTATATCGGCAAAATGGTTGAAGTATTGAGCGGAATTTGCAACCTTTCAAAAGAGAAAGTCGCCGTATCTGCCGGCACAAGCGAAAAGCTGGGCTTTGTTGGCGAGGGGCTTGGAATTTGCGCATACGCCGCCGTTACGGTTAAAAAACTTTAAACTGAAAACGCGCGATATTGCAAAACCGCAAAATACGGAAGAACATCTCCATGGGTTAAAAGCGAAACCTCTTCTTCCGTTTTCGAATTTCAAATAAAACAAGGATTATTATATGGCAAAGGTTACTACCGAATACGTTTGTTCGGATTGCGGGGCTTCGAGCCCAAGATGGCTCGGCCGCTGCCCGTCATGCGGAAAATTCAACACTATGGTTGAAGAGATATCCGCACCCGCACAAACGCAGAAAACGGCAAAAATTCACACGGGCGGCAAAGCGAAGCCGCTTTCACAAATTACATATGAAAAGTTTAACCGCACCTCTTCCGGCGTTTCGGAATTCGATAACGTTTTGGGCGGCGGAATCGTTGCGGGGTCTTTGGTGCTTTTGGGCGGCGACCCCGGAATAGGGAAATCCACGCTTTTAACGCAGATTGCGGCTTATCTTTCACAGACGAAAAAGGTTTTATACTTTTCTGCGGAAGAGAGCTGTTCGCAGGTTAAAATGCGCGCGGAAAGACTTAATCTGAAATCGGAAAACATGCTGATTATCAACGAGACATGCATAGACGGACTCGAAAGCGAGCTTGACGGAGTGGAATTCTGCGTTATAGACAGTATTCAGGCAGTTTACACGGACGACCTTTCCTCCTCCTCAGGGTCGGTTGGGCAGGTTCGGGAGTGCGCTTCGAAAATAATGCGCATAGCCAAAAGCCGAGGGATTACCTTTTTCATTATAGGGCACGTAACCAAAGAGGGCGCACTTGCGGGACCGAAGGTTTTGGAGCACATTATGGATACGGTGCTTTATTTCGAGGGCGAAAACCAGGAAAACTTCCGCATACTGCGTGCGGTTAAAAACCGCTTCGGCAACGTTGCGGAGGTTGGCGTTTTTGAAATGACGGACACGGGAATTATAGCCGTAACGGATTATTCGGGAGTGTTCCTTTCCGAGAGCCGCGGCGAGGAAGCGGGCTCTTGCGTTACTCCCGCCCAAACGGGAGCAAGGTGCATGAACGTGGAAATACAGACGCTTGTGGCGAAAACCTCTTTCGGACTGCCGCGCAGAATGCCGCTCGGAATAGATTATAACAAGCTTGTGCTTTTGATTGCCGTGCTTGAAAAACGCTGCGGGCTTTCTTTGGGCGGATACGATATTTATCTGAACGCTATGGGCGGAATAAAGCTCGGCGAGCCGAGCTGCGATTTGGCAGTTTGCGCGGCGCTTGCTTCAGCATACTACTCGAAGCCCGTAGACAAGTACACCGCCGTTTTCGGCGAAGTAGGGTTGACCGGCGAGGTGCGCGCCGTGTCCTACTGCGAAAAGAGAGTTGCGGAGTGTGTTAAGATGGGCTTTAAAAAAGTGCTTGTGCCTGCTAAAAACATGAAATCCGTTGCAAAGTATGCGGACAAGGTGGCAATAGTGCCCATACTTTACGTTAATTCTATGATTAAAAATTTGTTTAAGGATTAAAAAATGAAAAACCCGCCGCTTGCTGAATTTGCAAGCGGCGGGTTTTTATATGTGTTTTCAGATTAAAGGCTTTTTATAATTGTTTTTTGTGAAGATATCGAATATCGTGATATCACCCGCTATTACGTTAATGAGCGCGGGCAGCTTATCAAGACGGTATTTCCTGTAAACGTTGCCGACAGCGGTTATGCGGGGGTCGTTTTTCAAAACGAATTTGGGAGGCTCTGCCTCGTTCAGCCCCGCGGCGTTTAACTGAACCTCGAGTTCGTCCGCGTGGATACACATAGTGCGAAGCTTGATTAGCTTAAATTCTTTGCCTTTAGCGCCGTTGCGCGTGCTTATATATAAAGGATTGTGGAAATCTTCCAAATATTTAACAAGCATCAAAATAAGGATAAGCCAGCTTAAAACCACAAGCAACACAACACCCGCGAATATATCGAGAGCGCGCAAAAAGAATTTTTTTGCGCCGTTTTCTTTTGTTTTCTGTTCGGTAGGATTTTCTTCCGTTCGGGTTAATTCTTCCATAAGCGAATATTATTATAACAAATAATCGGTTAAATTACAAGTAATTTTTACATATAAAAAACCGTATGCGGTTTGCATACGGTTTTATTGTTTAAATTTTAACGTATTGCTTCCACAGACTGCCGCTGAGCGTTACGTTTTTGCCGCCGTTGAGCGAAATGTTGATTTTAACGTTTCCGCCCGAATAGCTTCCTTTATCGTCTCCGTGGGTGGAGCTTACCGTTTTTTCAAAGCTGCCGTCGGCGTAAGCGTTTTCCCATTTGTTATTGTTGAGATTGTTGCTCATCGCCTCTCCGTTTTTGGAAATACCGTATTGCAGCTGAACGTTTACCGATAAATCGCTGCATGCGTTGGCGATTTCCAGACTTTTACCGCTGAACGGCGAATTTACGTAGCCGTTAATCACCCATTCCTTACTGAAAAGATTTTTATACTTGTAGGAATTATAGGTTATTTCGCCGGTTACTTCAACGTTGTACCATACGGCTGACAATACCGCCGTGACGTTTTCCGTAAATTCAAAATCCGCAAGGAAATTTTTGAGCGCGTTAGCGTCGGATATATATTTGTAATTTTCTCCGTTTTTTATAAACCAGCCGAGGAACGCTTTGCCTTCGCTTGAAGCTTCTCCGAGATAATCGCTTTCATCGCCGTAACGCATAACCGTATCCAAAGCGGAATTATCGAACGGCAAGTCGCTTTCATACGCGACGTTGAACGTTTTGCCTATCCACTTTATGTAATAAGTTTGTGCGCCGCCGATTATTATTTCGGTTAAAGGCTCGCCGTTAAATTCGGGGTTATCGTAAACGCCGTAAACGTTATAGAGCTTTGAAGTGAGCTCGGGAAGCTTAACCGCAGTGCCGAATTCGGCGAAGAACGAAACGGAATTACCCGAGTTTTCAAACCTGTAGTAGCCCTCTGCACTCGTTTCGTTAATCGGCTGTCCGCCCGAAAGCATAACCATATATTTGACGGCGCCGTATCTAAGATAATACGTTTTGTTCTGCGTTACGGACGTACCTTCCGCGCCGAGCCATTCGCCCTCGTACCCCTGCTTTTCGGGAACGGCGGGCATATTGGCAAGCGTGAGCTTTTCGTTTTCGTAATAGTTTCTTGTTTCTTCCGAGCCGTCTTCGAATTTATAAGTTATGGAATAAAGCTTTTTCCAGTCCGCGGTAAGCTCAAGCGAGTTATCGGTTATTTCGACAACGCCGTACTTTATACCGTTTTCGTCGGTATAAGTTTCGGCAAAGCTGTAATAGCCCGAATTTGCGCCGAGGCAATAGCCTTCCAAAGTGTATAACTGACCGTTTTCGGTATAGAGTACGTTGAGAGGAAGATAAAGCTTTGCGCCGTATTTATCGGTTAACGTTTTGCTATAAACGCTTTCCGCCAGAGAGAAGGTTCCGTCGTAATTAAACGCACTGTTTACCGTAGCCGACAAAGCCGTAAGATTGATAGCCGTGTTTTTATAATAGTTTCCGTTTTCGTCTTTATTGAACTTTTCGTGCGGGTTGCAATACGTGAAATCGCCGCTCAACACTATAGTTACGCCCGAACCGCCGATAAGAGGAATTTTTATCGAGGTTTGTGCGATGCTCAGACCGTTTACGGTATACGTTCCGTCGGAATTTTTATAAGCGCCGAACGTAAGAGGAATTTTATCCGTTTCCATTGCGGCGAGGTCTTTCAACAGTCCGCCGTTTATGTTTATATTCCAGTCTGCGCCGTTATCCCTTTCCGTTACCGTATACGAGTGTAAAACGTAATTCAAAGCCGCGCCGAAATCTTTGCCTTCAAACGAAACGCCGTTACCGTTGCTGCCTGACGTATCCACTTTGCCGAGGTTATCAGCGATAGTGCTTGAAAGATTGAGGATAAAACCGATCTGGTTCATAATATCCGCGGTAAATTCTTCAAGCGGCATTTCGCGGTATAACGTTACAGGCGTTATGGGTTTGTTTTTGGAATCGGTAGTTTGTATGCGTTTTATGCAGACGGTATTGTTCCTTATCGACATATACACGTCGGAGGTGCCGTTTACCGCAGCCATAGGGATAAAGCCGATTATGGTAGCTTCTTTGCCGGGGTATGAAAGGTGCAAGTCCGCCGCAACGTCGTTTGTAAGTTCGTCGATATACACCGCGAGCGAATTTATTTTAAGAGGCAAATCTACTTTTGCAAGCCCCAGAACACTGAGATTGACGTTAAGCGAGCCGGTTAAAACGTATTCGCTGTTGAGTTCGTATGCGGTATCCTTATCGGGAGTTTCGTGCGTGGCGGAATTTACCACGGCTTTAAGCAAGGTATCCAGCCCGTCGGCGTTTACGTAGCCCGTGAAGCTTTGCGGTTTTTCGATTGCATCGTAACGGAATGCGGCGGAAAGACCGAGCTTGTTTACGTTGTTATCCCCCGAATATACGTTTTTGAGCTGAATATCGGAAATATAAGCTACGTTGTTTATATAAGTTCTGTTAAGCTCTACCGTTATATTTTCTTCTTCCTCGACGTCCGTTCCGTAAATTTCCGAGGAATTGAGAACAAGGCTTAAAGAGTTATCGGAGTATGTTATGCTCTTTATGTATTCGCTGTTCAATGATAAATTCTTATTTTCGGCTTCTTCCTTTACATTGCCTAAATTCGCCATGAGTTCGGCAAGGAAATCGTTGAGATTTTTGCCGAGTATCTGAGGAATTAGGCTTTCCCCGAGCGAAGAGAACTGATCTTTTGTATTAGGGATATATTTGTTTATCAAAAGTTCGTTTACGGCGTTAGATATCTGCGCGACAGCCGCGTTGAGTTCGGCGTTGTCTTTAAATTCGATTTCATCGATATTGGCCATTGCGCAAACCATTGAAACAAGACTGAAAATTTCATCTGCGGGAGCGTAAATTTTCAAAGGATTGTGCCGGCTGTCCGTTGCCGGATTGTATTTGGAAACCGAAAGATAAACATCGAGGCCGCCGTCGGCAGAATACTGACCGAAAGTAAGACCGTTTGCGTCCGTTTCGGGATTTGCGTCAAGCAGATATAAATCGAGATACAAGCTGTCTTCGGGGGGAAGGAACGCGTTGAGTGCAAGATTGAAGTGCAGATAAAGCGTGCTGTCCACATGGAAATTCATTCCGTTTTCAGTATCGAAGCTGAAAGGAAAATCTTTTTCGGCGCCGCCTTTATCGTATTCTAGAACGGCGTTGAAGCCGTACTTTTTATAGCCGTATTCCGCGTAGGCTTCTTCGTTGCATTCGAGCGTACCCTCCACTGATACGGAAAGCTTTTCGCCGATAACCGAATCGATAATCTGCCAGCCGTTTTCAAGCACGTTTATGAAAGCTTCTTTATCCTCTTGCGGGAGAGCGGGAACGCTTTCTTGCTGTAATGAAATTTCCGCGGCGAGGTTGATACCGAAAAGAACGGTATTTGCTTTTACGCTTAATCCGCCGTCTAAATTCAAATCGAGATTTGCAACGATTACGCTGCCCGCAACGTTTATTTCCGTGCTCGAGGAAATATCTTTAAGACCGGTTGCGAGATTGTTTATAAGGTCTGCGAGGGTACCGGAAACAACTCCGCCGCCCAAAAGCGACGCGATATCCGCCGAGCCGCTTTTTATATTTGCAAGACATACAAACGCTTTTACCGTGCCGACTTGCAAATAAAGATTTTGAGTTGCGTTTTCATAATATAATTTGATATCGCCGAAGTCCGCGCGCACTCCGTTGAGGCCGCCGTTAAAATCGACGGTTACCTTTCCGCAAAGCTCCGCGCCGTCGAGTTTAAGCGTGACGCCGAGGGTTAAACCGTCTTTCAAAACGTCGGAATAACCGCTGAAATCGGGAAGCTCAACCGACTTGTTGCAAAGCGAAACGTTTGCGGTGATTTGCTGACCGAACGCGGTAACGTTTGCGTCTACCGCTATTCCGCCTGTAAGCTTTACGCCAAGCGCCGCGGTTATAGTCTGTTCAAAAAGCTCCAAGGTTGCAGAGGCGGAAACTTTGCCGTCTGCCGCGGAAAAACTGTTTATAATCTGAGAGATAACCGGATTTAAGCCCGTTATTTCGGAAAACGCGGAAGCGCCCGACTTGCCGAACGCGGAAAGCGCAAGCTTATATTTTACGTTTCCGTCGCTTAAATACAGCATATTAGCGGGGCAATCGAAATAAATTGTGAAATCCCCGAGAGTTGCATATACGCCGCCGAAAGCGCCGCCGTTCATTATAAGCTTTGCAAAGCCTTCAAGCGAAATATTGCCGAATTTTACTCCGAGCCCGAGAGTCAAGCCCTCTTGCATTATATCGGTATACCCCCACATATCATTGGGTTTAGAGGGTATATCGTCTTTTGTGCCGTAGCAAAGTTTAGCTTTTATAAGCTTTTCGCCGAGATGGATTTCCGCCTCCACATGGCCGAGCGAAATTCCGTTTTCGGTGTTAAATTCAAAGGTAAGATTAATCGTAAGCCCGAAAAGTTCAAGCTTTGTATCGAATATCGCGGTGTAGCCGTCGATTGTGAACGAGCCCTGTGTGAGCTGGTCTATAATCGCGTTTACGTCAAGCCCTGCGACAGAGCCCGAAGCATCGCCGGAAGAAGAAAGCAAACCGCCTATGGCGAGCTTGTATTTTGCATTACCGTCGGTTGCGTAAAGGTCCGCGTTTCCGTCTATGTATATACCGATATCACCGAGTTTTACGCGGACGTCGGTTAGCGAGCCGTTATCCAACCCTACGTGGACGGCGCCGCTTAAATCAAGCTTATCCAAAGACAAATCGACTTTAAACGTAGCGCCCTGTGTGAGCACGTCGCCGAAAGCCGCCGCCAGATAATTCAAAGGATTCGGAGCGGGAGGTTCTTCGTCGGTTACGTCGGAATTGCCTAAAGTATCTTTGAGCTTTTCGTATTCGCCCTTGAAATAATCGTCGTAAAAAGAGTTCTTAGCCTTTTCTTCTTCATAAAAATAAGTTACGTCCGTATTCGAGGTACAGTGAACGGATATTCCCATTTTAGCCGAATACGAGTCGGAAATAGAAAATGCAAGAATGCGCCAGTCTTTATCGAACGTGTAAACTACGGTAGTCTGTTCGATTACGGGGTGGGAATCAAGCCCGCCCGTGACGAGCATCTGTTGTTTATAATAGTAATCGGCAGACGTTTCGTCTACCCCGGTATTTACGTTGAGGGTGAGCGACATCGTGAAGTTGCCGTCTGCATTGACGGAGACCGAATAATCAAAAGCGTTGGCTATCGTTTTTTCATTTAAAACGTAAACCGAAAATTCCGAAGGAGGAAAGCCGCGCTTCTTTTTAAACTGCGGAACGGTAAGCCCCTGCGCGTTTTTGGTTGACCAGGGAGTATTCATGCCGTCGAAATTTTTGCTTGCGCAAGGCCTCCACATAACAACGCCGTCCGCTACGCAAAACTGGGTGGCTTCCGAAGAAACGCCCTGCGCGATATCGGCTGAAATTAAAACCCCGTTGTAATACTGTTTGTAGGTGTGTACGTTCTGCGGCATAACCGTATTGACTGCGGAGTGCATTTCCGACGACCAGAAAGGCTGGTTTTGCAAAACGTAATTGAGGTAACCGACGTTTTCCACCAAAGTGTGTTCGGTGGGAAGAGTTCCGTCTTTGGGAGCTTCGTAGCAAACGGTTGAAAATTCCGTATCGGGCAAATCGGCTACGGGCGATTTGGTAAAAAAGCCCACACCGACAGCCGCTATACCCGCAACGAACACGGCAGAAAGCGCCAATGCGGCTTTACGCATACGGCGCACGTGTTTGAGTGCGAGAGGTTTACGGCGCTTGACGCGGGATTCCCCTTCGAGATTATTAACTTTATCATGCAGACCCGCGCGGCGGTTCACTCCCTTTACGCGCTTACTCTGCTTAAAGCCCGCGGTCTTAACTTCTTTGAGTTCAAGCCCTTCGGGATTGGTTTTTCTTTTTACCATTAATATATACCAAGCAAAAATTTTGCCCTTTAATCGGATTATATGTGATTAGTGTATAGCTTTTATGACAAAATGTCAAGTTTGTAACGTAAAAATATGATAATAATTTGTCGAAAACCGCTATTTTTTACTTTTTTTATTGAAAATTTACATTTTAAAGCAATTTTTTAGCCAATTTATGTAATACTTTTATATGACAAGTTATAAAATTTGTCATATCAGATTTTTGCGGCTGCGTTTTCGCCCGTGCTTGACAACTGCGTGCGGTTGATATATAATGATGTAAGTAAATGCGGAACAGAACGGAAGTTATGAGAGATAGGCTGACCACAATTAAAGAAAGCCCGCTGCTTGGCACGGTCAAAGACTTGCTGAGCTGGCGGTTTTTTCCGTTTATAACGGCGGCGGTAATTCTTGCGGATTTTTACCTCGGCTGGGATTTGGTTTCCTTTTATTTTGTGAGCATTATTGGCATAGCGATGCTTTTGCTTTTGGAGGATTTATCGCCTATGCTGCCGCTGTTTCTGCTTATGAACGTTATGATTTCCGTGGAGAATTCGCCCTCCCCCCTTGCGGGCGGTTCGGATTTTTATTTCAAAACGGAAGTTCTTACGCAGATTGCGGCTTTGGTTGCGCTTTTTGTTGCCGCCGCGCTTTTAAGACTTTACTTTACGGTGAAGAGCGGCAAATTTAAAATAACGCCGACGTTTTGGGGGCTGTGTTTGTTTTCGGCTGCGTTTCTTTTTAACGGAATATTTTCTTCCGGATACGACGCGATGAATCTTTTATACGGCGTTTTGATGGCGTTTTTCTTCCTTGTGATTTTTGCCGTTTTGAAAGATAACGTAGTTATTAACAGAAACACCGTAACCTCGATTGCATTCGGGTTTATGGCGTTAGCCTGTTTACTGACAGTTGAGCTTATAACCACTTACATTATGCGCGAAGCCGTTGTGGAAGGAATTATTTACAGAAACCGCCTGTTTTTCGGTTGGGGAACTTATAATTACTTCGGCATGCTTGCGCTTATTTGTTTGCCCTCTGCATTTTACCTTGCGGGCAAATATAAATACGGATATCTGTTCTTTTTTGCTGCGATAGAGATTACTGCGGTTGCGGTTATGTCTATGAGCAGGCAGGCGATTTTGGGTATTTTCCTTATTTTCCCCGCGTGCCTTGTGTTTTTGCTTATGAAAGGCAAAAACAAACTGATAAACGGTATTATTGCGGGCGCGGTTGCGCTTGCGCTTATTATTTGCGCGATTATCTGGAGCGAGGAAACGGTTGTGCTTTTCAGCGACCTTTTCAAAAGTCTGGAAACAGGCAGCGGAAGAATCAGCCTTTGGAAACAGGCATGGACTGCGTTCAAAAGCGCGCCTTTGTTCGGAACGGGATTTTTTGTTGAACTTGCCGAAGATTACGGCGCGGCAGGCATTAATCTTATACCCGACATGTATCACAACACAATATTCCAGCTTTTGGGCTCGTGCGGGATTATCGGGCTTGCGTCTTATATTTTCCACCGTGTGCAGACAGTGATTTCGTTCTTTAAAAATCCTACCGTTGAGCGGGTATATCTTGCGGTTACGATAATCGCAATGCTTGTTTTAAACCTTTTGGACAACCACTTGTTTTACATGTTGCCAACGCTTGTTTACAGTGCGTTGCTTTCCGCTTATATCAAAGCCGAAGAAAAATAAAACATTACAAAAGCGGCGCGCCTTTCAAGGCGCACTTCTCATAGGGAATTAAAAAACTAAATTTTTAAGAGTTGCACTTTCAAGCGATGAGAAAAACACTCTCGGACAAATCTCCGAGAGTGTTTTTCTATACATGATTTTGCCGACAAAGTAAGCTAATTGAAATTCATCTTATATTAACCTACAAAATTATAAATCTTATTTTGTAGGCTCTCAATAAACATTGAAACGTGATAGCCGCCGCAAACTGCGTGGTGAACTTTTATAGACAACGGCAACAATCTTTTCCTGTCTTGCTCAAAATATTTACCCATCGTAAATTTCGGCAAAAAGTGTTTTTCGCAATTAAAAGCGTTGATATTAAAAGAACTGAAAGTTTCCCACGGTATCATTGAAACATCAAACGTATTTTTAGGTCTATTCTTTTTCGGAGCAAACTCTAATGAGTTTTCATATCGGTTAACATCGGCATTTAGTTTTCAAAAAACACACCGTAATCTTCTGAGTATTCGCTGTAAATCATGCTGAAATTCTTTTTGTTAAAAATCGTATAGGCAGGCAACATATTTTAATTTTTAATTTGAAAAACACGATTTAGTGTGTTAAAATTATTTTAGTTAATATAAGCTGTAAAACTTATTTTAGTTTGTTCCCCACTGCAAATTACTTTTAATTTGCAAGAAATTGCGTTACAAAATTTTATTTTTAAAAAATTGTCTCTTTTGCGGCGACACAAACGTTTTATAAGTAGAATATGAAAAACTTTCCGGATAAAAATTTAATTATAAACGCGGTAAATAAGTTTTCCGACACAGTATTCTGCATAGCGTTTCAATACACTAAAAATCGCTCGGATGCAGAGGACGTTTTGCAGGAAGTCTTTTTAAAACTGCTTAAAACGCCGCCTGCAACGAAAAACGACAGCAAGCTTAAAGCTTGGCTTATTCGCGTAACTATAAACAAGTGTAAGGATTTTTTACGCGCCAACAAAAGGCGGCGCGTAGCGCTGCAAACCTATAATTATCCCAAACTGCCCGACTTTTTCAACGAGGTATTGCAATCGCTTGACAATCTTCCCGAACGCGACCGCAACGCCCTGTACCTGCACTACTACGAGGGATATACCGCAAGAGAGATTGCTGAAATTTTGGGTGACAACGAGCGCGCCGTAACAAAGCGCATATGCCGTGCGCGCGAAAAATTAAAAGCAATTTTGGAGGAATAAATATATGAGTTCAAAGTATAAAGATATGTTCGACTTGTTGAAATCCGACGAAAACACAAAACGCGAACGTGCCGAAAAAATACTGAGTATGCAGGATGCGGACAACAGCGAAATCACCGTACAGACGGGCACGAGTAGCGCGGCAAAGGTATGCCGCAACTTTTTTGCAGGTAAACGCGGAATAGCTATTTTGACTGCAATTTTTATATTTGTCGCTACCGCAATTTCAATTCCTACAATAATCGGCTTAAACAGCGGCGGACTTCTTAAAGCGGTGTCGAAGCTCAAAGACACCTACATCGACATGGACGGAGTAGCGGCATTCGGCGTATGGAACGCGCCCGACTCTTCGTCTAAAACCGCCCGTATTTCCAACGTGTCATACGTCAACGCCCCGTACGCTTCAGAAAAAAATATACAAACCGCGCTTGTTCCTCTCCCCGAGAACAACGGAACATCGATTGAAGATTCGAGCGACGACGAGAAGTATGATTGGGAGTCGGATTATGATTGGGACCCCACTAAATCCAACGTGCTTATATCTATCGGTAGCGACGGCAACATAAGCGAGGTGGTTTACGAGCGAACCAACGGACGGGGACAGGTAAGGCAAGATATTTTGGGCAACGCGGCTATGGTATATGTATCCAACGGCTTTACCTTTGTTATGTACGTCGACGACGCCGAGTGGCAATATTGGAAACAGTATAATTTTGCGCAGGAAATGCACACTCCAAACGGTTTTCATTGTCACCACGAGCGCATGCAAACCGTGGTAATTCACAATCAAACGGGCAAAGTTTTTGCGCTTAAAGATATAATTCCGCAGGTAAACGAGCTGTCCGGAGCAACCAACTATACAATGCAAGTTCACCCTTTTAAAGACGATTTTATATATGTTCAGCCTATGTACGGCAACCTTATTCCGCAGTGGTATAACATTATATACGACGAACAGCTTGAAAAGATAAGATACGAGCTTATACTCCCTCCCGATTCGGACGCGGTAAAAAGCTACTCTCTCGGATATAACGTGCGAGCGGTGCGCCGCGACAAGTACGGTCAACAGTATCTGCTTGAAGGGTGCGGATACGAGGGCATACAGTACGAAGCTCCGAGAATATCCGCCGGCATAGTCAATATTCCCCCTTTAAAGCGTTACGGAAATGCAATTACGCTTTCCGTAACCAACGGAGTAATGCTCGGAAACGACGGCAGAATGTATGCGTTTGACAATAATCAACTCAAAGTTTTCGGCAAAAACTTTGAGCTTAGCCCCGTTGAACCCGATACGGAAGTTAATTTCGAGGGCATTGCAGACGACTTTGAAGGTAGATGGGGCGGCGTAAACGACGGAATTATATATAGCCTTAAAGACGGCTATCTCTACTCGATGTTCGGAGAGGTATGGAAAGTAACCGACGGCGGATATCTGCAAGAATATGGCGATATTCAAGGCAGTTTCCCCCGCTTTTCCGACGACGCATACTTGCTCGGCGGAGAGATAATAGCTTTTGTCAACACTACGCTTACAGAGGACGGCAGAGCGTCAAAAAACGGTGAAATGGTGCGCATAACGTTTAACAGCTTAAACGGAGAGCCCAATGCAACCTTTACACATATCATTGACGCAAGCGAGATAAGCGTAAGAAACAAACGTATGGTTATCGAACAAAACGAACGCCCTTTGACCTACGAGCGCGGATATTCAAAGTATTTTCTTGTTACCGTTCGCGACGGTACGCCCAACGTCGAATATTTCGCAAACGGCTATAACGGCGGTATAACAAACTTAATTAAGCCCATAACAGAGCCTTTGGATTTGACCGATTAATTAAAATAAAAAAACAAGCGGTTGACTAAAGGCGCGCCGCTTTTTACGTTATTTAAGCCATATTTTGGGGGCAATTATAATTTTTTGTTATCTTCTTCCTCTTCCTGCTTTTTTTGTTTACGCAGAAGAATAAAGGTTCTTACCCCCGAAACGACGCATATTGCGCCGACAAGCATAAACACAGCAATCTGCCCCCACGTTCCGCCGAAACAGTAATATATACCGAACCCTATGCACACAAGCCCGCACAGAATTTCAACTATCATTACAGCCAAATTAAAATTTTTCACAATCCACCGCCTTGGGTATATTATAACATATATTTTGTGAAAGTTAAGCGTTTAACAGGCGAAATATTAAAACGTTTGACATCGGCACGAATTTCAAATAAAATTTTATAAAGGCGGATTGAATTATGATTGAAACCAACGTTGAAAATTTATTGAAGGAAATACCCGAGAAAAACCCTTTCGGGGAAAAGGTTACCCTTGTGGCGGCGGTAAAGCTGCAAACGGCGGAAGATATTAACCGCGCTGTTGCCGCGGGAATAACGGATATAGGCGACAATCACGTTCAGGAGCTGAGGGATAAATACTGCCAAATCGAAGGAAATCCCAAGCGCCATTTTATCGGACGGTTACAGACGAACAAGATAAAATATCTTTTGGGCAAGGTTGACCTTTACCACTCTGTAGACAGAATAAATCTGGCGGAAGAGCTTTCAAAAAAGGGCGCGGCCGCAGGGGTAACTTCTGATATTCTTATACAGATAAACATAGGCAACGAGGAAACAAAGGGCGGATTTTTGCTTGAAGCGTGCACGGAAGTTTATAAACGGATTGCGGATTTGCCCGCTTTGCACGTTAAGGGACTTATGGCTATGCTGCCGATTGAACACGACGAAGAACGATTGAGAAGGCTTGCCGAAAGTATGCGCGCAAAGTTTGACGAATTGCGTGCGGCGGATAAGAATATCGAATATCTTTCTATGGGAATGAGCGGCGATTGGAAAATCTGCATAGAGCAAGGCTCGAATATGATACGGCTTGGAACGGCGATTTTCGGAGCGAGAAATTATAACAAAATTTAAGCGGGGCGGAAGGTTAATCTTCCGCCTCTTGCTTTTCACACATTTCCAACCCGAGGAACAAGCCTATTTTAAAGCCTTCTTTAAAGTTTGCGAAGCTTGTTTCGCCCTGTATCATTGCTTCCAAATTCATAATATTATTGAATATTTCCAAACTTTCTTTTGGCAAAGCGTTTGTCAACTCTTCCATTCTTTCGCAAGATTTATCAATGAACTTATAAAAGTCTTTTGTGTTTGGAATTTGTTCGCAATTGCCTTTGTTGCCGAGATATAACTGCAACAGCATCGATTTCATAATTTAACCTCCATTTCATTCATTTTATGAATATATTGTAATATTCAAAATATGAATATGTCAAGTATTTTATTCAATTTTAGAATACAATTAAAATATGTACGGAAAAAGAATTAAAGAATTGCGAACCGAAAAGGGATTAACGCAGAAACAGCTCGCGGAACAGCTGAACACGACGCAAATAAATATAAGCAGACTTGAACTTGAAATAATAGATTTAGGATCAACGATGGCGGTTAAAATCTGCAAATATTTTAATGTATCCGCAGATTATTTATTAGGATTGGAAAACTGACGAATAAAAAGAAATAAGAATTCTAAACTACTCTTTTTTGCCTGCACAGAAACAATACCAATCACATATTTAACTTATATCTAACATCAAACTGTTTATATTAATTGAATTATGGAAATTTTTTGTATAAGGCTGAAAGAATTAAGACAAGCCGCGGGACTAACACAAAAACAAATGGCGGACAAACTAAATATAAGGCAACAATCTTATGCAAGATACGAATACGGAAACAGCGAACCGAGTTTGGAAATGCTTGTTCAGATTGCCGCCATATTTAAAGTAAGCACGGAATATCTTTTAGGGGTTACCGATTATTGAATAAAAAAGAGCTGCGGAATTGTGACTTTTTTTAAGTATTCTTTTGTAGCCTTTTAACTGAACTGAAACAATACAGATTGCATATATAACATCGTTTTTTCAATTTTAGAATACAATTAAAATATGTACGGAAAAAGAATTAAAGAATTGCGAACCGAAAAGGGATTAACGCAGAAACAGCTCGCGGAACAGCTGAACACGACGCAAATAAATATAAGCAGACTTGAACTTGAAATAATAGATTTAGGATCAACGATGGCGGTTAAAATCTGCAAATATTTTAATGTATCCGCAGATTATTTACTAGGATTAGAGGAATAACGTTTTAAAAAGGAGTTACCGAGTTGTGACTTCTTTTTATTTTAACCGATAGAGCAATTAATGCTTTTAAGTTGCGAACACATTCCGCCACGCTGTTATTATCATAAAAAATTATTACCCCCATGGATTAAATCCACGGGGGTATATTTTTTAATATAACGCGAAGCATCCGCAAAGGGTTATTTTACGAAACTGAAACTATAATTAATGTTGAAGGAGCTTGAAGTTGCACCCGGAATTCCTACCGTTGCCGTCATTGACATAACAATATCAAAACCATTTTCCGTTTCTATCCCGTAAAACTCATAAGACGATACGTTTGCAAATCCTTGTGACAAAGTCTTTTTCATCTGTTCTACGTATTCACCTGAAAGCATATATTTTTCGCCCTCTTTGGATACGGACATCACGGACTCCATGTCGCTGATTTTCCATACTATTTTGCTATCGGTGACGGTTATCGTTGAATCTTTATACATTGCATCGTATACTGCGCTCATACTTCCGGTTCCACCAATGCCGGCACCCATTTCTACGTTTGCCTTTGAATATGTGTAGGTAACGCCGCTTTCACAAGCGCACAACGATAATATTACCGCCAATACCAAAGCCAGCATACACAAAAGTGTAGAAATTTTTGCAATTTGCTTTTTCATTTTTATTTTCTCCTTTAAATTATTGACATAATTATACAAGAAGTTTTCTTCTTTGTCAATTATTTTTAGAAGAATTCTTCTAAAATATCATTATGTCTAAAATAGGGGAAAAAATAAAAGAATTGCGGCTGGAACACGGACTGACACAAATGCAGTTAAGCAAGCTTATCGGGGTAAGCCAAAAAGCAATCGATTATTGGGAACGTTCTGTAAACGAACCGAAAGCAAGCTACATTATCGCTCTTGTAAAGGTTTTCGATATTTCTTTTGACGAATTTTTTGAAAATACGGATTGCTGAAATTTATAATATAAAGTATAAAAAAGACCTTATTTACTAAATAAGGTCTTTAATAATTTAAATTGATTTTTGTAAAGTAATTTACTTAAAATTAGTCGCCTTTAAAGGGAAGCAACGCTGCAACGCGCGCACGCTTGATGGCTTTGGAAAGCTCTCTCTGGTGCTTTGCGCAGGTTCCGCTCATTCTGCGGGGCAGCATTTTTCCGCTTTCGGTAACGAATTTCTTTAAGCGGTTAACGTCTTTATAATCGATAACCTCTACCTTTTCGGTACAGAAAACGCATACCTTTTTGCGGTTTGTTCTTTTATACGCCTTTTTAACGGGGGCGGTTTTATTTTCTTCCATAATACTATCTCCTTGAAAAATCAGAAGGGAATGTCGCTATCGTCGTCGAAGGGTTGAAGCTGGGGCTTTTGACCGCCTCTTTGCGGGGCGGGTGCGGGAGCGTCGAAGTCGTCGCTGCCGTTGCCTCTGGGCGTTAAGAACTCTACGTCTTGCGCAACTATGTCTACCCCCGTGCGTTTTACGCCCTGGCTGTCTTCATAGTTCCTAAGCTCGATTGAGCCGCTTACCGCTACTTTTATTCCCTTTTTGGTATAGCGCGCCACCGTTTCGGCGAGCGCTCTCCATGCTACTACGTTGAAAAAGTCTGTTTTCCTTTCTCCGTCCGAGCCCGAATAATTTCTGTTCACCGCTATCGAAAAACGGCAGATCTTGATACCGCCGCTTGTTTCGGTAAGTTCCGGGTCGCGCGTTAAATTCCCTATCAAAAATACTTTGTTCATATCTAATCCTTATGCTTTGACAGTTATAATTCTTCTCAAAACTTCGACTGACAGGTCGGAAATTCTTTCGATTTCCTTAACCGCGCTGCCGTCGGCTTCGAAAGTGATTACAGTGTAATCGCCGTCGGTTTTGTAGTTGATGGGGTAAGCAAGCTTTTTAACCCCCCACTTATCGACGGAAACGACTTTGCCGTTCTTGGAAACGATAATTTCCTCAAACTTGCTTGCAAACGCCGCCTTTGCCTCGTCGGCAAGAGACGCGTCGAGCACGTAAATCATCTCGTAAGTTTTCATTTTTTCACCTCCCGGACTTAATCGGCATACCACCTGCGGTATGCAAGGTTATACGCGCGGAAAACCGCGCTTTTTTATATTACATTATTTTAAGACGCTTGTCAACTTATTTCACGCTTTAAGTTGTGCCCGAAGCCGTATTCAAAATAGCGACGAGATACGAAAGAGCTTCCGTAAGCTCGAGTTCGCCGAGTTTTGTTTTGCCGTTGTAATTAACGTTCGTATCCAAATCAGTGCGGTTATTGAAAACCAGAATACCGTTATCGTGTAAGAAGTAAAGAGTTGACGACGGCATGTTTTCGGAAACGTTGTCTATCATATCGGTGAGATTGTTTACGGTATAAGCCGCTTCGCTTTTGTTATTGTAAAGCAGGATTTTCCACATTCCCTGTGCTTCGCCGTAAGTATAATACGGCTTATCGGAGGGCAAAGAGGAAAGCTTTCCGTCACCGTTCACGAGGGCGTATTTGCCGTTTTCGTCTTTGTAATAATACAGATATTTATCATTGAAATCCGAAGAGGTTGCAAGCTTTTTCGTATCGGTGCCGTAAATATCGGCGGCGTACATTTCGTTTACGGTAAGACTTGCTATATCCGAACCGAGCGTATCTATTGTGGAATCTGCGAGCATTTCTAAAATTTTGTTGCCGTTAACGTCCATTATTTCACTTATTTTAAGACTGCCGACGTCTAAACCGTTTTGCAAATCGCCGACCGACAGTGAGGAAATTTCAACCTCGTTCTGACCGTTGAGGTAATACGCGCGGGAAATTGCGCCGTTTTCTTTCACCTCTATAAAACAGGGGATTTCGTTGCCGTCGGCAAAATACGTTGCGGTATATGCGTAAGTTTCGCCGTTTGCTTCGGTTACGTTGGCAATGCCGTAGAAAAGGCGGGTCATAATTTTATCGGTTGCGGTTATGTCTATTATATCTGTTAAAAGCAGATTGTTCAGCACTTCGTCAAAGTTGACTTCGCCGCTCATAATATCGCCGAGTGAAACGTTGCCGAGAACCTTTTGGGCAAGAACGTCGTCGCTTTCAAGAAGCTCCGTTAAATATACATCGTTTAAAGCGGAGAAATCTCCCTCCGCAAGAGTGCGCAAGGTTACGGGATTAACATTGATTTTTTCGTTGCCTTCATAGTAATAATTGCCCGAAAGTCTGGCATATTCCGCATTGTACAGCTCATATACTTCTCCGTTTGCGGAGCGCGCGGGAGCGGTATAAGCGAAGCTGCCGTCGGTAATATAAGGAGTTTCTTCAACGAAATAATAATATAATCTCAACTCGCCGTGTTTATCAACAAGGTTGGCTGCGTATTGTTCGGGAAGTTCTGCGTTATCGTCTACGCGCAAAAGCTTTTGCTGTTCTTCATCGGCGAAGTAAACGTCGTAATAGGCAGGATATTTTTCGCCCGATTGAGAATTTATTACGTAATCCGCCTCTTTACCGCAGAATACCAGCTCCATAATTTTGTTATCGAGCATAGTGCCCATACCGAGCTTTTCAAAGAGCGACGCGGGTTGGACTTCAAGAATTTTTTCCTGCATAAATTCACTGAGCTGAGAAAATTTTACAGCAACAAATTCCCCCCTCTCCACTTCCACAAAGTCCGAAAGCGCGCCGTGAAGCCCGTCTATAAGTCCGCTTGTAGCGGGCAAAAGATTTTCAAATTCGCCCATACTCAGATTGGACGTATCCGCAGCCATTGCGCCGACTTTTTGTATAAGCTCCAGAAGCGTTTCCACACCGCCGTTTTCTTTATCGGTATTGATATATTGGTTTTTGCCTTCTTCGTTTTTGCCGTTATCAAGACCGATGACGGAAAGCACGGTATCGACGTTTGCGCTTAATGCAAAATATACTGCGCCGCCGATTGCTCCGATTATTAAGATTGCGCCTATTAAAATACCCAAAAAGAATGAAAGGAAAGAAAAACCCCTTCTCACAGGCTGTTTGTTTTGCATAAAAACCCCTTTTCCGCAACAATTCTGCGGACAGAAATATTATATATTTTTAAAACTTTATTTGCAACCGTTTGCAAATTTTAAAGCGCAATTTATAAGCACGTAGATTTATTTGCAACCGTTTACAAACCTGACGGCGCAATTTAAAAGCGCTTCGCGTTCGTTCGCGACGTGAGCCAAAGCACATTCATAAAGCAAAAATTCAAGCGTTTCACCTATTCGCGCTTTTTCCACCCCCGCGCTAATCAAATCTCCGCCTTTTACCGCAAGCTCTTTTAAAGTGAGCGGCGCGCCCTCTTTTTTCATATCACCGAGAATTGCGCGCATTTTCACAACCGTAGGCGCGGGTGACAGATCGTCTTTGCAAGCGGAATAATCGGCTTGCTTTAAAAGCATAAGCTCTTCGAAATATTCGTAATTTTTAACTATAAAGCGACGTACTTTACTTTCTTTGGTTTTGCAGTCCAAATCGTACATATGAAGCCCGACGAGAGCGGAAACCTTTTCCGCAAACTTTTTGGGAACACGTAAACGGGCACATATATCAAGGGCAATTCTTGCCCCCTCTGTATCGTGATTATGATACTTTCCGTAATTTATCATACAATACGGCTTGCCCGCGTCGTGCAAAAGAGCGGCAAGGCGGATTGATTTATCCGCATATTTTACCGAGCGGAATGTATGCTCCAAAACGTCGTGATTGTGAAAATCGGCGCGCTGCTGCATTTTATCGCCTACCGCAAGCTCGGGCAGGATAAAGGCGAGCACTCCGCTTTCTTTAAGAATTTTAAGACCTTCGTATTGCGCGCCTTTTATACCGTATTTCAAATCCGCGTTGAGAATGCCGTTAAGCTCTGAATATATCCTTTCGGGAGCTATGTCCGAAATAAGACGCGCGTTGTTTTTTGCGCCTTGCATACAATCCTTATCGGGCTTAAATCCCGTTTGAGCGGCGATACGCGCAAGACGCATAAGCCGCAGCCCGTCTTCCCCGAAAACCTTATCCGCTGCCGCCACGGTTGACAGTTTTTTTGCTTTTATATCGGCTATACCGCCGAGCGGGTCATTAAATTGACCCGCATATATGTCGTAGTAAACGGCGTTGCACTTAAAATCGCGGCGGCGCGCGTCAAGGGAAATATCGTTTGTAAAAAACGTTTTATACGGGGTATGAACGCCGCGGATATACTCGTCGGAGCGGAAAGAGGAAAACTCGTACTCCTCCCCGTTCTTTTCTATTTTTACCGTACCCGTGTGTTTGTATACGGCGTTTATTTTAAAACCCGCAGATTTTGCGCGGGATATAAAATCGCCCGTATCTGCGGGGGCGCATATATCGCAATCGGGCTTTTCGGTTTTAAGTCCGCCGAGGAAATCACGCACTCTTCCGCCTACCACGTATAAAGGATACGGACAGATTTCCGCAAGGGATATTAAATTTTGCGAAAGAACGTTTTTCATTAAAACTATTATATAATATTTTTTAAGTTATTGCAATTTAAATTAATTTGATATATAATAAAGGTAAATTTTACATTGAGAGAATAAAAGTGCATTACATTATCGTCAGTGAAGCGCGCCTTACGCGGAAAGGGAGCAAAAAGCTCAAAGACGTTGAAAACGTTTTTAAAAAAGCGGGCATACAATACGAAATTGTTAAAACCCTTGATAAAGGCGACGCGAAAGCGGCTACGGAAAGGATTACTTTGCAAAGCGGCGAAAACGCGATTATCACTATGGGCGGCGACGGAACTTTGCACGATATAATAAACGGCTTTAAAAGCTTTGAAAATTGCAGCCTCGGGCTTATACCCTTCGGCACGGGAAACGATTTCGCCGCGACTGCCGGCATACCCAAAAACCATAAAAAAGCGGCGGAGATAATCGCTTACGGAAAACCGCGCAACATCGATTTTATAGAGCTTGCTTCGGGATTGCGTTCGATTAATTCCGTGGGTATGGGCATAGACGTAGACGTATTGCAACGCACATACGCCGCGAATAAAAGGGGCAAAGGCAAATATCTGCGTTCCTTGATATCCTCTTTAATTCATTTCAAGAGCTGTAATTTCACAGTGGAATACGGCGGGAAAGAGGAAAAGCATTTCGGGCTGATAGCGGCGCTGGGCAACGGCAAGCAGTTCGGGGGAGGAATTAAGCTTTTCCCCGACGCAAAGCTTGACGACGGATATTTAGACCTTTTTATGGTGGATTACATATCAAAGCCCAAAATGATAGGAGCTTTTTTAAAGCTTATGCGCGGCAAGGTTAACAAAATAAAGAACGTGACGATAGTAAAAACAAAAGCCGCAAAATTTTATAACGAAAGCGAAAATTATTATATTCAGGCAGAGGGCGAGCTTTACAAAAACGTGCCTATAGACGCACACATAGTTGAAGGCAAGCTCAGATTTTATTTACCGACCGATTAGCAATGACCGAAAAATATTTAAGGCGGGTTCTGGACAACCTTAAAACGGCTGTCGTAGTCGCCGACCAAAACTTAAAAGCGGTGTTTTCCAACCGCGCTTTCAAAAATCTTTTTCCCGACGGAAGCCCGAGAGGCAAGCTCGGGAAAATTACTGCGTGCGCGCAATGTGAAAAGGATTGCGGCGGAGACGGTTGCCGCGGCTGCGCGCTTTCGGACGCGTTCGAGGACGCATTTCTTTCAAACAAGGAAACGGGGCGGAGAATATTCCAACGGGTTAAGAGCGGCAACAGCGTGCACGAGGTAGCTTATTCCATTACCGTTACCCCTATCGGCGGCGGGCTGTGCATGGGCGCCGTGGACGACGCGTTCGAGCTTGAAATTGCGCGCGAGCTGCAAACGGCGAAAAATATACAGCAGCGTTTACTGCCCGCAGGCAAATGGGCGGGCGGCAAAAAGTACTCCTATATGTATATTCCCTGCCGCGATATCGGCGGCGATTTGCCCGACGTTTACACATGCGGAGGCGACGCGTGCGGAATGATTGCGGACGTTTCGGGCAAGGGGATTTCCGCGGGAATGCTTTCCGCGTTTGTAAAAGCGGCCTATAATAAAAACGCGCCCTCCCCCGCCGAAGCTATAAAGAGCCTGAGCGCAAAATTCCGCGAGCTCAATCTTGACGAAAGAAATTATGTTACGGTTGCCGCCGTTAAGATAGACGGCGAAAATATAACATATTCTATGGCGGGGCACAACGTGCCGCTTTTGCTAAAATCGGGAAACGGGATAACGCGGGTTATACTTAATTCCCCGCCCGTATCAAACTGGTTTGAAAACCCCGCGTATTTCGACGATACACTGCCTTATAAAAAAGGGGATATACTTGTTCTTTTAACGGACGGCGTGACGGAATGTAAAAACGGCAGGGGCGAAATGTTCGGCGTTGAAAAGGTTGTCAGAACGCTTTCCACCGCGCGCACTGCCGACGATTTTATTAAATCGCTCGAAGATAATCTGCGCGGATTTTGCAGCGATTTAAACGACGATATAACCGCAATCGCTTTCGATTTGTAAAGGCAGTAAAAAATTCAGACTGCAACCGAATTTTTGTTTATTATAACAATTAAAAAACACGCGCCGCGGCTAAAAGCCGCGGCGCGATTTGCTTTATTTAAGGCATATTGCGGGGTTAAATTATTTTTTTAATCTTTTCAACAGCGGCGGCTCTGCCGTCGGCGCCGAGCTTCAAATATATCGAGCTTATATAATTCCTTGCCGTTCCGTCGGAAAGCTTTAATGCCGTTGCTATTTGTCTGTTGGTAAATCCGTCGTAAAGCATAAGAGCTATTTCCACCTCTCTTTCCGAAAGGTTGAACGCTTTTTTCAGCTTGTATTCTTTATCCGCGGAAACCATAACGGCGGCGTCGGTAATTTTTTTGGCTATTTTAGCAGGCAATATCGTGTCGCCTGCATAAGCGTTTTTTACCGCGTCGATCAAAGCGGTTGCGCCGATATCTTTTAAAAGATATCCGCTTGCGCCGTTGTTGATTGCACTTAAAATATAGTCGCTGTCGTCAAACGTTGTTAAAATTATAATTTTGATATTTTCATCTATTTCTTTGATGCGCTTTGTTGCCGCCACGCCGTTCATATTAGGCATACGTATATCCATAAGCACGACGTCGGGCTTTGCTTCGGCGCATTTTTCTATTGCGCGCGCTCCGTCGGACGCAATACCTATGACGGATAATTCACCCGAAGTTTCCAAAACGGATTTTATACCTTCCGCCAAAATCTGCTGATCGTCAACCAATAAAACCTTAATCACGGTTTTTTCCTCCGTTTGAGAGTATTATTTTTATTTCGAAGCCTTCTCCTTCCTCGCTTGAAAATTCAAAGCGGCCGCCAAGCTTTTCAACCTTTTCCCGTATACCTCTTAGCCCAAAGCCTTCCTTCGCCCCGCCGCATACGCCGCAGCCGTTATCGGAAACAAGCAGGCTGAACCCGTCCCCCGAGCTTTTCAGCTCTATATAAAACGCGGTTGCCTTACCGTGGCGGATACCGTTGGAAAGCAGCTCCTTTACGCTGTTGACGATAAAGCGGTGGATATCTTCATCGGGCTGGATTTCGTCGAAATCGAAACGCGCCTTAATATCAGTACCGTCGATAGTTTGCGCGATTACCTCCTCCAACTCGTCTTTAAGCGGCTTAATTTTACCGCGCCCTGCAAGCAGGTGGACGCTTTCCCTCATTTGTTCGAGAGCGTTGCGAGCCTGAACGTTTGCCGAGATTATTCTGTTTTTCGCTTCTGCGGGGTTATCTTCTATTAAAAGCTTTGCCGCTTCCGTCTGCATTATAACGGTAGTCATAGAATGCCCCGCGGTATCGTGGATTTCCCTTGCGATGCGGTTGCGCTCTTCAAACACCTTGGTCTGGGTAAGCTGTTCGTATACTTCTTCAAGCTGAGCGCGGCTTTCGTCCGCCTCTTTCAAAGCCGCACGGAGTTCGAGGTTGGTGCGGTAAAATTTAAGCAAAAACAAGACGATTACGTAATCCAAGACTATTGCCAAAAGTCCGAACAAAACGCCGGAAAGTATTTCAACAAGGCTGTTATATACCGTTGCTTCGGGGTTGCCGATAATCCAGCCGACCACGAACGACACGCTGAAAAGCCCGCAGCTTATGCCGAAAAGTATGGTTTTATCCCTGAACCTTTCCACGGAGAGATAGCATTGCGTTAAAACGATACAATAGAGTATTGAAAGATAAGAATTACCCGTAAGTATACAGATAACGAGCAGGAGCGCGGAATCCAGACCGTAGAAAACCATTTTCGCCGCAAAATTTTTTATGACGAACGCGTTGACCGCTTCGAGCACGATAAGAAGCACGCAGCAGATAATAGTTATAGAGAAGCTGTAAACTATTATAATTTTGCCGAAGGTCTGGGCGCAGATTACGATTTCTATGGCAACCAGAAGCAAAACGAGCAACAGTTTTATATAATCTATCAATTTGCGGGAAGTTATATCTATTTTGAAGTTGTTTGCCATACTTTTACTTATTTTTCACCGTAATTTTGTCTTAATTCATTTTACCATAAATAAAAAAAAGTGTATAATGATTTTACTGATTTTTTTAAAAGGCTTTAAAATGACGGAAGAAATTATAAGGCATATATCCGAAATTATTAAATTTAATTCATCACAAGCACCCGCGGAAGACGGAGCGCCGTTCGGAAAGGGTGCGAGACAGGCTTTAGACTATTTTTTAGACCTTGCCGACAGAATGGGATTTGAAACGGCGAATTACGACGGATACGCCGGCGAAGTTGTTTTCGGCGAAGGCGAAGAATTTGCCGTATTAGCGCATCTTGACGTGGTTCCCGCCGGCAACGGCTGGACGCACGAGCCTTTCGGCGGGGAAATAGATACCGCCAACCGCCGCATTTGGGGCAGAGGCGCAATGGACGATAAAGGCCCCGCGGTTTGCTCGCTTTTTGCTTTGAAAGCTTTAAAAGACGAAGGCTTTAAGCCGAAAAGAAAGATAAAGCTTATTGTTGGCTGCAACGAAGAAAGCGGCTGGGGATGCATAGATTATTACAAAGCGCACGCACATATGCCCGACGAGGGGATTTCCCCCGACGCCGATTTCCCCGTGATTTACGCTGAAAAGGGTATTTTACATTTGCGCATGCACTTCCCCTCCGCAGGCGATTTCAGCGGCTTGCGCGGCGGCGAAAGGGCGAATATGGTTTGCGATTATTGCGAGGTTGTTGCCAAAGCTGACAGCGCAAAGCTTGAAAAATACGGTTTGACCGCCGAGAACGGAAAAATAGTTTCCCGCGGGAAATCCGCACACGGTTCAACCCCCGACGAGGGCGAAAACGCTATTTTACGCGTTTTAGAATATCTGGGTTTGGAAAACGTGAAAAACGCGCTGTTCGGAAATTGCTTCGGATTGAAAGAGCTGCACGACGAAACGGGATATCTCACTTTTTCTCCAAACGTCATTTCCCAAAACGGAAACGAAATATCGGTTATATGCGACGTACGCTACCCCGCCACTTATAAAAAAGAAAACGTATTGGAATTAATCGACGCGGGCGGCGTTAAATACGAGATAATATCGGAGCAAGCACCGCTGTTTAACGACAAGAATTGTTTTCTTATCAAAACCTTATGTTCGGTATATAACGAGGTTACCGGAAAGAACGTTAAGCCGGTTGCAATCGGCGGCGGAACTTATGCGCGGGCTTTAAAATGCGGCGCGGCTTTCGGGCCTGAAGAGGCGGGCGAAGAGAATACGATACACCAGGCGAACGAATACATCACGTTTGAAAAAATAGAAAAGTGCTTTAAAATTTATAAGCTTGCTTTAAAAAGGCTGACGGAATAACATTATGGCGAAAGACAAGGCAAAAAGACTGAGCAAAAAAATAATAGCTTTGATTGTATGCGGCGCTATACTCGGCGCTATACTTCTTTCATGCCTTGCAGTACAAATCGGGCATTGGGTTTCAGACGGTATTCAAAGCTGGCGCCCGGATTATGAGCAAATCGAGATTATGCCCATTTTAAATAAGGCGGAGCTTACGGAAGAAGATTACGGAATTTTATACAAACAAACAGGACTGACTAAGGTTGGGATTGACAGAGCATTGGCAAAAGGCAAAGAAGGAAAACAGCGCATACTTAAAATACAGCAAGACTTTTTCGGTGAATACGTTATAGCAAACGAAACCTTTGCGCCCTGGTTTTGCACAGATTATATAGAGGGGCACAAACACATATCAACCGTATATCTTGAAAACAGTGATATTTTTGTTACCTCCTCCACTCATTTTTCAAGCTGCCGTATAGGACACGCCGGACTTGTGACAGATGCGAAATACGGAAACGTTTTGCAAGCTAATTCTTACTCTCAGCCGAGCAAAATCGGAAAGACTTCTGACTTTACCGACCGTGTGAATTTTATGATTTTGCGCGTTAAGGAAGAATATGCGGACAAAAAGCTGCGTGAAGAGATTGCCGAGTATGCAAAACACAATCTTATAGGAATACCTTATAACGGCGCGTGCGGAGTGCTTACGGATAAAAATTCGCTGGAAGCGACGCAATGCGCCCACATTGTTTGGTATGCTTTTAAACAATACGGCATTGATATTGACGCGAACGCCGGAAAGGTTGTAAGCCCCTGGAACATAGCAAATTCTGATAAGCTTGAACTTGTGCAGACTTTCGGGTTTGATATAACGGATAAAGAAGGCTTATGGCCGAAACTCAATTATTAAAACTCCGAAAAATCGATTGACAAAAAAATTATTATTTTATATAATATCTAAGCTGTTTGTTTAACAGTGCGCATAGTTATTTAATTCAAGGCGCTTTATTTAAACTTAACACCTTATGCACCGTTAGCTCAACTGGATAGAGCGTTGGTCTACGGAACCAAAGGCTAGGGATTCGAATTCCTTACGGTGCACCAATAGGTAATCAGTCGAACTTATTTGTAAATTCATGTGAGTTACGGCTGATTATTTATTTAAAGCAAAATAAGCATTAAAAAAGCCGAACTATTAAGTTCGGCTTTTTTATATGAATCAATAGTAAACTAAAATAAATTTAAAATAATTTCATAAATTTCTAGGACAATCCTCTATAAGGGATTTGCGATTTAAAAATGTTGTTTTGATTGATACTTATACCATATTTAGATAATAGCAAAATAATATTTCTTAAAGATGTTTCATTTAATGGTCCAAGTGTAATAGATGATAAACCTAAATCGCTAAGTTCAAATTCTTGTCCTAATGACAATCTGTTGTATTTTTTATGAAAAAAAATTTTATTCAAATTTTCTTTATCTATATCACTTGGACTATTATTTACAATAAATTGATTAAATCTTTGTTTATAAATTAGGCGCACTTCATTTTCTGATTTATAAGCAGATAGCTTATATTTAGCAAATTCTTTCTCCATATCAGACATAAATGTAAATATTAGGTTGTTTAATTCTACATAGTTTTTATTGTCTGACAATTTTTTTAACTTCTCTAAATATTTTATAGCAATTTCTCTTGCTTTTACTCTGATATCATCATAGTATTCAACATTTATTAAATTCAAATAATTTTTATTACTACAAAATGAAGATATTGCTTTTCTATCAAACCCTAAACAAACCCCTTTGCAATCGTCTGCATACAATCGCCATTGATTTAAATCATCTGCATTCTCTGAGAAACATAGGGCATAAAATATTTCATTATATTTGCCATTTGCGGTTAAATTGTAATTTGAAACATTTAGTTCTAAATAATGTTTCATATCAGACTTAAAACCATTAGTAATGCAAAGAAAATCAAATCTATTTTCATTATAGATTGATAAAATTAAATTTGCCCAATTGATTTTTTGCATAACTAATTCACTTGGGTCGTTCATATTTGATAGTTCACCAAATCTTATTTTACTATTTTTAATAATTTCAAAAAATCAATCTAAACTACAATAGTGATAAAGTAAGTTATTATTCTGTGGCGGTTTATGCATATCAGCAAAAAAGAACTCTAAATTCATATCTTTTGTACCATTTAACTTTTATTCCAAATCCAAATTATCCGCTAAAAACATTTCATCGTTTATAAATTCACTCGGTGTAATGTCAAGACCATATGCAAGCATTATTATAGTCTTCAACGCAATACCCTTTGTTCTGCGTTGCATAATGCTTTTTATTGTAGGGAATGGAACACCGCTCAGTTGAGAAAGCTTATATTGAGTGATATTCTTTTCACCTAAATATTTGCATAGCCTTTCTACGACTACATCATTAAGTGTTTTCATAATCAAACCAAAAAATCTCTACATCACAAGTTTATCCCATCGACAAGTAAATATTAGGATGATATGTCATTCTTTTGGTTGACACATCATCCTATTTTTGTTATACTAATTTTAAATTTTACAGGAGCAAATTATGGAAGAAAACAACATTGAAGTAGATAGTGGTAAATTTAAAAACAATCACAATAGAAATTTGATTTTAATCGGTGCTTTTGTCATTATTGCTATTGTGGTTACAATTATTTTGGTAGTTTCATTGAGCAAATCAGAAAGTAAACCAAAATTAACTGTTTCAGACACTCATATGTCGGTTACTTATAATGAATATTTAGGTTATTCTGCAACTATTACAGGTGTAGCCAAAAATATATCTGGGCAAAACATTTCTTATGCAAGCGTTGAATTTTCAGTTTATGACGCTTCGGGAAATAATCTCGGAACAGCTTTGGCAAATATCAATAATTTAGGGGAAGGCGATACTTGGAGATTTGAAGCCACTCTATTTAGCTTTCCAAGTACCCGCCCTACATCTTTCAAATTAGTTGAAATTAATGGTTATTCAATTTAAGGAGAATTAGAATGTTTTTTTATATTTATATTATAGTTTTTGTTGTGGTTTTTTTAGTTGTTTTGTGCGGTGTTTTATTCTATCAATCTTCAAAGAATAAAGCAAACAGCAACGAACAGTTTGAAATTAATAGAAAAACTTTGGAATATTTACAAACACACGAATTTAAATTTTCTAAAATTTTCTATATAATGGATAGCCATACATACAATAAAGAAAATTCATATAAAAAAATGATTGTCGCAGATAATGAAAATAAGAAAATTTGTTTTATTGATTATCTATCTAAAAATTACTACATTACAAAATTTGAAGAATTTCTAAATTATGAGCTGTATGAAAACGGCAGTATGATTACAAATGGTGGCGCAATCGGTGGTTTGGGCATAGGTGTTTTTGGAGCAGAAACAATCGGAAACTGTAAAGATTTAAAACTAATAATACGAATTAAAAGTATAACTACACCACAAGTTGCATATGAGATAATCTCTAACCATATGGCAGGTATGGGTATAAATAAATCTGCCCCTTTATATAGAGGGTGCATTTCTTCGTTGCAAGAAGTAGTTTCTTTCCTTGAAGTTATAAAAAACGATAATTTACAAAACGGCACCAGGGCGGGCGCTTGAGCAAACGAATAAACGAATGCAAAAACCGACGTTTAAAGATTAGCGACTTTATTGCCGAGTGCAAGTTAAAAGCGGACTGATTTTAAATCAGTCCGCTTTTATTTTTTGCATTTTAAAATTTTTCAACTTTACCCCTAAGCACTCAACTTCCTGTTCTTTTATGATTACATATCCGCGCTTTTCAAAAAACGGTTTTGCGGTGATTGAAGCATAAGCAGTTATCACTAAAAAATCTTTTTCCAGCTTATCGCAAAGCGCGGAGGCTATCCCCTGATTTTGATAATCTTTATGCACAAAAAGCAAATCCAGATATCCGTTTTCATCTATACTGCCGAAGCCGACAATCTTTCCGCAGTATTCCGCAATTAAAGTAAATTGTTTTGATAAATCACCTCGTTTTTCTTCAAGGCGGTTTGAATTTTCAATCCACGCGGTCAACTGTTCCCGAGTATAATCGGCGGCGTTTACGCAATTCACCGTATCGCAAAACAAATTTGAAACCGATACGAAATCGGTTGGGTTGTATCTTCTGATTTTCATAAATTTAAAGGTAAATCGTAATTTTTATCTATCAATATATAGTTCAAGCCGTATTTTTTGCAAAGACGTAAATTAAGATTGTTTTCTTTTATCAACGCTGATTTCGATACACAGCCGCAATTTAATCTGCGTTCGATTATGTTTTCATATTCAATTATATCGGAAAAGTGATTTTCAATATAATTTTCGCTCATTACAAGGCAAAAATATTTGATTTCGGTTAAATATTTATCGCTGAAATCTTTTTGCCAGTCAAAAGGTATGTAACAGCCTTCTATAATAATGCTCTGTTCGTTTTCTATTGCCGTTTTTATTATTTCTTTTACTATATTCCACAAATAGGCAACAAGCCTTTCGTCATCATTTACTGTGAGCTTTGTTCGACCGCTGCGAATCAAGCCCATTTTCAGATGGTCGATAGAATAATACGGCATTTTATATTGTTCCATAAGTTCTTGGGCGAAAGCGGTTTTCCCCGTATGCGTTGTGCCCGCAATTAAAATAACCATAATTATATTATATCAAAATAAATAAGATTTTTCAACAGAGTAAATACGGATTAAATAAACCCCGCACGCGCTAAAACGGCGCGTGCGGGGTTTAATTTTACTTTTTAAATTATCAGAAATCAAAAATTTGCCTTTATGTTCTACTACATTATAAAAGCTATAAGGATATAAACGTTAAACAACAGCTTAATAAAACACAGCCTTCACCGTTATACCGTTTTTATATATGAAGCATGAAATGCGCAGAAAATCTGCTCACGTTTTTTATTTATTTTCTTTTACTTTAAATACAATAAAAAGAGCTGTGCAAGCAATCAATACCGCTCCGCCCGCCGTGCCGAACCCGATTGCATAGCTTTGGTATTCGTCGGCCGCTTCCTTCGGCGTTATGGTGACGTCGGTAATTTCCGCCCTCAGATTTCTTTCCTGAATTGTAGACACAGTGTAGCTGAAATCAGCATATCCTGTGACGGTTCTGGTTATATCAGTACTCGGCGAAAGAGTATACTTTTTATTTTCGGAGTTGATTTTGGTTTTGTTATTATAAACGCTGAACGTGTATTCGACCTCGTATTGCACGAAATCGGGCGTAGTGACCTCAAACGAATAGGATACGTCGATTTCATTGATATATTCATATACGGAGAACTTATAATCAAGACTATCGGGAAAATATTTACCGTCCCGATTGGAACAGCCTGCCAACGCGAAGCAGAAAAGAACGGAAATCAATGCGGAGAGTAAAATTTTAATTCTTTTCATTGTTTTCTTCCTCCGCATTGTTTAAAACGTTTTCGTTCGCCGCTTCCGTTTGAGCGGTTTCGGCGGTAAACGCTTTTATTGTAACGACAGTGAAGCAAGCGCACAACAAAAGCGCGGAAACCGCTAAAGTCACGAGTTCGCTAAAATAAGCCGTAGTCGCAGTGTAGACCTGCTGGGATGCGCTTTCCAAAGCAATACCGCGCAAATCGAATACGAAAGCGATACAAAACACCGCCAACGCAAGGCTCAACCCCGCAGAAATACAGCCGAAAAGCTTTTTTGCCTTTGTAAAATAAGTAAAGCAATAAGAAGCGAGCGCCGCTGCCGAAAAGACGACAAGTCCGATTGCCGAATTACGTATGTAGGAAATCAAAGCTTCCATATCTTGGGAAACCGAAGTAATCTTAGTGATATCGTTTGAAAGAGCCGCTTCGAAAATTAGCGAAGCTGCGGAAGATATCATAGTGAATGCAGCCATTCCGAGCAAAACGGCAAGAACGGCGGAAGCAAATCTTTTGTTCATACTTTCCCCTTTGGATTTTTTAAGATTTTATCATACGCGGGAGAATATTGTCAATACCTTATGTAAAAAGCTCTTGGACGATTTATCCAAGAGCTTTTGCTTTTTAATTGTATTGCCAAACGATTAAATACAGCAACCCGCTTTATTTGTGCGATTATTTGATATTTATTATTTTGCCGCTGAAACCGTATTGAAAACCTTTTCTTTTTCGTCTTTTATTTTTATCGCTTCGACCGCAGAGGCAAAACTCTTTTCGATTTTTTGTGCATACAGCGCGCGAGCCTCTTCCGTTTCCGCCTTATCTTTTGCTTTGAGAACTGCAAAATAGCTCATTGCCTTGGAGTTAACCTGCGATTTAGCTTTCATATACTCCGCTTCCGCGTTGGAAAGCTCGGCTTTCTTTTGCCATTCAAGCATTTTTGCTTCGGCGGCGTCAAGCTTTTCTTTAGGAGCGTTTGCCGCTTTCAGCTTTTCATATCTGGCTTTGGACTTTTTAGCCATAGCGTTGTTATCGGGGAAAATAACGAGGAATATAAAGAAGAAAATAACAAGCGAAACTCCGCCCGTAAGAACGGTTTTGATAAGCCCGTTAACTACTTCGTGAACCCCCCAGTGAAGAAGGAACGCGTTGCAAAGCCCCCATATAGCGTTTGTTGCAACAGAAACGAGAACCCAGCCTATGAAATACCACATTGCCTGGAACCACGGATTGCCGTGCGAACGGTAAGTAATATTGCGCTGCAAAGGGAAGTTTATGCACTGTGCGGAGAATACCGCAAGCTCGAAAGCTATGAAATATCCCCAGCCCTGCTCGTCGCCGAATATAATGAAGTTTTTGCCGCCTGCCGCTTCAATGGGAATCATGGGCCAGCCGACGGAACCCGTATTCATGCTTGCAAACGCATAAGGCAAGAACGTCATAACTATGAACTGCCAGATTGTAACTCCCTGGGAAAATACAACAAGGAAAAACACCTTATAGATAATCCCCGAGCCTTTAGGATATTTATCGCAAAAGCCGTACCATATTCCGAGCCACCAACGCCAGATTTTTTGGAAAAATCTTAAAAACGCGTTCTGTGAAAGAGGCTTAATCTGGTTTTTTATATCTTCTTCGGTATAAACCCTTTCTTCGGCAGAAACCACTTCCGCGGTTTCTTCCTCTTTTTGAATTTCATTTTTCTGTGCTACGCTCATATTATTTTTTTACCTCCTTGGATTTTTCCTTTGTGATAAATCTTCCGATACCTTTAAAAAGGTGACCGTTGAACATCATAAGCAGAGCTTCCATTTGTCTGCGGCTCATACCGCCAAATTTCGCAAGCCCCCTTACAGGCTGATGCAATGCGCCCATTACAAGCGTATTCGCCGTAGTTCTTTTGCCGGTTTTTCTTAAAAAAGCTATTGCAAATCTTATTACGCCCGAGAACGCTCTGCCCACCCAGCGCCTGGAATACCTTAAATCCGCAATAGTGCAGTTTTCATGTATTACCATTCTGTTTCTTTTATAGAAATCATAACCGGATTCAGGGATTTCTCTGCCGAGAAGAGTTTTGAACTCTTCCGCGGAAACGTTTGATATTTTCCCGCTGTAATATGACGGTAAACGCGTTATATCATAGGGGTAATCCTCGGTTGTGCCTGTTCTTTCCGCAACGCCTTCGAGACGGATATCCGAAATATTTGCGCCTATGTATATTGCATATTTACCGCCCTCTTCTTCCCACGCGTTTGTTTTTACGTTGAAGTAGCGGAACGTTTTATCATCGAAAGGAACGGTAACCGAAACGCTTTCGCCCGATTTTATAAATACCTTTTTAAAGCCTTTCAATTCCTTTGCGGGGCGGAATATTTTTCCGTCGTTTTTGCCCACATAAAGCTGTGCGACTTCCGCGCCGTCGTATGCGCCGACGTTTTTAATTTTAAAGGTAACGCCGTTCTCCCCGACCGTTAAATCGGAATATTCGAACGAAGTATATGAAAGCCCGTATCCGAAAGGATAAGCCACCGGAGTTTTAGCCGTATCGTAATAGCGGTATCCGATGAAAAGCCCTTCTCTGTATTCCACCGTCATTTGCTTGCCGGGGAAATAATTTGCCGATGGACAATCTTTGTAATTTATGGGGAACGTTTCCGCAAGCTTGCCGCTGGGGTTTACTTTTCCCGTTAAAACGTCCGTTATCGCGCTTGCGCCCGCCTGACCTGAAAGGCAAGCGTAGACCACTGCGTTTGCACTTTTACACCAGCTTGTTTCTATAGTGCTTCCGCAAGAAAGCACTACGATTACTTTTTTGTTGAAAACTCTTATTTGCCTGTAAAGCTCTATCTGGTTCTGTGGTATTTTTATATGCTCTCTGTCAAGCCCCTCCGCTTCGCTTACCTCGTCCAATCCGAGGAAAAGCAAAACGACTTCCGCCTGTTTTGCAAGCTTTAACGCTTTTTTTATAAGCTTGGGCTTAGTCTTGCCGTAACGGTCGTAGCCCTTTGCATATCCCACGCTTTCAAGCCCGCCGAGATTATCGAGCACCGTATCCAACTTGGTGGGATTAACTACCGAAGAGCCCGCGCCCTGATATCTGGGTTTTTCCGCAAAATCCCCGATAACTGCAACTTTTGTATTTTGTTTTAAGGGAAGAATACCGTCGTTTTTCAAAAGAACGATGCTTTCTTCCGCGCACTTTTTTGCAAGCTTGTGGTGCTTTTCGACATCGAAAGGTTTGCCCTTTTCTCCGTTTGAGGTCTGCTCTATTAACGTTAAAATGCGTTCAACGCTTTCATCAACGTATTTGATATCAAGCTCGCCGTTTTCAACTGCCTTTATCACGTCTTCCGCACCGTAACGGCAGGAGGGCATCTCCAAATCGCTGCCCGCAACAGTGGATTTTACTTTATCATTGGTGCCCGCCCAGTCGGAAATCAAAACGCCGTTAAAGCCCCATTCCCCCCGCAATATGTCGCGGATAAGGTGTGTGTTCTGGTCGGCATGTTCGCCGTTAACTTTATTGTATGAGGACATTACGGACTTTGTTTTTCCCTCTTTAACCGCAATCTCGAAAGCAGTCAGATATATTTCTCTGAGCGTTCTTTCGTCTATTACGGAATCGGTAACCATTCTGCGCTCTTCCTGATTATTGCCGGCAAAATGCTTTACGCAAGCGGACGTGCCGTTTGCCTGTATTCCTCTGATGTAAGCCGCCGCCATTTTACCCGCAAGGTAAGGGTCTTCCGAAAAATATTCGAAGTTTCTGCCGCACCTGGGGTTACGCTTCATATTTGTTCCCGGACCGAGTAAAACGTTTACGTGCTGTGCCGCCGCTTCTTCCCCCAACGCTTTGCCCATTTCTTCCCCCAGCTCTTCGTTCCACGAATTAGCCATGGTTGCCGCCGTGGGAAAACACGTTGCGGGAATACTTGCGTTAAGACCGAGATGGTCGGCAGCCGCCGCCTGCTTTCTTATTCCGTGCGGCCCGTCGGCCAAAAACATAGAAGGAATTCCCTTTTCCGCTATATCTTTGGATTGCCAAAAATCTTTACCGGTTAACAGCTCCGCCTTTTCACGCAAGGTCAAATTTTTTATTATTTCCGACTTATCCACCGTTTTCTCCTTTTAAATTTCTTCAATTATTTTATAATAATAAGGTAAAAAATTCAATACCTGTTACTTAATTTGTTATTTTTTAAGCATAAACTGTAATTTTATCACATTAAAAACAACATAGCCGTTGCCGCCGCAAGCGGCAACGGCTTTAAAATGCGTTGCTATTAATTTATTATTCCGGATTATCGGAGCTTTCCGCAGGGAGAGTATCTTCCGCGGTTTCACCGCCGTTTTTCTTTTTCTTGGGCAAGTAAGGCAATACCGCAAACACTACGCATACGCCTATGCCGGCAATCAAAAGAATATCCAAAACAACCCAAAGCGCGGTAAACAAATCCGAGCGCGCTTCCGCGTTAACGGTGATACCCGACGCCGTAAGGTTTGTATTAATATAAGTGTAAATAATATTCTTACAGGACTGGCGCGCGGCATAAGCGATTTCGGGTTTTTTCAAATCTAAATTTGCCGCCATATTGGTGGTTCCGCAAAGCCACAAATCGTTGCCGCCGAGAATACCGAGCTCGTGGTTTTCCATATAACCGCCGCCCATAAACCAGTCTGTTATAACGCTGCCTCTGAATCCCCATTCTTCCCTTAAAACGTTTGTTAAAAGCGCGTGGTTATATCCGGAAAGCGTTGCGCCTATATTATTGAAAGCGCTCATCATAGCGTTTGCACCGCCTTTTTTAACGGCGATTTCAAAAGGCTTGAGATAGCTTTCGCGAAGCGCTTGTTCGGTAAGCCATGTGTTGAGGTTTTTGGGGTTCTGCCCCGCCTCGCTTACGGCGAAATGTTTGAGATAGCAATAGAGGTTGTGTTCTTTTGCGCCTTTTATGGTGAAAGCCGCGAGCTTTCCGCTGAGAACGGCGTCCTCGCTGTAATATTCGTAATTGCGCGAATTGTAAACCGAACGATGGAGATTGACACCGGGACCATACCAACCGTTTATACCCATACTGGTACCGATGTTAGCCTGAGCTTCACCTATATCGTAAGCGAGCTCGGTATTCCAACTGCAACCTAAAAGGGATTCGCTCGGGAACAAAGTATATTCGCTGGATTTGCCCGCGTTTGTAACGTTGTTGTTGAAGCCTGCGGGGCCGTCTTTATCGGTGCAGCGGGGTTTGCCTATGCTGTAGAGTTCAATAGTCTGGAAACCGCCCTTACCGATAAGGTCTTTAACGTCTTGTTCGCTCAATTGGTCAAGGAATATGTCCCAGTATTCGGAATCGTAATCTTCAAGAAGGTCGAGAATATCTTTGTTAAAGGTAAGCGCAACCGAAGAGTCTTCGCCGTTGAGCATTTCAAGCGTTGCCCTAAGGGAAGCCGCGTTTTCCTGCTCGACGCCTACGAGATAAAATCCGATATCAGAGCCGTAAGAATACCCCGATACGTCTTTATCGTTATACCCTTCATATCTGAAATTTGCCGCCTTGGACGTAACGCTGTTACTGGTAGTTCCCGCGGGATTTTCAGGCATATTGGCAAACTTATCCTTTCTTGAAAGGTAATCGATTTTGTTTGTAAAGGCGGTGCTTCCGTCTATGGGGCACGCCGCATATGCATTGTCGCCTGTGAAAAGATTGCCAACGGGCGCGCCTGTAACGGGGTCGTTTTCAAAACGGATATTGCCCGCTATAGTCATTTTTTGCGTTCCGACTTTTTCATGGGCGTTTTTCATTACATAGATTTCGTAATCGCCGGCTTTGTCTTCCGCAGTAAACGCGTCTAGCTCGTAGCCTTTAAAGCCGTTTCCGTTTTTATCATACTCGTCGTATGAAGCAAGGTCGTACGAGGTAAATTCGAGTTCGACATCCACGGAACGCCCCGCTTCGATTAACGGAGTTTTTACAAAATCCAGAAGAACCCTTTCCGCCTTTTCTATTCCGCCGTTTTTATAAGGAGCGTGCCCATAAAGCTGAACGACGTCTTTGCCCGCTTCCTTTCCGTTGTTGGTTACTTTTACTTTTACTTTATAAGTTCCGTCCGCAGTAAGCTCGGTGGATTGCGGCCAAGTTATATCCCAACTGAATTGAGTGTAAGAAAGACCGTAGCCGAAAGGATATTGAACAACAGCGTTGTATCCCTTTACGTTGCCGCGTTTCGCGTTTGCGAAATATCCTTCCGCATCCGCGGTTTCATACCATTTATATCCGAAATATATACCTTCCTGATAGGTCAAATCATTTCCGTTTTTAACGACGTTGATATAAGTGGGATCGTTTGTCTGGTAATCGTAGGCGAGCGTGTCGCTTGTTCTGCCGGAGGGATTGACTTCTCCATTCAAAATTTTAGGAATTGCCGCGCAACCGGATTGACCGGGAATACCGATATGGAGGCACGCTTTTATGCAGGAATATTCTTCAAGAAAGCCGAGTTCGACGTTGTTGCAAACGTTCAAAAGGACGACTACGTTAAAATTCTTTTCCTGCAATTTTTTGAACATTGCCTTTTCCTGTTCGGTAAGTTCGAGGAAAGCTCCGTTTGTATAGCCGCCGATATTTTTAAGCTCGGCGCCGCCCTTATCGTTGCCGTTTTCAGCACCCCAACGGCTTATAACCGCAACGGCTGTATCGGAAAACGATTTTGCCTCGTTCATAAGAGCGTCGCTATAAAACGATTCTTCGGGGTTGAGAAGGCTTTCCGTAACAAGCGCACCCGTAGAACCGGAAGCACGGAAATCCGCGTCGAACGTGCTGAATTCTTCATAAGCGGCGGTAAGCGCAGTATTGTATTCTATACCCGCTTCTTTAAAAGCATCCGTCAAATCAACTTTAATTCTTTTTGTAGTTCCGTCTTTAAGCGTATCGGTAATAGTTGTTCCGCCGCTTCCGGCACCCGTTAAAAGAAGCCCCGCGTCGGTTGAACCATAGCCGAAAAGATTTACCTTTTTAAGATTTTTTAGGGGTAAGAAATATTTATCCTCTTCGCCCGCTTTGGAAATTTTATCGTTCTTTAAAAGAACTATGCTTTCTTCTGCGGAAGTGCGCACGACCTTATCCGCCGCGGCAAGCGCGTCTTGTGTTTCTTCACCCGAAGAATCCGCGGTGTCGCCTACGATAAATCTGTTTATAATCAGCGAATAATAATCTATAAAGTAATTTGAAACAATCAGCGCAACAGCCAGAACAACGGCTACCGCTGATAAAATAATGGTTTTTAACAGTTTTTTACTGATTTTTTTCACCGTTTTTTACTCCTTGATAAATTCAAGGGCGGCGGCATAAACACCGCCGCCCCAAAGGGTTGAAATATTTTAGTTTAATTACTCTGCTTTGGGAGTAACGCTCTTGATTTCAAAAGTCATTTTAGCGGCTTGAATTTCCTGCTTGTTATTTTGATCGGTTAATCCGAAAGTAAACTGCAACGAAAGTCCGTCACCGGTAATTTCGATTTCGTAATCCTTTTTACCTTCTTCAATAGTAAATTCTTTACCGTTCAAAGTAACTTTGCCGCCCGCGTTCGTATCGATATTGAGCGTAAGCGTATACGATTTGCCCGCTTCCAGACCAGGAGCTTTATAGAACAACTGCGTATCATACCAGTTACCCGCATTATTGCTGAAATCTATTGAAAGTTTGTCATCTGCAAAGTTTCCGCTGAATACAACCCAGCTTTCCGTCCAATAAGTCCAGATACCGGGGGTAGCCTGTGCTTTTACGCCGTTACCGTCTTTTCCGCCTTCAGTAATGTCGTAAGACAAACCGCCTTCGTTGGCAACCGTTACGGTTACGGAAGTTGCGGAATCTTCGGAATTTATATAGTGATTATTCAAAGCTAAAGCCTGAAGTTTAACCGTATATTCACCGTTTGCTATTTTTGAAACGTCTACTTTTCCGCCGTCCGTTACGCTTACGGAAGTGACCTTAGTAGAGCCCTGATAGAAGTTAAGCAAATATCCGCTAACACCTTCATTATTGGAATCGGTTATTGATATAACCATTGTGTCTGTATCCAAAGAGAACGAAGGCGCCTGCAAGGTAACTCTTTCGGTATCTTCTGCCCATTTGATATTCGAGATAGATACGGTAGCAGCGTTTATATTATTTTCACGCCCTTCTACGCCGAACTGCATGTTGAACGCAAGTCCGCCGACGAAGTATACGTCGTAGGTGTGTTTTCCTTCCTGAATATTTATGACGTTACCGTTTAACGTTGCGTGTCCGGCTGCGGTAGAATCGATATCGCAAGAAAGCTTATAATACTTTGTTCCGTCGAGATCCGTATTGTTATAGAACAATTGCAGGTTATACCAGTTTCCGCCGTTTTCGGTAAATTCAAGATTTAAAGTGCCGTTATCATATTCCAAAGTAGTGAACTGGCACCATTCTGTCCAGTAAGTCCATTTTTTGGGATTTTTATTTGCATCATCAGCACCGGCCTTCAAAGTAAGTTCATAGTATTCGTAATCGCCGGTAACGGTAACTTTTACTTCCGCCTTAATAGAAGCGCTTACCTTTGCCGTTATAGTGACTTCGCCGGGACGAATACCTTTAACAAGTCCGTTGTTTACGGTTGCTATCTTTTCGTTGGAAGATTCCCAGGTGATTTGTGAGCCTTTCGATGCGGTTGCAACCAAGGTTTTTTCATTTTCCATTTCAAGAGAAAGCTCGGTTATCTCCGTTCCGTCGAGGGTAACCGACACTGTTTCAGTATCGTTTTTGGCAACGTTTACGGTGCAGGTAGCTTTCGCATCGCCGACGGAAGCCGTGAGAGTTGCTTTACCCTCTTTTACAGCGGTAACCGTGCAAACCTTACCCACAACCTTATAGGTAGCTATGGATTCGTCGCTGATTTCCCACGCAGCGGCTTCTTCGGTTCCTTCTATGGTAGCGACTACGTTGCCTTTGCCGCCTTCTTTAATGTTCAGCTCCGTTTGAGAGAGCGAAATCTTCACGCCGGAACCGCATGCGGTAAGCGCGAACGCCGCCATAGAACAGACGAGCACAAGCATAAGAGTAACAAGCGTTAAAAATTTAGTCTTTTTCATATTTTCCTCCTGTTTAAGACTAACAATAAAACCGGAATTTGCCGGATTATTTCAGGTTAAGCAATTTTTTCATATACCCTTACATAGTCCACGTACATTGCCGCGGAAGTAAAGTTAGGGTCGATTTGCGCGGAAGGGTCGTAAGTTCCCCCGACGGCAAGATTCAAAAGTATATAAAAGGGCTTGTCAAACGGCGCAGCCGCGGATTGGGAAGCCGTGGAATACCACTGATTGTTTAAAAGCTTATAAACCTGTCTTCCGTCCACATACCAAGCGATATAATCTTCCGTCCAGTCAACGGCGTAGGTGTGCCATTGGTCGGTATTCGATGAAAGAGTGGTTTCATGCGTAAGATATTGGTTATCAGGCCAAGCCCCTCCGAAGTGGATAGTTGTATCTACTTTGTTGTTGAGCCTGCCTTTCGCCTCCATAATATCTATTTCGCCGTTAGCCGCCCAGCCGCCGTATTCGTTTGTGATGTTATCGAAAGACGAAGGTTGGGGAAGCATCCAGAAAGCGGGCCACATGCCGTCGCCTGTAGGAGTTTTGATTTTCGCTTCGAAATAGCCGTAAGTCCAACTCGCTTTATCCCTTGTAAGAATTCTGCCGGACGTATAAGACCTGTCGCCCATATTTTGTTTGGTTGCGGTAATTTTAAGCGAACCGTCGGCAACCGAAACCGCGTTTTGCGTATAATATTGAAGTTCCCAGTTACCCCAGTAATTTTCGCCGTATTCTTTTCCGTGGTAGTTATCTTTTATACCGATCTGATAGTCCCATTTGGAGGTATCGAGTGAAGTTCCCTCAAACTCATCGTTCCAGATAAGAGCATATCCGTCTTTATCCGCGCCCTCAATAACCGCCTGCGTAACCGTAACGCTGCATTTTGCGGAAACCTTTTCGGTTTTTGCCGTTATTTCCGTTGTGCCCGCTCTGAGCGCGGTAACTCTTCCTCCGTCAACTTTTGCGACCTCGGGTCTGGAGGACTCCCATTCAATATCGTCGCCGAGAGAAGAAACCGCTTTTAAAGTTATCGTTTCCCCCGTTTTCATTTTTATCGAATCGAGATACAAGGTAAAAATTTCGGGGTCGGCGGGAGTACCCGTACCGCCCGAGCCATCGCCGCCCACAGAAGATTTTTCAACGACTTTTATCGTGCACGAAGCCATTGCAGAGCTTGAAGCAACGGTTAAAAGCGTTTCTCCTACGCTTACGCCGGTAACCAAACCTTCCGCATCTACGGTTGCTATTTCATCCGAGCCGGAAACCCACGTTACCGAATTTTCATCGGTGGTTACAGCCGAAAGTTTAACCGTTTCCCCGACTTGCAAAGTAATTTCGCTTTGGGAAATATATACGGCAGGCTTTATTTGCGAGCCGAAAAGGCTACACCCGCAAAACGTTACCGCAATAAGTGTAGCCAATAAAACAAACAAAGATTTTTTAACAAGTCCAATCTTTACAACTTTCATACTTCAAAATCACCTTTAAAACAATCTGCTCTAAATTTTGCGGAATGTACCGCCGTAATATTTCAAAACAATTAAAGATACGTGCTTGCGAAGCAAGCACAAAAGGGGACGTCCCCTTTTGTTTTTTTATGAAATTTTTTGTCAAGACCTGTTACAGTGTAACACGTTGAAAGTTATTTTGCAACAATTTTTTAAAAATTTTATTAAAAAATATTTTTTATTCAGTAATAGAATACTTATTCGGCGGCGGGATAAAACTCCAAACCGCCCAACATTTTGCCTTTTTCCACCGCGTCGCCTTCTCCGTTTATAACATGGTTTATACCGCTTTTATCATTTCCGTTCAAAAACACGGTAATTATATGCTTAAAAGCAACGCCGTCCGCCCGCGGGCATTCTATAGCGTTTTCAAGCCTTACTTCCGCATCGCGGAGATAGGAATAAACTCCAAGTGCATACGCTTTATGGGAAGTTACGTTATCCGAAACTTTATAGCTCGAATAACCGTTGACAGTTCCCCCGTGCGACATCCACCCGCTTTGAGAGGGAACATCGTAGGGCAGTTCCGACTGATAAAAATACGTAGTGCCGCCGTTCCCGTTCCAGATTGTCTGGTATTCAAGAAAGTGTTCTACAAAAAGCCCGTAAAAAGTTGCGTTATCGCCGTTTATTATAATTCCGTTTTTAGCTACGTTTTTATCCCAGCCGACCCCGTCCCAGTGGTCTGCGCGCCAAATCCAGAAATTGTCGCCTATAACGTCGTTGCTGTTGATTACCGCGCAAACGTCAACGGACGTTGCTTTTTCTTCCGCACCGCCGACGCGGAAGAAAACGTCGTTCAAAGATATAGGATTTTGAGCGTGTGAGGCTTGCGCGCCCTCTTCCCCGACTTCAAGCAAGCTTTCCGTATTTTTGCCTGCGTCGAGCAATAACCCGCTAATTTTAATTCCGTCTGCGTCCGCCGTTTTAATCAACGTTTCGTTATTTTTATCAGAGGGGCGCAAGGTGGCAAGACCGAGCCCCATTACAATTGTATCGGGTTTTGTTACGTTAATGGGAGCGTTAAGCTCATAAACGCCTGCCGAAAACAATATATGTTTGCCTTTATTTAACGCGGTGTTTATTGTTTCCGCCGTATCCCTGTCGCTTCTCGCAACGTAAAAATCGCTTAAAGGGATATATTCGCCGTTTTTGTTGCTCCAATCGGAAACTCCTTTAGCCGCGGTTGCCGCGTCCGGAACGAACACTCGGTAACCGTTTTCTTCATCGAAGGTAATAAAAGGCTTTTCACGCAGATTTCCGCTTGTTTCTATGTTGGTATATTTTGCCCCGCCGCCCCAACGGTCTGCCGGAATTTTTCCGTCTACGCCGACGAAAGCCATATTCCAGACCCCGCCGTTCCATGAACCGAACTGTGAATTTCGAGAAAGCCATTGCTGTTGCGAACCGGAATTGACGGTTCCGTCAACCTTAACATCGGCTAAAAAACCGCCCGAGGTTGCTTTGTCCGCCGAAAGAGCAAGGTCGCCTTTTATGTGGACGCGCCTTAAACTCGTCGCCTGGGAAACAGCCCAAACTGTATTGCTGCCGAACGAAATATTTTCCGCCGTGCGCCAGAAATTGCAAAGAGATATCGGCGCGGAAACGGTCATTTTAGATATTGTCGCATCGTCGGGAGAAGCGCCAAGCCCTGAAATCGAGGTATAATATCCGACCTTTAAATCGATATCGTATTCTCCCTTTTTAAAGAGCGCGGAATATCTTTGATTTGTAAACTCCCCGCGTGCACGTCCGTCTTCAACAGTTCCGTCCGTCAACAGATAAAATTCATTCAGACTTTCCTGAACCAATTGCATATTGTCCGTAGGAGCGAAAACATAGGTACTATTACCGAAAGTTTCCAAATCGAAGCTGTAAGGTCCGAGCAACCGCGTCATATTTCCGTCTTTTCCATACGCGGCGATCCTGTAATAAGCATATATATCGTCCGTAACGTATTGGGTTTTTCCCTCGACGTAATCTATATCTTCATAAGTTCCGAAGCGCGAAGGGCTTTTTTGAACCATATACCCTTCGCACCCGTCTACTTCTTCCCAGCTTATCGTTGCGATTTCGTCCTTTAAAGTATAATTCGCCTTAGGCGGGTCTTCGGGCTTTCCGCCGTCGCCGTCACTGCAAGCGGGAAACACACAAAATATTCCTGCGGCAATAACTGAAGATGCAAATACTGCAATAAACTTTTTGAACATAGCTTCACCTTTTTTATTTTGTAAATTTTATATTTTTATTCGGTTGCGCGTGGTTACGGCGGCAGAAACACAAATAAAAATTACGCGTTATTTAAAATTTATTATAGCTTTAAAAACCGAAAATGCAAATATTTTTATAAATTTGAACAAAATTTGCAAATTTTGAAAGAAAGGAACGAAGCGGACAAAAGTTAAAAAATTATTGACAACCGTTAAAATCAGATATTATAATTTTTGGGATTTTAAACATTTTAAGGAGATTTGTTTATAAATTATGGAAGAAGTTAAAACAAAAAAACGTATATGGTTAAGAGTATTGTGCATTGTGCTTGCATCTATAATATTTCTTTTGGCGGCGACGGGAATAACGGTATATTGCGTTTGGTCAAACGAAATAAATACGGTGGCAAGCTTCAAAAAACTCAGAGAACGTAACGACGAGCATAAAGACGGAGCCGTTTACCGAATGGACGTTAGCGGAGGGTTTTACTTTGACGAGTTTTTAAAAGAAGGTGCAAGCAACGATAAGGAGCTTATAAGCTTTATTACAAGAAACGTAACCAAAGGGCTTTTGGGCAATATGGGCATTGGCGAAACCGATATAGGCTGTTCTTCGTTTACAGCCGTTACCGAAAGCGGAGACAGATTATTTGCACGCAATTATGATTTTGACAAAACCAACGTATGCCTTACAATCTGCGACCCCGGCAACGGCAGGCACAAATCGTTTTCAACAGTGGATTTGAATTTCGTAGGCATGGACCCCGAAAAGGACGTTGAAGGGCTTATGAATAAAATTACCTGCCTTGCAGCGCCCTTCACTCCTCTTGACGGAATTAACGACGCAGGATTAAGTTGCGGAATATATATGTCTTATCAGGGCACGGAAAACACCGCTACCGACGAGCGGAACGCGGAAAAAGCGAATATAACTTCCACAACCATGCTGAGAATGGTTCTGGACTATGCAAGCACCGTGGAAGAAGCCGTTACCTTGATAGAAAAATACAATTTGCACGATTCCGCTAACACGTCTTTCCATTATATGATTGCAGACGCAACTGGCAAAAGCGCAATATTGGAGTGGGTACCCGACGGCGGAACGGACGCAACCGATAACGACGGCACTGCAAGAAGCTTAAAAGTTTATTATAACGATGACGACGCGGTTTTGGGCGAACGCGAAAAAAACTGTGAATTTCAATGGATTACAAACTTTATTCTTACCCCCGACTACTACGACGGGCTGGAAAACGAAATGCACGGCAAAGACCGTTACGACGATATATATAGCCTGCTCAACAAAGACGGAACGAACACCGCCGGCGTGATAAAAGACGAACAAGCCGCAATGGATATATTAGCTTACGTAGGCAGACGGAATTACAAAGAGGGCAACGGAGTAACCGTGCACAGCGTGGTTTATAATCTTACAAAGAAAACCGCTCTATGGGTGGCGAACGAAAACTTCGGCGATAAATCGGCTTATTTCGAATATTCCCTTAAAACGGGCGAGCTTAAAAACTTAGGATAACTTAAAACCGAACGAAAAAAGGCGCAGCCGCTTTTGCGGACTGCGCCTTTTTTCATAGGAAAATCTAAGCCTTGCTTTTAACTTTCATAAGGCGGATGACTGCCGCCCTTTCGTTTTCATCGAGTTTTGATTTTATATATTTTATGGTTTCTTCAAGCTGCGGTATCATAACGTATTCCAGCGCGTTAACTCTGCGTTTGTTGCGCTCTATTTCGTTTGCGAGCATTCTCACGGTTTTTTCGGTTTCGGCAAGCTTTAGCATCTTAGGGATAAGCGCCGCGGCGCGTTCCACGGAATAATCCGCTTCGCTCGTAATTTCGGCATATGCATAGGGCAATCCGTCGAAACGCTTTTCATCAACAATCTTTAAAGACGGCACTTCGACCCCCATTATGCTTTCCGTTTTACACTCTGCCGAAACCGAAACGGACGGCATGGAAAAAGCCGCCTCCGCCTGATAAGCGGGAGTTACCGAACGGGCGACGGAAAATTGCTTTAACGTTTCAGAAAGCTCTTTTTCCACCTCGTCGCGCAGGGCTTTGTTTTCTTTTATTATCACGGAAAAGCGGCGGATCATTTCATCCGACTTATCCTTTAAAAGCTTATGTCCCCTTACCGCGGTATCGAGCCTTGCTTTGAGCTTTTTCATCTCCATACGGGTGGGGTTAACGTTTAATCTACTCATTAAAATCCTTGACAGTTAAATAACCGAGCTTATATAAGATGCGTTTATTTTTTTAAATACTTATCTATATACGCTTGACGTATTCTCTTTAATTCGGAAACGGGGAGAATTTTCAAAAGCTCCCAGCCCAAATCCAGTGTTTCTTCTATACTTCTGTCTGCGTTGAAGCCCTGGTTTATATATATCTTTTCAAATTGTTCGGCAAACTTGGCAAACAGTTTATCGGTATCGGAAAGCGCGGCTTCGCCGAGAATTGCGGAAAGTTCTTTGCTCTCTTTACCGCTTGCGTACGCCGAGAAAAGCTGGTTCATAGTATCGGCGTGGTCTTCACGCGTTTTGCCCTTGCCTATACCCTTATCTTTAAGCCTCGAAAGCGACGGCAAAACGTCGATAGGCGGATTTACACCTTTTTTATACAAATCGCGGGAAAGAATAATCTGCCCCTCGGTGATATATCCCGTAAGGTCTGGTATAGGGTGTGTTTTATCGTCTTCCGGCATTGTAAGAATGGGAATTTGCGTAATTGAGCCTTTTGAACCGCGTATTCTTCCCGCCCTCTCGTACATTGTTGCAAGATCGGTATAAAGATATCCGGGGTAGCCTCTTCTGCCGGGGACCTCGCGCCGCGCCGCCGAAACTTCACGCAGCGCTTCGGCGTAGTTGGTGATATCGGTCATTATAACAAGAACGTGCATACCGCATTCAAAGGCGAGATATTCTGCACAGGTGAGCGCCATACGCGGGGTTGCGATACGTTCGACCGCGGGGTCGTTCGCAAGATTTGTAAAAAGCACGGTTCTTTCAATAGCGCCGGTTCTTTTGAAATCGTCAACAAAATATTGTGCTTCTTCAAAAGTAATACCTATAGCGGCGAACACTACCGCGAACTTGCTGTCAGTTCCTTTAACCTTTGCCTGCCTAGCAATCTGGGCGGCGAGCTCCGCATGGGGAAGCCCGCTCATCGAGAACACGGGAAGTTTTTGACCCCTTACAAGCGTATTAAGCCCGTCAATCGCGGATATACCCGTTTGAATGAATTCATCGGGATAATCGCGCGCGGCGGGATTTATAGGTTCTCCGTTGATATCGAGGAGTTTTTCAGGTATTATCTGGGCGCCGCCGTCGCGGGGATTGCCCATACCGTCGAACACGCGCCCGAGCATATCCTTTGAAACCGCAAGATGTTGACTGTGCCCCGTAAACCGCGCTTTTGCGGTTGCTATCTGCAAACCCTGGGAATTTTCAAATAACTGTACTACCGCTTTATCGCGGTTTATTTCCAACACCTTTCCGCGTCGGATATCTCCGTTTGCGCATACGATATCCACAAGCTCGTTGTAAGAGACGCCCTCTACTCCCTCGACTAGCATCAAAGGCCCGACTACTTCGCGTATGGTTTTATATTCTTTAAACATCTTCCACCCCTTGGCTCAAGGCTTTGAGCTCGGCGTTCATACCCTTCATAATATCGTCAAATTCGGAGAGATTACTTTCGGGTATATATTTTGCGCGCCCTATCTTTTCTTTACAGGAGCAAGACAAAATCGCGTTCATATCGGCAAAATTTTCAACCGCTTCACGCGCGCCCGTGTAAAAACCGTAAATGAGTTTGAGCATAAGATACTGCTTTTTCATCGAGGTGTAGGTATCCACGTCGTCGAAAGCGTTTTGGTGCAGGTAG
>CAMWMZ010000003.1 GCA_947175485.1 uncultured Clostridia bacterium
TTTAAAAATATTTTACATTATTTATAGGCGGGGTCTTCCGACGGGGGAAGAGGCGCGGTTATCTGTTCTCCGCGGGAGATTACGGTTGTGTTGCCCTTTTTATCGAACGTGACGGAAACGCACTTTGTATAGGGCGCGGGGGCGGAGTTTTCATCGAGGGTGAAGCTTGCGCCGTATCTTCTTAAAATTTCAAACAAGGTCATAAGCCCGACGCCGCTGCCGCCTTCCGCGTTGCGGGTGGTGATTTTTCTTTTGCCTAAATTTGCGACCACCTTTTTATCGAAGGGCGCGCCGTTATCGTAAACCTCTATGCGGGGCGAGCCGTCTTCCGCAAAGGCGAATGACAGCGCGACTTTGCCGTTTTGGGTTTTGCCTGCGGAAATCAAAGCGTTTTCCGCCATGTCGCAAATTACGGTGTTGAGGTCGGTTTGTTCCGGTATGCTTGCGAAAAGCAGAGGGAAGGCTCCGTCTTTGGCGGTGACGGTGCATTCTTCTTTTTGCTTTACCGCTTTGGAATAAATGAAGTGCAAAACCGCATCTACGGAAATAACACCCGTTTTGGGGAGGTTATCGGAGAGGTTGCTGTATTCGTTTACCAGCGCGCCGTGCTGTGAGGAAAATTCTTCAAGCTGGGCTTTGAGGCTGGCAAGCTCGGTTTTATAATCCGACTTGGCGATTAACGCGTCTACCGCGGAGACCATTGCGGGGATAAGCTTGTTATCGCGGTGGATTATTTTTGCAAGCTCCGCGTTGTTTTTGAGGAGCTGTTGCTTTTCTTCTTCGTACGCCTGTAAGCGGCTTTCAAGTATTTTCGTATTTTGCTTGATTATAATTTGTTGGTAGTTGACGCGTTCGTGTTTGCGCCACCAAAATATAAGACCCAAACCGCAGACGACAAGGAAAATGAGGATAAGCTGTATCGTGGTCTGGTCGTTTTCCCCCATGTAAAAAAGAGATAACAAAACGATGCTTACAATACTTATCAAAAGCAGGAAATCATAACTGCCCTCGTTTTTGTGCGGAGATAAACCGCCCTTGAAACGCTTGATTTGAAAAACGATTATAATTGCAATAATTTGTAAGATATCTATTGTTATTTGCGCGGCTAAGTATCTTGTTGCTTCGTTGTTGGTAATTTGGAAAATAATAAAATCGAGCGGTGCGGAAAGAAGCAAGGCGATTATATAAATAAAAATGGAAATACCGAAGCTTATAATGCTTGTAGCCAAAGTGCCGAACGGGTTTTTGCGGTAGCGGATTAAATTGTAGACATAAACCAACAAAAAGATGCAAAGAGGTATAAGTATCCGCATACTTTGCGTGGCATAATGAACTCCGGTAGCAAAAAGCGCGGAGGCGGGGACGGAAAATAAATCCCAAGGACTTAATTTATAGTTGTTGAGCCTTATAAAAGCATAAAAAGAGCTTAAAAAGAATACCGAAAATTTAATTATTGAAAGTATCAAATCGATCATAAGCAATAAAATCCAACAAAAAGCAATAAAATGCGACAAAAAACTACATATTTCCAAATTTAACAAGGAAATACAACATAATATAACATAAAACAACAAAAAACCACAACAAAAGACAACATATGCGCAAAGCCTTACTCCTTATAATTTTTTAGATTATATAGAAAAGGAGGTGTACATATGTTTAAGGCATTTTGGAGCTGGTTTTTGACGTTGTTGCTTATCTAATCAGCTAAAAAAATTAAGCGGGTTGCGCTGCGCGCAACCCGCTTAACTTTTATCAAGAGTTGTTAGCGACCTTTTGTGCATAAAAATATATGAATTCGGTAACGGTGGGAATACCCTTATCGGAAACTATTTTCGCGGTGTAGTGAGTGCCGAGTTCTTTTACGTCCATAGCGTTCCAGGCGCGGGCGATACAGTTTTGCATAGCCCGTTCAACGCTGTGTTCGGATTTGCCGTATTTGTTGCCGATTACGTTGCAGAGGTGGGGCACGGGGCCTTCCATAACCGCAAGAATGGAATCTACAAGGTATTTATAGCCTACCGCTTTGGGGCTGAGACCGACGAGGTTCAGCTCGTTGCAGATGGCGCGTTTAATGCGCTTGACGGTTTGAGCCTGCGCGGAGGTTTTGGACTTTTCCAACTGTTCGGGAGAAGTGCCCGAGATGACCGATTTGGTGATTTTAAGGAAATCGAGCACCGCCTTAGGGGAGTAGCCCGCCTGATTTTTGGTCATGATAAAGTCGGCGCCGAGTTCGCGGGCGAGGTTGTGAGTGACCGCGCTTATGTTGTTGGTTGTGACCAAAACAAAAGGCCGGTAAAAACCACCGACCGTTTTTAGCTGTTGGAGAAATTCAAATCCGTCGCCCTGACCCTGATGTAATTCTAAGTCTAAAATTACGGCGTCGGGACGGGAATTGCGGACAATCTGGATTGCTTCAGCGGAACTATCGGTTGAACCTATGAGGTCGAAATCAAGGGAATTGCTTTCGATTTCTTTTAGCATATTCTCGCGGTCTAACGGGTCGTCTTCAACGAGAAGTATTTCTAATTTTTTATCCATCGTTTTAAACAATAATCCACAAAAAGTAACATTTTTCTACATATTACCACAAAAACCAACAAAAAGCAACATTTAATACCCCACAAATACCAACTGATTTGCGTTATTTTTAGTAATATTTTAAATTTAGCGCGTAAAATTCCGAAAGAAAAAGAAACCCGGTAAAAAAACAGGGCTTGCGCGCGGAGGTCAACGGCATAAATTGGCACGGCGCGAAAAACGCTTGCGCGGCCGGGAGTAATCCGTGTGGGGATTGCCTGCGCAGCCAAAATATGCGGCCACGCCGTTGCATTGTTTCGGGGCGTTCCTGTGCGAGAGGGACGCCCTTTACATTGCGCTTTTTTTGGGATTTGTTCGGGCGGGGCGGCTTTCTATTTGGGGTTTGGTTGAGTATTTTCGGGCGGTTTTTGTTTTGGGGGAGGATTTTTGAGGCTTGCGGTTGGGGCGGCGTATTTGGGGTTGGATTGCGGTGACAATCGATATATTTTTATTTTTTGTGAAAATTTACTGTTTCCGTTGTATTCGCGGAATTAAAGTAGTATAATGGGGGCGTATTCGGAAAAAAACAAGGAAGGTGAAAAAAATGGTAAGAAACGTTTTAAGCGCGGTTATGGAAATCAGCCCGACGGTTATAGGTATTATCGCCGCAGCAGCGGCAGTGCTTATCGGAGCGTTGCTCGCCGTATTTTTTTTGACGAGGAAGAAAAAACGCGCGGACAAGCACCTTGAAAATTTTGCGAAAGACGCGGCGGAGGAGCTGACCGTTGCCGACTGTGCGGAAACGCCAGAGGAACAGACGGAAACCGAAAAAACCGAGGAAGCCGTTGAAGCGGCGGAAGAAGTTTCGGAAGAACCCGAGGAAGCTGTTGAAGCGGCGGGGGGGATTTCGGAAAAGGTTGAGGAAGCCATTGAAGAAAAAGGCGAGCCCGAGAGCGCGGAAGAGCCCGACGACGAAAAGGACGAGCCCGACGGCAAGGACGACGACGAAGAGGACGAAGCGCCTATCCGCACGGTTGCGCGCGCGGGCGAGCATATAAGATACATAATTATTAAATATAACAAGAGCTTTACGGCGAAGCTGATACAGTCGGCGGACGGCGTGAAGGATTATTATACGGAGATAAAAAACGAGATACTTTCTTATAAGGGAGTTAAGGCGCGCGTAAGCTGGAAATACGAGGCTTTTAACGCGGGGCGCGCAATGCTGGCGAAAATCGCCGTGCGCGGGAAGAATTTAAGCTTGTTCCTTGCGCTCGACCCCAAAGCTTACGCGGATACGAAATATATTATAGACGATATGTCGGAGGTGGCGGCTTATGAGAAAACCCCGCTTTTGTACCGCATTAAAAACGACAGACGTTTGAACTATTGCAAAGAGCTTATCGCAACGGTTATGCAGGCGAACGGGCTTGAAAAGCTTGAAAATTACGAAAACAGGCAATGGGGCAAAGAATACCCTTACGAAAAGATAGAACCGCTTATCGAAAGGAAGCTTGTAAAAGTTTTAACGGAAGAGGACGCAAAGAGCGGCGACGTGTTCAAGCCCCGTTCCCAGGTGGCGGCAAGCGAGGTTAACGAGCTTTTACAGGACGAAATAGCGGTTGCGCTCATAGAAGAGGCGGACGAAATTTCCGACAAGACGAAATCGGGCATTATAAATATAGATACTTTGAGCAGGTATTTCGATAACGGCGAAACGGTTACTTTGGAAGAAATCAAAAAGCGCGTGCCCGATTTCCCGAAGAAAACCACTTTTATTAAGGTTTTGGCGCGCGGAACTCTTGACAAAAAGCTGAAGGTTATTGCGGACGGCTTTTCAATAGAGGCGGCGAAGATGATACTTTTGACGGGCGGCAACGCGGTAAAAAAGAAATAAAGCGGAGAGCGTATGGAATATAAAAACCCCGTAATTTGCGGCGATTTTCCCGACCCCGACGTTATACGCGTGGGAGAAGATTTTTATATGGTATCTTCGAGCTTCAATTATTCGCCCGCGGTGCCTGTTTTGCACTCCAAAAATCTTGTGGAATGGGAAATTATAAATTACGTATTAAACGAGCTGCCGTTTGAAAAATTCGATAAGGTGCGCCACGGCGAGGGAGTTTGGGCGCCTTCGCTAAGATATCACGGCGGGAAGTTTTATTGCCTTATACCTTTCCCCGACGAGGGGATTTACGTTGCGGAGACGGACGATATTTACGGAAAGTGGTCGCTTTTGCGCCCTTTGCTTACCGGCGCGGGATATGAGGATCCGTGCCCGATATGGGAAAACGGAAAGTGTTACGTGGCTTTTGCGTTTGTTAAAAGCCGTATAGGCTTCAATTCAAGGCTTGCGGTTTTCGAAACGGACGAAGAGCTGAAAACCACAGCAACGGATTACAGGATAATATTCGACGGAAAAGATATCGCGCCGAAAATCGAAGGGCCGAAGATTTACAGACGCGGGAAATATTTTTATATTCTGGCGCCCGCGGGCGGGGTTAAGTCCGGCTGGCAGGTTGCGCTGCGCTCGCAGAAAATTTACGGCGATTACGAGTGTAAGGTAATTCTTACGCAGGGGGACAGCGACGTGAACGGCCCGCACCAGGGCGCGCTTATCGATTTGGACGACAGCGGCGAAAGATGGGCTTTTATGCACTTTCAGGACGCGGGCGCTTACGGGCGGATTATACATTTACAGCCCGCGGAGTGGGTTGACGATTGGATTATTTGCGGAAAGCACGAGGGAGACGGACTTGCGGGAACGCCTGTTGACGGCGGAAAATATCCTGTAGATATAAAGACGGGATACGCTATAAATCCTTCCGACGGGTTTGACGGCGGTAAGCTTTCTTTAGTGTGGCAGACCCCTGCAAACCCGCCCGCGGATATGCTTTCTTTTAAGAACGGTTTACGGCTGAATTGCGCATACTACGGAGGCGGCGGGCTTTCGGACTTCCCGCAGCTGTTGTTGCAAAAGGTTTATTACCGTAATTTCGCTATAAAGGCGAAATGCAAATTAAATCTTTTAAACGACGGCGACGAAGCGGGGTTTGCGGTTTTCGGCAAAGAATACGCGTACGTTTGCGTAGTGCGCAGAGACGGACGCAATTATCTGGAAATACGAAAGGGAGAAATAGGCGGCGGAGAGGATGAAACCTTGGCGAAGAGCCAGCCGTATAACGAGGATTACGTGACTTTTCAGCTTTCTGCAAAGCATGAAAAGCCGAACGGGCTGACGTTTAAATTTTCTTTCGGCGGGAGCGCGTTCACGCATAAATTTTACGCCCGCGGAGGAATATGGACGGGGGCGAAAGCGGGGATTTACGCACGGGCGGAGAGCGAAAGCCGCGGCTTTGCGACTTTTAAATATTTCCGTGTGACATGCACGGACAAACGCGTTAATCCCGACTGATAAAGTTTAATCCGGAAAGGAAGAGTGAGAATGACGAAAACGAAAAGAAAATACGATTTGTTTACGAATAAAGCGTTGTTTTATCTTATCGTTCCGATAGTTATAGAATCGGCGCTCTCTATGTCTATGGGGTTTATAGACGGAATTATGGTTACGCACGCGGCGAGCGACGCGTTTTTAGCCGTTGACCCCAACGCGGGAGACCATTTTGTTACGGCGATTACCGACGTAGACCAGATATCCAGCCTTTTGATACAGCTTTTCGCCGCGTTCGGAGTAGGGGGAGCGGTTATAACCTCCCAGCATCTGGGCGGCGGGCGCACTGACGACGCGAACAAGAGCGCGAAACAGCTTGTGGTTATAATGCTGTTGTCTGCTTTGGTTATTTCGGGGCTTTGCCTGGGGCTTAATCCTTATATTATTTCTCTGTTTTTCGGAAATCTGGACAGCCACACGCACGGTTACGCCGTAACGTATTTTTATATTACGGCTTGTTCTTTTCCGTTTTTGGCGGTGTTTAATTCCTGCGCGGCGCTTTTAAGGGCGCAGAGAAAGAGCATGAACACGATGCTTTCGGGCATAATAAGCTTTTTTCTGAATATAGGGTTCAACGCGCTGTTTATATTCGTGTTGAAGCTCGGGATTGCGGGCGTAGGGCTTGGAACGCTGCTTGCAAGGGTGTTCCCCGCGTGCTTTACACTGTATCTGATGACGAGAAAAACAAACGTAGTGCGCATTAAAATCTTTGAGAAATTCCGATTTGACGGGGCGCAGCTCAAAAAAATATTAAAGCTCGGCGTGCCGAGCGGGATAGAGAATTGCTTTTTCCAGCTTGGCAAAATACTTGTGCTCGTATTTATTCAGGTTGAAATTTACAACGTGTTTATAGGCGTAAACGCGGACGGAACGGAGATTTATACAAACTTTCAGGCTTCCGCAAATTCGGTGGCTTACAACGTTAACACCATAAGCTCGATGGTGGGCAGCGGCATCAACACCGCCATGCTTACCGTTATAGGGCAAGCCGTAGGCGCGGGCGACGTCGGGCAGATAAAATATTACATTAAAAAAATGCTGCTCATATCCTATGCTTGTAACTGCGTTTGTGTTGCGGTAACGTTCGGGGTGGCGTCTTTCCTTCTTAATTCTTACAACATTTCGGAAGAGGCTCGGGCGGTTGCGTGGAATTGCCTTATACTTTGCTTATCGTTCCAGTTTGTGACGTATCCTTTATCGTTCGGTATGCCCGCGGTGTTAAAGGCGAGCTCCGACGTGAAATACGTTATGATTGTTGCCGTGGTTTCGATGGTTCTCATGCGCGTGGGGCTGTGTTATATACTCACGTGCGACTGGGCGGGAGCGCGGCTCGGAGCAATTGGGCTTTGGATAGGAATGGTTTCCGACTGGGTTGTGCGCAGCGCGTTTTTCGGAGGGAGAGTTCTTTCGGGCAGGTGGAAGAAGTCTGCGGGACTTTCCGACGCGCCCGAAGGCGGTAACGCCGAGCCTGTGCCGGCTTGCGCGGAAGCGGCGGTTACGGACGGTGCGGAAGAAAGCGGAAATATGCAATTGGATGCGGAATATGGCGCAGTTTTGGAGCATAGCGGGGAAAACGGCGAAGCGGACGGCGGTTGCGCCGAAAGCGGTGACGGTTTTAAAGATTAAATATAAGGGGTAAAAAATGATACTTGACAAATTCAGCCTTAAAGGCAAGGTAGCCATAGTTACGGGGAGTAACACGGGCTTAGGGCAGGGGATATGCCGCGCTTACGTTGAGGCGGGCGCGAAGGTTGCGGGCGTTTCCCGCAGGCCGAGCACGGAGACTGCGGAAATCTGCGGAGAGAATTTTTATAATATAATAGCGGATTTGAGCAACCCGAGCTGCGCGGCGGAGATAATTGAAAAGACGGTTGAAAAATTCGGGCGCGCGGATATACTTGTGAATAACGCGGGCATAATAAAACGCTGTGACAGCGCGGATTTTACGGAAGAGGACTGGGACAGCGTTATGAACGTAAATTTAAAGACAGTGTTTTTCCTTACGCAGGCTTTTGCGAAGAGGTTGTTAAAGCTTGGTGTCGGCGGAAAGATTATAAATATCGCCTCTATGCTGTCTTATCAGGGCGGAATACGGGTGCCCTCTTACACGGCTTCAAAGTCGGCGGTAAAGGGGATAACGATGACGCTTGCCAACGAGTGGGCAAAATACGGAATAAACGTAAACGCGATAGCTCCCGGATATATGGCCACCAACAACACTGAACAGCTGAGAAAGGACGGCGAGAGGAGCGCGGATATTCTGGCGCGTATACCCGCGGGACGCTGGGGTACTCCCGAAGATTTGGAGGGCGCGGCGGTTTTCCTTGCTTCGGCGGCTTCGGATTATGTTAACGGATTTACTTTGGCGGTTGACGGAGGCTGGCTGGGAAGATAAACCTCGGCTTGGCTGGTTTGTTTACAGCGTCGATGTCATGTTGCTTATCGTTGCGGCTTGCCGTTGAAGTGCATATGGCTTGCGTTTTGACATTTTGTTGCCGGGCTGACGGCTTTATGTTGCTATATATGCGGTTTGCGCGCTGCCGTGCGGACGGCTTATATGTTGGCATACGTATTGAAAATTTTGAACAACTAAAAAAGCGGTTGAATTTTCAGCCGCTTTTTTGTTTATCGTATTCCGTAAAAAATTTCGTCGAACGAGGCGTTAAGAATTTCTTTGATGTGTAAAATCTCGTCGGGATAGAGGTGGCGTTGCCCCACTTCTATTTTTGCGACGGCGCTTCTTGTTATGTCGCACCCGCAAAGCTGTAATTTTGCGGCGAGACAGTCCTGAGTGATTTTTGCGCGTTCCCTAAGCGTTTTTATGTTCTGACCTATGTTTTTTTCTATTTCCAGATTCATTTCAGTATCGGCTTTTGCTCTTAAACGGGTGCAAAAGTGTTGACTTTATTATAAATGCAATGATATAATCTTTTTGCACTTATATAGGTGCAAAAAGATAAAAAACGGAGGAATAAATTATGGCAAACCGCATAAGAAGATGTGCGACGAGAAAGGAATTCGAGCAGATTGTGGACGATTTCGTTACGACGGGATATGTTGTGAAATCGCGCGGGGAGGATAACGCACTTTTGGTTAAAAAGGGACAGCATACAAAGCACGGGCTTGTTGCGCTTTTGACTTTTTGGTGGACGCTGGGTTTGGGCAATCTGATTTATGCGCTTATACCCGTTAAAAACGAGGATGAAGTGCTTGTAAAAATAGACGGATAGCGCATATTCGATTTTACGGTTTTATAATTCCCGCCGCGGTTTTCCGCGGCGGGAATTTTCGTGTTTAAACGTGTCTGGAAAATGTATAAATATATCCGTTTTGTGTATGGATTGGGGAGAGGTGCGTTATTATAATAATGATGTATGATTACGGTGCGGAGAGGCTCTGCGCCGAAGCGATAAGGAGAAAACTTAAATGTCGATAAAGGACAAAATCAATTTGCTTGCAGAAGAGCTTGAAAACGTGGGGATTGTACCCGTAATCAAGCTTGACAACGTGGACGACGCGGAAAATCTTGCAAAGGCTTTGCGGGAGGGCGGAATTAACTGCGCCGAGGTTACTTTCCGTGCAAAGGGCGCGGACGAGGTTATCAGGCGCATGACGAAGGCTTACCCCGATATGCTTGTGGGCGCGGGCACGGTGCTCAGTTGCGAGCAGGCGGACGCGGCAATCAAGGCGGGCGCAAAATTTTGCGTTGCTCCCGGACTTAACCCCAAAGTGGTTAAACACTGTTTGGATAAGGGCGTTCCGTTTGCGCCGGGGCTTTCTTCCGCAAGCGAAATAGAGCAGGCTATGGAGCTGGGGCTTGATTTTGCAAAATTTTTCCCCGCGGAGCAGGCGGGCGGACTTGCTTATATAAAGGCGATTTCCGCGCCCTATTCTTCTATGCGTTTTATGCCTACGGGCGGAGTTACGGCGGACAACCTGAACAATTACCTTTCTTTCAAAAAAGTAGTTTGCTGCGGCGGAAGCTGGATTGTTCCTCCTGCGCTCGTCAATGCGGGCGACTGGGCGGGTATTACAAGACTTTGCCGCGAGGCTATTGATAAAATGCTCGGCTTTACCATGGTTCACGTAGGGCTTAACTGTGCCGACCCCGAAGAAGCGGAGGCTGTTGCGGACGAGTTTGAAAACGCGTTCGGCTTCGCGAAAAAAGTCGGGAACAGCTCGGTGTTCTCTTCAACCTATATGGAGATGATGAAAAAGCCGTTCAAGGGCACTCACGGACATATCGCTATTGCGACGAATTCGGTAAAGCGCGCGCTTTATCAGCTTAAGCTGCGCGGATACGAGGTTGACGAAAGCTCTATTAAGTACAACGCCGACGGGATTATGAACGTGGCTTATCTGAAGCATGAATTCGGCGGCTTTGCCGTGCATTTGGTACTCAAGAAATAAACTCTTGATTTATAAGCAAAGCGTTTTTGCGCTGCGGTTTTCAAAGCCGTTTAACGTTAACTTCCGGTGAAAGCCTTGCGCGCGTTGAACTGCTTGCTTTTATTTCAAGTGATAAATCAAATAAAAATTTTAAATTTTCAAGGAGAAAAAAGATGAAAAAGATTGTAACCATGGGCGAGATTATGCTCCGCCTTTCCACCCCCAACAACGAGAAGTTTATTCAAGCCGACGAGTTTGACATTAACTACGGCGGCGGTGAGGCTAACGTTGCAGTGTCCTGCGCAAATTACGGACACAAAGCGGAATTCGTGACCGCAGTTCCCGATAACGAGCTCGGCGAGTGTGCGATAGGGGCTCTCCGCAAGTACGGCGTAGAAACCGGACACGTTGCGAAATGCGGCGAAAGACTGGGAATTTATTATCTTGAAACGGGTGCTTCTATGCGCCCTTCCAAAGTAGTTTACGACAGGGCACATTCCTCTATCACCACCGCGACTGCAAAGGACTTCGATTTCGACGCTATTTTCGAGGGCGCGGACTGGTTCCACTTTACCGGAATTACCCCCGCTGTTTCCGACAGCGCGGCGGTTTTGACCGAAGAAGCTTTGAAAGCCGCTAAAAAACACGGCGTGACCGTTTCCTGCGATTTGAATTTCCGTAAAAAATTATGGTCGAGCGAAAAGGCCCAAAAGGTTATGACGAAGCTTATGAAATACGTTGACGTGTGCATCGGCAACGAAGAGGACGCGGAGCTTGTTCTCGGCTTCAAGCCCGGCAATACCGACGTTACGAGCGGCGAATTGGAGCTTGCGGGTTATAAATCCATTTTCGAGCAGATGGTTAAAAAGTTCGGATTTAAGTATGCGATTTCTTCTCTCCGCGTAAGCCATTCCGCTTCCGACAACGGTTGGTCCGCATGCATTTACAACGGCGAAACCAAAGAGTTCTATCATTCCAGAGAATACAGAATTTCCCCTATAGTAGACCGCGTAGGCGGCGGCGACAGCTTTGCGGGCGGCGTTATCACGGGCTTCCTTGACGGAAAGGATTTCAAGGCGGCTTTGGAATACGGCGTTGCGGCTTCCGCGCTTAAACACACTATCCCCGGCGACTTCAACCTTGTATCGCGCAAGGAAGTAGAAGCTCTTGCGGGCGGCGACGGATCGGGCAGAGTTCAAAGATAATAAACGGCGCAAGCAAAATCACGCTTTTTGTGTATGTACGCAATTGTCGGAAGCAATCTCACCTATGTGAAATTGCGCAATTGAAAACGGCGTGCGTAAAGATTGCGCAAAGAGGACGAGGGCGGATTTCCGAAATAAAACGGTGCGATGTTTTGCCGAAACAGACGAGAGTTTTTATAACAGGCAAACGCGATTTTACCGTTGCCGAGAAAGCAACATTGAAATCACGATAAGCTTGTGGCTTTTGTGGAGATAGATAGATGCAAATAGCTTTCAGAACCCACGACCTTGGAGTCAAGGGGCTTGAAAACGCAATAGAAAAAGCGCAAAGCTGCGGCATATCCGCGGTGCAATTGGTCGCTTACAAGTTTATGGACGAAATAAAGTACGCTCCCGACGCTTTGAACGCGGAAAACACCTTGAAAATAGGTGAAGCCCTTAAAAACTCGGGCATATCCGTGGGGCTGATAGGCGCGTACTTCAATCCCGTTCATTCAGACAAAGAAAAAACCGAAAGATGCATAGCCGTTTTCAAGGAGTATTTAAAGTATTCCGAAAACTTCGGCTGTAATATAGTCGGTTCGGAAACGGGGAGCTTTAACGACGACAAGTGGACTTATAATCCGTTAAACCGTACGGAGGAAGCGCTTGAAACGGTGGTTCAGACCTTTAAGGAGCTTGCCGCATACGCAAAGGAAGTCGGCGCATATGTGGGCATGGAAGGGGCTGCGGGGCACGTTTGCTGGAACGTTGCGGCGCTTAAACGCGCGGTTGATAAAATCGGCGCGGACAATATAAGAATCATATTCGATATTTATAATTATTTAGACGCGTCGAACTATCGGAGTTACCTTGAAATACTTGACGAGGGATTAAAGACCTTTGCGGGTAAAATAGTTGTTTTCCATATCAAGGACTGCGTGTTCGAGGACGGAAAGCTAAAGCAGGTTGCGCCCGGCAAGGGTATGTTCGACTTCGATAAAATTTTTAAAAAAATCAAGACGTACGATAAGGACGCTATACTCGTTTTAGAGGGAACAACCGGCGAGGATATAATTCCCTGCATAGAGTTTATAAAAGAAAAGTGGGATAAGGCTTAGGCTTTGTTTTACGCAAATCGGCGGTTTTTTAAACCGTTGAAAAAGCAATACGGCAAAATGCGCGCCGCGCGGCGGGGTTAAGCCGCGCGGCGCGCGAAAAACGCCGCCCCCGATTTGAACGGGGCGGGAAATTTAAGGAAAGAGGTGAAACAATGAAATTCGACGTAAGATACGCAAACCACCCCGACGATTCCAAGCGCTACGATACGAAGGAGCTCAGGGAAAAGTATCTGATTAAAAAACTTTTCGAAGAGGACGAAATCCTCTTGACGTATTCCCATCAGGACAGAATTATCGCCGGCGGCGCAGCTCCTGTAAAAAAGACGCTTTCTTTGGGTACGTTCAAGGAGCTTGCAACCGCATACTTCCTTGAAAGACGGGAAATGGGCGTTATAAATATCGGCGGCGCGGGCGTTATCACGCTCGACGGCAAAAAATACGATATAGGATTTAAAGAGGGAATTTATATAGGTATGGGAACGAAGGAAATAGAGTTTTCTTCGGTAAACCCCAAGGAGCCTGCGAAATTCTACATCAATTCAAGCCCCGCGCACAAGACTTATCCTACGGTGAAAATAGTAAAACCCGTGGAGGGCAAACCCGCCCCCGAGGGCGTAAGATATTGCGTTCAAAGGCATTTGGGCAGCGCGGAGGGAATGAACAAGCGCACGATTAACCAATTTATCGTGGGCGACGTTTGCGAAAGCTGTCAGCTTGCTATGGGAATGACGGAGCTTGCCGAGGGCAGCGGCTGGAACACTCTTCCCAGCCATACGCATGAGAGAAGAATGGAAGTTTATATGTATTTCGAGCTTCCCGAAAGCGAGGCGGTTATTCACCTTATGGGTACTCCCAAGGAGACGAGGCATATATTTATGCACAACGAACAAGCGGTGATTTCGCCGAGCTGGTCAATACACACGGGTATAGGCACGCACAATTATACGTTTATATGGGGTATGTGCGGCGAAAACCAGACGTACGACGATATGGACAATATCGCAACCAAAGATTTGAAATAATAATTATCGGGGGAAGAGAAATATATGGCACATCTTTTATTTAAAGACGTTAACAAGGTTTATCCTAACGGATATCACGCCGTGCACGATTTCAACATGGAAATCAAGGACGGAGAATTTATCTGCCTGGTAGGGGATTCGGGCTGCGGCAAGTCTACTACGCTCAGAATGATAGCGGGGCTCGAAGATATTACCGCGGGCGAGTTTTATATAGACGGAGTTCTGGCGAACCAGACGTCTTCGCGCGACAGAGGGATTGCGATGGTTTTCCAATCGTATGCGCTTTATCCCCATCTTACCGTGTATGAAAATCTCGGCTTCGGACTTACGCTCGAAGGCATCGACGCGGACGTTATCGATGAAAAGGTCAAGCAGACGGCTAAGATTTTGGGGCTTACCGAATATCTTGAAAGATTCCCGAGAAACCTTTCGGGCGGGCAATGCCAGCGTGTTGCGGTAGGGCGCGCGCTTATAAGAAAGGTAAATATTTTCCTTATGGACGAGCCGCTTTCAAACCTTGACGCGAAGCAGCGCGTTACGATGCGTTCTGAAATAAAGCAGATACACCGTTCGGTAGGCGCTACGACGATATACGTAACCCACGACCAGACGGAGGCTATGACCATGTCCGACAGGATAGTGGTTATGAAGTCGGGCGGATACGTTCAGCAGATAGGCACGCCTTACGAGCTTTATTTCCACCCGCGCAACCTTTTCGTCGCTGGGTTTATCGGCGAGCCGCCCATGAACTTTATAAAGGGCACTGTTGAAAACGGCAAAATCAAGGTGGGTGAAACCTACGCAGACCTTAAACCCGTTGTGAAGAACGTTAAAGATATAGAAGGCAAAGAGGTTGTGTTTGCGTTCAGACCCGAGGCGGTCAAGCTGCCCGACGATAAGAAAAAGACGGCTAAAAAAGCGGAGGACGAAGCCGCCGCGCCCGCGCCGAAGGGATATACGCTTACTTCAAAGGTGGAGCTGACCGAGCTTTTGGGCGACACTACGAACGTTTACGCGAATATCGGCGGGGTAAACGTTATTTTGAAAGTCAACCCGCACAACACGCCCGAAACGGGAGCGGAGTTCAAGTTCTTCGTGCCTTACGAGGCGGCTTACGTTTACGATTGCGAAACGGAGCTTGCGGTTGAGAGCGACCTTAAACGGCATTAAAAACGCGAGGAATTTACGGCTGTTTTGCGCCCCGAAAATTTTATATGATATGAGGGCTGATTGCCTTTTGCGTAATATTTTTACGGCGCTCCGACAATAACGCTTCAAAAACAAATCGGGCGCGCCCGATTGTGCGCGCCGTTAATATCAGGATAAGGAGAAATTTTGATGGAATCGATAAGTAAAAAACTGTTTGAAAAGCCTGAAAGAAAGGTTAAAATAATGCAGTTCGGCGAGGGTAACTTTTTGAGAGCCTTCGTCGAGTGGATAATACAGGACCTGAACGACAAGGGAGCGATAAGCTCGGACGTGGTTCTGGTTCAGCCCATGCCGTTCGGCAGAGTTGCGGATATTGCGGCGCAGGACGGGCTTTATACTTTGCGCCTCGAAGGAATAGACGGGGGCAAAAAGGTTAAAACGAGCCGCGTTATAGACGTTGTGGGCGATTGCGTAAATCCCTTTGCGGAGTATGAAAAGTTTCTCCGTTACGGCGAGAGCGAAGACCTTGAGGTTATAATTTCGAATACTACGGAGGCGGGAATTGCGGTAGACCCTGCGGATACGGATTTTTCCGTTTGCCCGAAGAGCTTCCCCGGCAAGCTTCTTGCGCTGTTGAAAAGGCGCTACGATAAGTTTAACGGCGACGAAACGAAGGGACTTGCGATTATTCCCTGCGAGCTTATAGACAACAACGGCGACGAGCTTTACCGTTGCTTGAACGAGCTTGCGGAAATAAACAAGATGGATAAAAGGTTTATAAAATGGCTGCAAACCGCCAACCATTTTACTTCCACGCTTGTAGACCGCATTGTGCCCGGTTACCCTAAAAACGAGATAGAAGAAATTCAAAAGGAAACGGGATATATAGACAACAACGTGGTAAAGGGTGAAATTTTCCACCTTTGGGTTTTGAAGAAAGAGCCGCATATACAGAAGGTTTTCCCTGCGGACGCAACGGGGCTGAACGTTATTTTTGCGGACGATATAAAGCCTTATAAGCAGAGAAAGGTGAAAATATTGAACGGTTCGCACACGGCGCTTGTTCCCGTGGCTTATCTTGCGGGAATAGATACCGTAGGCGAGGCGGTCAACGACCCCGTAATCGGAAAGTTTGTGAGGGATTTTATTTTCGAGGAAGTAAATCCCACTATAAATTTACCGCAGGACCAGATGACCGCTTTTGCGAATTCGGTTATAGAAAGATATCAGAACCCCTATATCCGCCACGAGCTTATGTCTATTGCTCTTAACTCCACGACCAAATTCAAAACAAGGCTTTTGCCCACGCTTACGGATTATGTAAAGCTTACGGGTAAGCTCCCCGAGCATCTGCTGTTTGCTTTTGCGGCGCTTATTTTGTTCCATAAGGGCAAGAGGGGCGCGGAGGATATAAAGCTTGCGGACGACCCCGCGTATCTTGCGAAGTGGAAGGAGCTTTGGGCAAATTTCGGCGGCGACTGCGCCAAGCTGGTTAGAGAGGTTCTCGGCTGGAAAGACGCATGGGATATGGATATGAACGACATACACCCCGATATTGCGGACAAGGTTGCTACCTATCTTTCCGCAATGCAAAACAGGGGAATGCGCGCGGCGGTGGACTGCTTTACGAACGGTTGCAGCGGAGTTTGCAAAAAATAATCCGTACGGAGTTTTTAATGGATAAAAAGACTATAATAATCAATCCGCTCGATAACGTTGCGGTGGCATTGTGCGATTTGAAAAGGGGCGAGCTCCACGAGGGCGTTTGCCTTGCCGAAGATATAACCAAAGGGCATAAATTTACTTTGCGCGACGTTTACGAGGGTGAAAACATAATTAAATACGGAAACCCGATAGCGTGCGCGTTGAGGGATATTCCCAAGGGAATGCACGTTCATACGCACAACGTAAAAACAAATCTTTCTGAAAATCTCGATTACGTTTACGAGAAGGTGCCGACCGAGCTTAAAAAGGTAAAGGGGCGCAAGGTAAACGTTTACGAGCGGGCTAACGGCGACGTTGGCATAAGAAACGAGCTTTGGGTTATACCTACGGTCGGCTGTGTTAACGGACAGGCAAAGCTGATTGTGGAAACGTTTAAAAAGAGGTACGGCACGGAGGGGTTTGACGGCGTGTTTACGTATACACACCCTTACGGCTGTTCTCAGCTCGGCGACGACCATGAGAGAACAAAGCTTATTTTAAGCAAGATGGTTAAACACCCCAACGCGGGCGGAGTGCTGGTTTTGGGGCTTGGCTGTGAAAACAACCAGATGTCTGCGTTTAAAGAGGGATTGGGCAAGGTTGACGGCAAAAGAATCAAGTTCCTCGTTTGCCAGGAGGCGGATGACGAAATCGAGAGCGGAGTTGCGTTGTTGAAGGATATTGCCGAGGTAATCAGGCACGACAAGCGCAAAGAGAGGGATATATCCTGCCTTAAAGTGGGCTTGAAATGCGGCGGGAGCGACGGGCTTTCGGGCATTACGGCAAATCCGCTTGTGGGTATGTTTTCTGACTATATAGTTGCGGCGGGCGGGACGACGGTTCTTACCGAAGTGCCCGAAATGTTCGGCGCGGAACAGCTTTTGATGAACCGCGCAAAGGACGAGGCGACCTTTGAAAAGGTGGTTAAGCTTATTAACGGATTCAAGGACTATTTCCGTGCGAACGGACAGACCGTTTATGAAAATCCTTCGCCCGGAAATAAGGCGGGGGGAATAACCACTTTGGAGGATAAGTCGCTCGGCTGTACGCAGAAATCGGGCTGCGGACCGGTGGAGGACGTTGTTTTCGACGACGGCTTTATAACGAAAAAGGGGCTGAACCTTTTGAACGGTCCGGGCAACGATATGTGCGCGGTTACGAATATCGCGGCGGCGGGCTGCCACCTTGTTCTGTTCACGACGGGCAGGGGAACGCCTTTCGGCGGATTTGTGCCCACGCTGAAAATCGCCACAAATTCCGAGCTTGCGCAAAAGAAAGCGAACTGGATTGATTTCAACGCGGGCGCCGTGCTTGAAAGCGATTTTGAAACGCAGCTTGAAAAGCTTATAGATTTGATTGTAGAAACGGCGAACGGCAGGCTTGCCAAAAACGAAATAAACGAAACTAAAGAAATAGCAATCTTCAAAACGGGGGTAACTTTATAATGAAAGAATTTATGGACAAGGATTTTCTCCTTGAAACGGAAACGGCGAAAAAGCTCTATCACGAGCACGCGGAAAAGATGCCGATAATAGATTATCACTGCCATTTGCAGCCCAAGGAAATTTATGAGGATAAAAAGTTCCGCAATTTAGCCGAAGTGTGGCTGGGCGCGGGCGACAGATACGGCGACCATTACAAATGGCGCGCGCTTCGTGCGAGAGGGTATGAGGAGGACAGTATTTCCGGACCGGACGACGACTATAAAAAATATCTTCAATTTGCGGAAAGCATGCCGTATTTCGTGGGCAATCCGTTATATCACTGGTCGCATCTCGAAATGAGAAGGTATTTCGGCATTGACGAAATAATCAACACGGAAAACGCCAAGGTTATTTGGGATAAAGCGAACAAGGTGCTTGAAACTTTGACGGCGCGTGAAATGATGTATAAATTCAACGTGAAAACGGTTTGCACCACAGACGACCCCGTAGACAGCCTTGAATGGCACGAAAAAATGAACGCGGATAAATCTTTGAAGGTTAAGGTGCGCCCCGCTTTCCGCCCCGATAAAGCGATAAATATCGAGCTTTCCTGGTTTGCGGACTGGGTAAATCAGCTTGCGGACGTGGTTAAAAAACCCATAAAGACGCTTGAGGACTTGTGCGCGGCGCTTGCGGAGAGAATTAAATTCTTCGATAAAATGGGGTCGAAGCTTTCAGACCACGCTCTCGACGTTGTGCATTACGCCCCCGCGGGATACGCAGAAGCGAACAAAATTTTCCTCAAAGGCTTGAAGGGCGGGGAAATCACGGAAGAGGAACAGGACAAATATAAGGGCTACGTGCTTGTATTCCTTGCAAAGGAATATGCAAAATACGGCTGGGTACAGCAATATCATATCGGCGCGCTGAGGAACAACTCCAAGAGCATGCTTGAAAAAATCGGACCGGATACGGGCTTCGACGCGATAGAGGACAGCGTGTATATGGAAAAGCTTTCCGCTTTGCTCGGGGAAATAGACAAAGACGGAAATATGCCCAAAACAATTTTGTATTGCCTTAACCCGCGCGACAATTACGCTTTGACGGTGCTTGCGGGATGCTTCCAGAAGGAGGGCGTGAAAGGCAGAGTACAGGTAGGTACGGCGTGGTGGTTCCTTGATCAGCAGGACGGAATGAAGCAAAACCTTGAAACGCTTATGCAGGTCGGGCTTGTGGCGCAGTCTGTGGGTATGCTTACGGACAGCCGTTCTTTCCTGGCTTACCCGCGCCATGAATATTACAGGCGCATTTTGTGCAATATGCTTGGAAATCTTGTGGAAAGCGGGCAATATCCCGCGTCGGAGCTTCCTATGCTCGGCAAGATAGTTGAAGATATTTGTTATAACAACGCGGCGGAGTATTTCGGGTTCTGATTTAAGAACGCTTTGCCGACGGATATGGTTTTTATGCGTAAAAGAGGCGCGCCGCGGACTTTTCAGTCCGCGGCGCGGTTTTTTTAACTGTTTTAACGGGCGCGTTAAAAAATATTATATCGGGAACGTTTTTGTATATATGTAATGAAAAAATTCAAAATACTGCAAAAACGTTGTTTATTACAACAGACAATTTGCGGATATTTATAATTAGTCTGCTTTGATATATTACAACGGGCACGCTTTATTATATCAGAAACAGTTGCACTTTAAAGTATCACAACAAGTGTGTTTTGTAATATCTGAATGAATATATTCGGCGCGGGCGCAACAAATTTACAAAAATCGCCTAAATAAACGTTATTCGGCTGTAAATTTCGCCTTGCAGGCATTTATAATTTTATCCGCTTCATCTTTTGTCAAAGCCTTGCTCCAACCGACGGGCGAAGGAGTAAAGGCGCAATCTAATCCGTAATACGAAAATCTTGCCGTCCTGTCGCGCTCGGAATCGTTCCATTTGTCGAAGAGCTGCCCGTTGATGTGCCCGTCTGTTTTGCAGTTTATAAAATCGCATTTGCCGAAGTCGCGCCAAGGACGCGCAAGATAATTCGAAGCCTTATCCGCTCCGTTTGCGGAAATGTTGCAGTTCACGAAATAAAAACCGCGTTCCTGTTTTAAAGAGTGGGCGGGCGCGGCGATAAAGCCTGTTTTTCTTTCATCGGCAAGCGATATTATATCGCATTCGTAAAAATATGCTTCCGCACAGCCGAAAATGAAATCCACAGTGCCCGAAATTTCGCAGTTTTTAAAAAGATGGACGCCTGCGCCTTCCATACAGAGTTGGTTTTGCGGGATAAAATCCATATACCTTACTACCAGATCATCGGGGAACGGAGCGAGAAAAAGAGTATCCTGCGTGGATTTTAGGCAAACGTTTTCAGCGTAAAAATTTTTACAGTTTACGGAAAGCGCCACGCATTGCCCCACCTTCTGAGGGTTTGTGTTAGAGTTTTCTACTGTGAGGTTGCGGAGTTTTACGTTTTCGCCCGTTATGCAAAGCGTGTACGTGCGGAACGTATTGTATTCTTTTCCGTCTTTGTGAATTTTTTTAGCGTAGTCGCCGTAAGTTATTACGGTTTTGCCGCGGCTTTCGCCGATAATCGTAACGTTGTTTGCTTTGATTTCGGTTTTTTGGCGGTAAACGCCGTTTGCCAGATAAATTTCAGCGGGTTCGGTTAAGCCGTTTATAACGGTTTCGAGGCTGTCCGAGGGAGTTAAATGCAAAATTTTCATAAAAATCACCTTTCCTGACAGGATTATAGCATAAAAAAAATTGTGAAACAATAAAAAAATTTTTAAATGCTATTGATTTTTAAAAATACGGGTGTTATAATCATAACGTTAAATGTGAGAATTTTTAATTTTTCATAATTTAAACTGTTACATTAATATATATTTATGAAAATATCAAACACGGGCGGCAAAATATCATATAATCAGTATAAGCTATTCGATATTTTGCTGTTTTTGGCGATTATGACGGCTTTGGAAGCCGTAAACGTATTCGCCGTGAAGAAATGGTTCCCCGATATGATGTTTTCCGTATCGCTAATGTTTACCGTTTCGCTTCTTATGCTTGTGCGGTGGAACTGGCTCGGTGCGGTGTTTCCTATATTCCACGGAATAATCTATTGTTCGTTTTTATGCGTGTTTCAGAAGGTGGGATATCAGGAATTCATAATTTATTCCGCGGGCAACGCGTTTTTGCTGCCGTCGTGGTTTCTGTTTAAATTTATACCTAAGGAAAAAGTTTTTTCCAAATGGTATCTTACTTTGATTTATCCGCTTATCGCGTTTATTCTGGTATTGTTCGGGCGAACTCTGACAGCCGTCTGCTTCGGTTCGGATTTCGTTACGACGCTTGGCAATTTCTTTTTTACGGAAGCTTTGAATATAGTTTTCGCCGCGATGGCGCTGCTTGTTTTAAGGCGGCTTGACGGAATGACCGAGGACCAGAAAAAATATCTTTTGCGAGTAGCCCGCGACAGGGAAGAGGCGCAAAAGCCGAAAGAGGAGGTCTGGGCGGGTTATACCGAACTGGACGAAGAAGAACTTAAAAAATTACACGATTATTCCGACGGCGGGGAAGAGGGCGACGGGATATCAATGTATGACGAATATCCACCCGAAAGCCGCTGATTTGTCTTAAAGTTTTTCAGCTGTTTTTTTTGTAAATTTTTAGTGGTTCGGGGACTGCACCCCGGGCGTTATACTTAAAGTTTAAGAGATATGGAGGAGATGATTGGATGTTCAGACTCAAATACGATGACTTCCTAATCTACGACGAGGAGACGGGAACTTATTCCATGTCTGCCGAGCAGCAGGTAAGGGACGAAACTGAGAAGAACAGATGGAAGAATACGGGCTGGACCGTTTTAAAGGACTGGCGCCTGTATCTTATGCTCGTTCCGATGGTGCTTGTATATTTCCTTTGGAAGTACATGCCCATGTACGAGCTTATGGGTTGCTTCAAAAACCCCAACACGGGCGATTTGACGCACGTAAGCACGTATTCCTGGACGGGTTTGAAATACTTTCAGGAGCTGTTCACTAACGCAGAATACAGTCCGTTGTTCTGGAGAGCGTTCCGTAACACGTTCATAACCGCGTTTTACGGGCTTTTGTTCGGCTTCCCTATGCCGATAATTTTAGCGCTTTTCTTCAACGAGGTTAAATCCAACGTTGCAAGAAGCATAATGCAGGTTTGCGTGTATCTCCCGAAATTCCTTTCGACGGTTATAGTAACCTCGCTTGTGCTGGTTCTGTTCCGTTCGAGTGCGGGTGGACAGTCGGTAGGTATCGTATCGCAGCTGTTCGGTGCACTCGGCGTAGACAACGCGGTTGTTAACAGCGGACTTGTATATACTACGAAATATTACAGGGCTATATACATAATCGCGGATTTGTGGGAACACGCGGGCTACGATTCGATAGTGTTCTTCGCGGCGGTAATAGCCGTTTCTCCCACCTCTTACGAGGCAGCGCAGATAGACGGCGCGGGCAAGATGGCGCAGATGCGTTACGTTGTTATACCGAGCATACTTTCGACCGTGGTTATAATGCTTATTATGAAGATAGGCTCGCTCCTTTCCGTAGGATACGAAAAGATTTACCTTTTGCTCGGCACGGGCGTAGGCGAGGCGCAGGACGCGAACTACGAGGTTGCGGACGTTGTGTCCACGCTATCGAACAGATGGTCGGAAACGCAGGAATACAAGGCGATGGGTACGGCGGCGGAAATGCTCAACAACTTAATCGGTATGATACTGGTTATCGGTGCGAACGCGATTGCGCGCAAGGCGTCGGACGTATCGCTGTACTGAGGGAGGCAAGAGATGAAAAGAAAAGTAGAGACTTCCGAGCTTATATTCCGCATAGTCGCTTATTTTATACTGATAGTTTTCGCGCTTATGTGCGTTTATCCTTTGGTTTACGTATTGTCTTCCGCGTTCAGCTCGTCTTCGGCGATAAATTCCGGCGCGGTGGTGCTTTGGCCCGTAGACGTGCAGGCTGACGCGTTTATAGGCGTTTTGACCAACAATAAATTCTGGATTAACTACGCGAACACGCTTTTCGTGACGTTTTTCGGCACGGTGTGGGCGCTTGGATATTCGATACTCGGCGCGTATGCGCTTTCCAAAAAGAGGCTTTTGGGCAGACACGGCTGGAACTTCTTTCTTGTGTTCACGATGTGGTTTTCCGCGGGCATTATTCCCCAGTACCAGAACTACGCCGCGACCTCCGAAATATTCGGGGCGATAGGCATTTCCGACCTTAAATGGACGATAGTTCTTGCGATGGGTATGAACGCGACGAACATAATACTTTTGAGAAACTCTTTCGAGGGAGTTCCTTCCGAGATAGAGGAAGCGGCAAGGATAGACGGTGCGACGGAGCTGCAGATACTTACGAAGGTATATCTGCCTATGAGCAAGGCGACAATCGCCACGGTTGCGCTGTTCTTCGGAATTTCGCGCTGGAACGGTTATTTCTGGGCGTTCAAGGTAATTCCCGAAGGGCAGAGCTATTCCTGGCCCATACAGGTTTATATCCGCGATTATATAGACAAATACACGAGCATAGCGGGGGGAACGAAAAACGACCCCGACGCGGTGCAGAACTGGGATTTGAACTATAATTATTCGGCGGTTTCCGCGGTGTATTCGATGGTAGTCTGCGCTATTATACCTATACTCGCGATATATCCTTTCATACAGAAATATTTCGCCAAGGGCGTAAATATGGGCGGCGTGAAAGAATAATAAAAAAAAGGAACAGGCCTTTCTTCTGCACTCCGTGTAAAACGCGGAGAGAAAGGCAAGAAACAAGGTTATCAGGCTTTAAAGCCTTTAAATAACGCAATTCTAGGAGGAAGAGATGAATAAAAACAAAAAAATCGTCATGGCGGCAGTATCTGCCGTAATGGCAGGAACAATGGTTGCCTCGCTGGCGGCTTGTACGCCGACACCCGAGCGCGAAAAAGCAGATGTATCCGATATGCCTATATCGCTGAAATCGGACGGAACGCTCGATTACAGCAAATATAAGAGGGAAACCCCCGTAACGCTCAATATCGGTATAGGTAACAACAGCGCGGCTACTTCGACCTCGTTCAGAGGGCTCGGAGCGCAGATTACGCTTGCCGACGGAGTGAGCTACGAGGACGGCAACATGAAGCCCGCGTGGGTTCAGATGGGCAAGGACCTCAACATAACCTGGAACGACGTTTATAACGCGGATTCCACGAGCAACAACCTTAAAAACCTTGTTGCCGGCACTAAGGACCACAAGTACGCAGACACGGATATTTTTACAACCGACCTTTCCAAAGCGGTTGAATACGCGGCGGCGGGAACGGACGTTTTGAACCTTGCGGATTACCTTGATTTAATGCCCAACTTCAAGAATTTCCTTGAAGAAAACCCCATTGTTTACCTTTCTCTTTTACAGGAAGGAATGGTTACTACCGGCGACAATAAGGGCGACGGAAAAATCCTTTACGTTGCGCCTTACTTCGACGGTAACGACACTATAGAAAGATATTGCATAATCCGTCAGGACTGGGCGGATAAAATCCTTAACGGCACGGCGGCGCTTGCGACCGGAGCTAAATTCAACGAGGCTTGTTATGAAAAGGTTGAAAACAACAGCCCCGTAAAGCTCACCGCGCCCCAGGCAAGCTCTTACATGGGCACGACCGGAACTCTCAAAATCGAAAGCACGAACAAAGAGGGTACCGGCAAAGTAAACATCGTTAAAAACTACGGAAACGTATTGACCGAAATCAAAAAGAGCGGTTCGGCTCTGGATACTGCTTATCAGGCAATAGCAAGCAAGGCTTACGACGGCGCAAGCGGAAACATCGTAGACATTATGAACGAAGCTCTCAAAGCAAACATGGCGGCGACGGGCGATAAGCTCGCCGAGCTTTTCCGTGCTTACGTTGACGCGTGCTATCAGACCGAAGCCGGCGCGCAGTATTATGCGGCGGGCGAGCGTTCAAACCTTTTCAACGGATACGACGCATGCTGGGACGTTGACGACCTTGTTGCTATGCTCCGTTGCGTAAAGACGAACGCGGCTTCGCTTTTGGACAGCGATTTATCGAACACGATAGACGGTATCGTAGCGCGTGACGGAACTATAGACAGAACTCCCGACGTTGTCCGTCTTGCTGCTCAGCTTTACGGCGTACGCGGCGCGGATTCGCGTTATGAATACACTTATATAGATAAAGACGGCAATTTGCAGGACGCTCGTAACGATAAAGAATTCTACGAGGCGATGAACAGACTTCATACCCTCAGGGCGGAAGGCCTCGTATCCGATTATTCGGGACTTAACGCATATAAATACGCTACCGCGTTTAAATCGGAATCTGAAAAAGGAAAGAAAGACGGACAGGAAGCGTTCATGCTTTACGATTACAACCAGACGCAGACCCTGAACGGCTTCTTTGCAGAGGATACGGAAAACCTTACGGGACTCGATTTGCCCGACGGTTACAACTTTGCACCCGTAGTAACGCCCGTTTCCAAATGGGATGTTGACGGCGACGGCAACCATACTGATATAATGAGATTTACCGAGAGCTGGCGTTCAACCAAGACGAGCGGTATTGCTCTTAACGGCGAGCTTGCTTATAACAGAGATAAGCTTATCGCCGCATTGCAGTTTGTAGATTATCTGTATTCCGAGGACGGACAAATCGTATCCACGTTCGGACCCCGCGCAGAGAATGCGGAAGGAAAGAACGGCTTCTGGTATGATGAAGAGGCTACCGCGGCTGAAATAGCGGCGGGCGCTTACTACACCTATAAGGGCGTTAAATACAGCGGCTTTGATTTCAACGGCGCTACCCCCACGATTACGACCAAGCTTTACGACCAGTTCAGAGGCTTGAAGGTTAACGGATATGCGCTTACGGATAAGGATTCCACGAAGAACGCGGCGCGTTCGTTCACGAACTATGCGCGTATGCTTATCGGTTCCACGCTTCCTATGGGCGTTAAGAGCCAGTCGTTCGAAAACCAGCTTACTTCGATAATGGGACAGAACGGAGCTAAAAAGGTAGGCGTAGGCTTAGACCTCGGCACGATTAAAGGCATGTCGCTCGATATCGACGAAAACAACTGGTGGTACACCTGCGTTCCCACCGGTATGCCTATAGAATCCTCGATTGTATCGGGAACTATGAACCATTCCAACATGAACCGCTTCAGATATCTCAGCGGTGAAAAGGCAAGCGATTCCAAGAATATTTACAGCATATTCACGCACGTAATTCTCTTTGGAACGAGCGGAACCTACAACCAGCAGGACCAGAGCTACACAGTTACTTCTATAGACGCTCTCCTTACGGAGATGAAAGACACCTGCCGCGGACAAATCAGAGAAACCGCGATGAACGGCGGCTGGACGACTGCAAAGACTTATTGGGAAATTCTTAAACCCGCGAACGGTTAAGATTTAACCGGCATACACTTTTGAAGTTTGAAAGGCTTTCCCCCGCGCCCGAGGCGTGGGGGAAAGATAAAGCTTTTTCGGAGACAGAAGCATGAAAGCTCAGATGAGATTCCAGAAATATATATGCCTTGCGATGCTGATAGCAGGCGCGCTGGGGCTGTTATATGCTTTCTTTTACAGTTCGGGTGCGGTTGCCGACCTCGGACAGAATTTAATCCCCCGCGCGGGTAAAAAGGTTTCAGCCTTTACAGCCGCGAGCGGCAAATACGACGCGGAGCTTTATAACGAGATAAGCTCGTTCAATAACGTTCTGATGATTTGCGGCATAGTTATGATTTTGCTTGCGGTGGGACTTTACATAACCTCTTGCAATAAGAGAAGAAATTATTATATATCCAACTATGTAGCTACCGGCATATGTGCGGGAGGAAATATCGTTCTTTCTCTTGTGCTTATGATAATGAATGCGATATACCGTGGAAAATTCTTAAACGTGGATTTTACGGCGTGGAAAGCGCGTTACGATTATCTTGTATCGCAGGATTCGGCGGCTTTTTATTCGGATTCGACCGTTTGGTTTGACGTCGGTTTTGCGGTTTACGCCGTTATAATCATAGCGTCGGCGGTGCTTATTTTAAATTTAATATGGAAAATTAAACTTATGCAGGGAGAAAAGAAGCTCCTTGAAAGTTCTCGTATGTTGGGAGGGGAGACGGTATGAAACAGACTAAAAACCCCGTAATACAACACGATATAATGCGCTACAAAAAGAATAAGCTCGGCGCGAACCTTGCTCTTTTGGGATTGGTGTTCGGCTGTGTTTATTTCGTGGTTTTGTATGCGCAGGTAAAAAACGGCGATTATTATTATAACTGGTCGCTGGCTTTCGACGTAATTTACAACTTGTTCTTTTTGCTGTTTGTATTCTTGTTTTCGGAACAGGTAAAGAACTATGACAGAAAGCTGTTTGTTTTGCAGATTATTATAGGAGCGTTGCAGATTGCAAGAATATTCTGGCTGCCGCTCGGCGGAATTACCCACACTTATACCGTGGGAGACGCGGAACAGACGGTGATTACGGCGGGAACGTTTATAGCGATGACTGTTGCGCTTGCATGCTCGGGCGCGCTGATAATCGCATCTGCGGTAATAGGTTATATCCGCAGTAAGAACGTTGAAAGGTTCACGAAAGAACTCGAAAACGGGCAAATCAATCTTGACGAAGAGCTCAAAAAAGAGCAGCCCGCGGGAGGTGAAGCAAATGCCTGAAGTAAATTTACAGCATATCGATAAAATTTATGACGGCGGCGTTCAGGCGGTTTACGATTTCAATTTGGACGTTGCCGACGGCGAATTTATCGTTTTGGTAGGACCTTCGGGTTGCGGCAAATCCACCACGCTTAGAATGGTTGCGGGGCTCGAGGACATAACCAACGGAAAGCTTTTGATAGACGGAAAGGATTGCACGAGGCTTCCGCCCAAGGACAGAGATATAGCTATGGTTTTCCAGAACTATGCGCTTTACGGGCATATGACTATTTATGAAAACATGGCGTTTTCGCTGACCTTGCGCAAGGAAAACAAAGAGGTCATTCACAGAAAGGTAATGGCCGCGGCGGAAATTTTGGATTTGAAATCCCAGCTGAATAAAAAGCCCAAGCAGCTTTCGGGCGGACAGCGCCAAAGGGTTGCGATGGGGCGCGCCATAGTGCGTAATCCAAAGGTATTCCTGTTCGACGAGCCGCTTTCAAACCTTGACGCAAAGCTGCGCGGTTCTATGAGGCGCGAGATACTTTTGTTACATAAAAAGCTTAACGCGACGATGATGTACGTAACGCACGACCAGACCGAAGCTTTGACTTTGGCGGACAGAATAGTTTGTATGTCTATGGGGCACGTTCAGCAGATAGGCAAGCCCATCGATTTGTATGAAAGACCTGCGAACACGTTCGTTGCGACATTCATAGGATTGCCGCCCATGAATATGTTCGAGGGCGAAATAAGAGGCGGCAAATTCGAGAGCGAGCTGTTCAGTTATCCTTTGAACGCAAAGCAGAAGGAAACTTTAAAAGATTACGAGGGCAAGGGCGTTATTATGGGCGTCCGTCCCGAAAATATCGTGCGCGGCGGTTCGGTTAAGTTAACCGTAACGAATAACGAAAATCTTGGAATGAACACGCTTGTTCACGGAAAGATAGGCGGTAAAAAGATAGTCGTGTGCAAATTTGCCGAATGGTGCGGCTACAAGCCCGACGACGTAATAGATATCGGCTTCGACGCGGAAATGACGCACTTCTTCGAGCTGCCCGACGGAGATACGCCGGGTAAGGCGATAAGATAAGGGGGGAAGAACTATGGCAGAAAACGAAAACGTATTGGAGCCTCAGTCTGCGCCCGATAACGGAAAACAGAAGAAAAACGGCAATTTCAAAGCGAAAGCGAAGGAGTGGTTCCGTAAAAAAGCCGTGGCGTTGAAGCGCGCGCCGCAGAACATTGCGCTGTTGGTTCTTGCGCTGACAACGGTTTATTTCATGCTTGCGCTCTATTCCATATCGCAGGCGGTGGATAAATCCTTTAACATAACGACGGCGACGGGAATATGCGTGTTTGTTACTACGCTTTTATCCTTGCTTGTGCTTGTAAGCTTTTTAAACGCGTTCCCTAAGCGCAAAAAGCCTAATATCTTTTTTATAGTGCTTGTATTTGTTATGATAGGCGCTATGGTTGCTTGCGACGTCGTTTATTATATTCAGATGAACGACTGCCTTGCGGGTATTTCCAACCCCGCGACGAGCGATATTTATAAGCTTGTAAACGCGGCGCAGCCCTATATGCTTGTGCATATTATTTTGTTGGGCGTTTCGGCGCTTGTATTCGCGCTGTTGCCTTTGTATAAGAAGCTTATACTTAAAATCAACACGAAGGTTGAGTTGGAATCCGCTGCCGAGAATATGCACGGCGAAATTGATATTCAAGAGGATTGATTTTATTTTAATTTACAGCTAATAACCGGCAAACGCGCTTTGTCGGTTATTTTCCTAAAAGGTAATTTATGGCTAAAAAGAAAACGAATATACGCGAAACAACGATAGAAAACTATTACGACCTTAAGGTTGACAAGGTCAACGAGCTTGTAGCCGCGTTAAAAGAAGAAGCGCCGCCCGACAGCAACGATTTATCGATGTTTATTTCCGACTGTACGGGCGAGGATTCCCCCGAAAATTACACGAGGACGGGGAAAAAGAAGCAGTTCGACCCTTATAAAATAGATTTTCTCGGGCGCATACCCGCGTGGATTAAAGCCGTGTTTGTAAAATGGTGGTTTGCGGGAGCTGTGTGCTACTTTATTATGTGGGGGTTGCAGAATTACGTTACCGACCCGCTTGATTTGATAGTTTTAACCGGCGTTGTAATGGGGCTTGTTGTCGAAATACTTGTTAATCCGCTTTTGAGATATATGGAGCGGGGGGAAAAGGAATACGATAACTATATAATGTTTCCTTTTCCGTTCAAGGCTTATTGGACGTTTTTTACAAACGTGATATACTATGTTTTGGTTATGGCTTGCGTGAACCTGTGTTATTTCGGCCTGAACGAGCTTATCAACTCGGTAAGCGGCACGCAGGGTATAACGGGCGTGGAGCCGCTTTTGTTCGGCACGTTCTGCGTGGCCGCGGATATGGTTTTTATAGGCTTAAAGGATTTGGCGGTATATCTTGTTAAGCGTTCCAAAAAGGAGAAAGCGTTGAAGAATGTTTAAGAAATTATTTGTATCTTCTGTTTCCGCCTGCTTCGAGCTGGCGAACAAAAATCCTTATTACAGCCCTAAGCGTTACTTAGTTTATCTTGACGGAAAGCCTTGCGGCGAAGAGCGGGAAAGCAACGTGTTTTCCGTTTTTAACCTTAAACCGGACACGGTTTACACTGTGACGACCTCTGCGGACAAAAATAAAATTACTTTTAAAACTCTTCCCGAAACGGCGGTTGTAAACGTTAAAGCGCTCGGCGCGAAAGCCGACGGAGTTTCCGACGACACGTATTATGTTCAGAAAGCGATAGACAGCTGCCCCGAAGGCGGGCGGGTGGAGCTTGACGAGGGAACGTATCTTGTGCGACCGATAGTTTTAAAAAGCGGAATTACGGTTGAGATAAAAAAAGGCGCGGTTTTGCTGGGCGATACAAGGGAGGAGAGCTATCCTTATATCCCCGCGCGCAGATATAAAGGCGGAAAAGAAGAAATTTTAGCGAGCTGGGAGGGAGAGCCTTTCGACTGCCACCAATCGTTTATTTCCGCATACGGGCAGAAGAATATAAAAATTATAGGCGAAGGAACGATAAACGGCAACGCGGATAAATCCACGTGGTGGGCTACGCCGAAAGGAAGAAGGGTTGCCCGCCCCCGGCTTGTGTTTTTGAACAAGTGCAAAAACGTGGTTTTCCACGGCGTAACGTGCAAAAATTCCGCAAGCTGGAATTTGCACCCTTTCTTTTCCCAAAACCTTAAATTTTACGGTTTGCAAATACAAAACCCTTACACCGGACCGAATACCGACGGACTTGACCCCGAAAGCTGCGACAAGGTGGATATAATAGGCTGCAGGTTCAGCGTAGGCGACGATTGCTGTGCTATTAAAGCGGGAAAGCTTTATATGGGCAAAACCTATAAAACCCCCGCGAGCAACCATACTTTGCGCAACAATCTTTTTGAAAACGGACACGGAGCTATAGTTTTGGGCAGCGAGATGTCGGGAGGGGTGAAAAATCTTTCCGTTTCCCAATGCGTGTTCAGGCATACGGACAGAGGTTTGCGCATAAAAACGCGCCGCGGCAGAGGCAAAGACGGAATAATAGACGGAGTTTTGTTTGAAAACATAAAAATGATAAACGTAATAACTCCGCTTGTTATAAATATGTATTATTATTGCGACCCCGACGGACACACGGAATTCGTTTGGTCGCGCGATAAGAGCAACCGCGTTGACGACGGCACTCCGTATTTGGGGAAATTTTTGTTCCGCGATATAGAGTGTACGGACTGCGAGTGCATGGCGGGGTATTTCGACGGGCTTGTGGAGCAGCCCATAAAGGAAATTACGCTTGAAAACGTTAGCTTTTCCTTTAAAGAGGACGCAAAGCCCTTTGTGCCCGCAATGCTTGAAAACGTGCGGGAATATTGCAAAGAAGGTCTTTACGTTGACAACGTGGAAAGTCTTGTTTTGAAAAACGTGACATTTAAAGGCGTTGAAGGCGATAAAATAATAAGGAAAAACTGTGGCTCAGTCACGGAAAACTAAGAGGATAGATTTATGGATTACACGATTATAGAAAAATACGTAAACCGTCTTATAGACGAAAGCGCGCCCGAAGCCCCGATATGGAATATCGAGAACATAAAGCACGGCAAGCCCGCCGCGTGGAATTATATCGACGGCTGTATGATGACGTCGCTTTACGAGATTTACAAGCAGTCCGGCGACAAGAAATATCTTCGATTTATAGACAAATTCATAGATTATTACATAGACGAATACGGAAATATATTAGGTTATGACAGGGAAACCTATAACCTTGACAATATCAATGAAGGCAGGGTGCTTTTCGATTTATATCAAGAAACAGGCAAGCAAAAGTATAAGCTTGCGATAGAAAAGCTATATCACCAGATAGAAAAACAGCCCAGAACGGCTTCGGGCAACTTCTGGCATAAACAGATTTACCCCAATCAGGTTTGGCTGGACGGACTTTATATGGCGCAGGTGTTTTATACCCGCTATGAAACGGAGTTTAACCGCGGAGCGAATTATTATGACGTTGTAAGGCAATTCAGAAACGTATATGAAAATATGTACGACAAGAATAAAAAGCTTTATTACCACGGTTGGGACGCATCTAAGGAAGCGTTTTGGAGCAATCCCGAAACTGGGCTTTCAAAGAGCTTTTGGCTGCGCGCGATAGGCTGGTATACCGTCGGGCTTGTTGATACGATAAGTTATATGGATACGAGCTTCCCTAATCTGAAGGCGGAGCTTATAACGATTTTCAGAAAGACCGTAGAGGGCTTGGAGCAGTATATAGACCCCGAAAAGAAAATGTTCTGGCAGGTTGTAGACCAGAGAGGAAGAGAGGGCAATTACGTTGAGACTTCCGGCAGCGCTATGATTGCTTATGCTATGATGAAGGGCGCGCGTTTGGGATATACCGACAAGAGGTTTGCGACCGTGGGAGAAGAGGTTTTCAACGGTATTTGCAAGCAATACCTGACCGAAACCGACGGAAAGCTTAACCTTGGCGGAATTTGCCTTATGGCGGGGCTTGGACCCGAAACGAACGTTAAGCGCGACGGAACTTATGAATATTATATTTCCGAGCCGGTTGTTGAAAACGACGCAAAGGGCACGGGCCCGTTTGTGATGGCTTATACCGAAATAAAAAGGCTTAAAAAATAAATAAAACGCAAAAAAATATCCCCCCGCGCCAAAGGCGCGGGGGGATTTTAGTTTGTTGTATAAGTTTGCCCGACGGAAAATGGGTTGGTCGGGTTTTTCGTTTGGTTTATTATGTATGGGTGAAGTTCGATATTTGCCCGACGTGAAATGCTTTGATTTTGTTAAGTTAATTATGTTTGCGGAGATTAATCTTCAAGCCCGAGGAGATAATCGGCGGAAACTTCAAAATATTTTGAAATTTTTACGAGCGTATCCAAATCGGGTTCGCGCTTTCCTATCTCCCAAAAACTAATCGTCTGATTGCTGAAACCAAGGCTTTTGCCCAATTCGTTTTGAGAAACGCCGCGCTCCAATCTCAGTTGTTTTATTAGTTTACCTAATTCGTTGTTTTTCATAGTTAAAATAATAAAGCTTATATCCTACATTTTGTTGACTTCCAACAATTAGTGGGATATAATTGGGTTAAGGAGTTGATTTTATGCAATCTGTAATCGGTGAAATTTATCGCGGGGAAAGGAAGCTCGGGGAAAAAATAAGGCGGAGTGAAAAATATTGGGAGCTTTGCGACAAAGCCGACGAGCTTATCTGCGAAATTGCCGAGTATTTGGGCGGCGATATGAAATCCGTATTGGACGAGCTTGAAGCCGTTTTAAAGGAAAAGGAAAAAGAGGTGACGGAAATTTACTTTAAGGAAGGGTTTAAAACAGGTATTTTTATTGGAATGGAAATATCCGAAAGTTAAAACCGTATAATAAAAATCATGCTCCGCGGCAATCTTTACCGCGGAGCGTTTGCTTATTTTAAGCTATCGGAGTATGCGGACGGCGCAACGCCGTAATACTTTTTAAACACGCGGGAAAAATACAGCGGTTCTGCAAATCCGCACATTTCGGCAACCTGCGATACGGAATAATTGCTGTAAGCGTTGGAAACTCCGCTGGATAAAAGCTCCGCCGCAAGCTCCATACGCTTTGAAATAAGGTATTCGTGCGGGGTTGCGCCGACCTCCTTTTTAAACAGCTTGCGAACGTAGTCGTAGTTGAGCGGGAGCTTTTTTATATAACCGTCGAGCGAAAACGCGCCGTTTGAGAGGTTTTTGGTTATTTCACCGAGTATCCTTGAAACGGCGGGGGAATAATCTGCGTTTCCGCCCAGAACAATAATATAGCTTGCAATGAGGTTGCCCAAAGCGTTGAGGACGACCTCTTTTTTTTGTATCCGTGAATTATAATAGCTTACCGCCTGACGGATTGAATGCCGCACTCCGCATGCATCGTCGTCGCGCATTACCGTTATTTTTTTGACCGGCAGAAACGCTTGCTCTATTACGATGCGCGTTGCGCCCGTTGATAAAACGTAGCGGCAAAGCGGGGGGATAATGATAATATTTTCCGCTAAAAATTCGGCGGCGCCGCTTTCCGTTCCGTGCGAGAAAGAAATTTTCCCTTTGGACTGAGGGGATAATACTTCAAAGTGTTTGCTGAAGGCTTCTTCGTTTTTATCGCATGTTCCCGCGAAGCAAATGGAGTTCATATCCGTATTATACAATAATAAATCCGTTTTGTCCATATAGGACGCGCCGATTATGATTGCAATTTTAATCTTTGATGATATAATTATATCTGGAATTTAAAACAAAGGTGAAAATATGGGTTGGGTTATTGCCGCCGTTATATTTTTTGCGGTAATTCTTGCAATAGTTCTTGTTGCCAAAAGCTCTTCTGGCGGCAATAAATATAAAGATAAGCGTTACGGAAGATATTACGGCAAGAAATTTAAAGGGCAGCTCGGCGAATGGAAAGTGGAATACGTGCTCAACAACGCCGCCGGCGCAAAAGGGAAAGTATTAAATAATTATATGTTTATGGGCGAACAGCGTTCCGTTCAGGTTGACCATATTCTGATAAACGAATACGGAATATTCGTAATAGAGACGAAAAATTATTCGGGCAGAATTTACGGAAACGGCAAACAGAGCGAGTGGACGCAGGTGCTTGCAAAAGGGAACGTAAAAGAAAAGTTCAGAAATCCGTTAAAACAAAACGCGGGGCATATTTATAATTTAAGAAGGTTTTTAGACAAAGATATACCTGTTTTCGGGATTGTGGTATTCGTGCAGAACAATACGCAGTATATCGAAGCGGAGAACGTTGTGGGCTTGCAGGAGCTGGAAACGGAAATAGCAAGGCATTGCCTTACCGAGGTTTTGCCTGACGAGCGGATTGAGGAAATATATCAAACGCTTATAGAAAAAAGAAAAAACGAAGAGATAAGCGATTTGCAGCATATAGATGAAATTAATATTATGTTGCAGGGGGTTAATACGAATACGGTTTGTCCGCGGTGCGGAGGAAAGCTTAAAGAGCGAACGAAAAACAATAGAAAATTTATAGGCTGTTCTAACTTTCCGCGTTGCAGATTTACTAAGAGTTTATAATTATGGGTGCTATTTATTTAAAGGTTTTGCTGATAATGGCGGTTTTCGTGGCGTTTGCGTTGCCCGGATTCGCGCTTAAAAAATTCAAGATGATAGGCGAGGGCGGCACGCTGACCCTTTCAAATCTGCTTTTGTACGTATGCCAGCCCGCGTTGGCGATAAAGTCTTTTTGCGTGTTTTCGCAAGAGGAGTGGGCGGTTGTGCAATCAGTGCAAACTGCCGTTTTGCTGAAAAACTTCGGTTTGGCTTTTGCCGTTTCCGTGCTGTCTATAGGGATTATGTTCGGGCTTTGCAAGCTTGTGTTTTTAAAGGCGAAGAACAGGAAGGCGGCGGACGTTTATTCTTTTGTGGCGGTGTTTTCCAACGCAGGGTTTTTCGGTATTCCGTTTGTGGAAATGTTTACGGACGGTAATCCGCTTGCCATTATGTATATAATGGTTTTCAACCTTGTTTTCAATTTCACCTGCTGGACGATAGGCGTTTATCTGATTACGGGGAGCTTTAAGGAAATACGCATAAAGAAGCTTGTTTGCAACCCCGCGATTATCGCGAGCGTTGTTGCGCTTATTCTGTTTTTCGTGCCGCAGATAAATATTTTTATGATGGACGAGGTTAAGGAATTGCGGATTTTCCCGCAGTATCTTGCCTATATGACGGCGCCGCTTTCTATGGTGATAGTGGGAATAAGGCTTGCGGAAACTCCGCCGAAACAGCTTTTCTGCAAAAAGGGAGTTTATCTTGCAGGCGGATTGAGGTTGATTGTTGCGCCGTTTTTGACGTTGCTTATTTCTACGCCGTTTTGGGGGGTGCTCGGAAGCGGAGCGTCGGGAGCGTTTGCGGAATACGTTTATCTTTCGCCCGTGATAGCTATGACGATGTCCCCCGCGGCTTCGGTTGTGGCGATGGCGGAACGGTTTGACGGCGATAAGGAAACTGCGACCGCCGCCTTTGTGACGAATACGCTTTTAAGCGTGATAACGATACCGCTTGTAATAACCGCCGTTATAGCAATCTGCGGCGTTTCGGTGTAATAAATTTTAAAACTTCCGCTGTGACACTGTTTTGTTACAGCGGAAGTTTTTTATTATAGGAAAAATTTGCCAAATTGCTTGATTATTACGTTATTTTATTTTATAATTATTTTTGCAGTTAAATTGAATAAATCTAAAAGCCTTTTTAAGGCAGATTAACAAATCTTCTGGAACGCTGTTATGAGGATTACCCATTGAGGTTTACAGCCTTAGGTTGCCCTAAGTGTTAGTCAAGGTATTTATTACTAAACTGCGAAGGAGGTTTATAAATACGGATTACTCTATTAAATTTATTTTAAGGAGAGTAAAAAATGACTAACAAAAAAATGCAAATAAATAAAGAAGTGGCTTTAAGGCTGTGGAACGCACAATTCGGAAGAACCGATAAAACAACGGATTTTGCAGGACGCGAAATCGCTAAGGCGGCTTATAATGACCGCAACAGTAAATTCTGTTGGAACGTAGACCACATTTATCCGCAAAAGCTCGGAGGAAAAACTGTTGATAGCAATTTAATTTGTTGCCACATGTTGACCAACGACGAAAAGGCGGATAATTATCCCGCATTTACTGCGAACGGCAAAAAGTTTATTATCAAGAAAGTTCAAAATCATTATGAAATCGTTGAACTGAAGGATAAGGATGAGGATGCTGGTAACGGCAAAGAAGAGACCGATGATAGAGTTAACTTTTTTGATGCGGCGGCAGGGCTTGAGTTTTTCGATAAGTGCGGAGAGCCGGGTTGGGTAGGATTTGTTAAAATTCTCGTTTCTTTGAAATATGATAACAAGCAAAATATTGCAGGCGAGTTATATGCGTTTTTTAAAAAGATTTTAGGTTGTCCTGCCTATACGGGAGGCGATTTGGAATTCGTGGATTTGCCTCGCATAACATATGGCAACGAGTTTGAATATAAGTTGTTTGACTTTAAAGTGGAACAGCAGTCTTTTGTTCAAAATATGTTGGATAATTGTGTGTTGCTCAACACGTATTTACAGTATTTTAGAAATAAAAATAAAATCGATAATTTTAAAATTTATTGCGGATTACGTAAATACGATAATGAGTTTTTTGCTTCAAGAGCAGAAGAGCGAGATTTTAACGTAAGATTTTTAAACAATGCGATAACCATAAATGATTTGGTTAAAATTAATACTGACGCAAAGGACAAGAGCTTAAAAGAAAGCAACGGTTGCTTTGAATACGATTATATTTACACCAAATTAAGGGACGATTTAAACAAACAATAAAGGTAATTCGTAAATAAACCTCAAAAGGAGTATCGGGCAACAGATACTCCTTTTTTTAAAATCCCCTTGCGGAATAACCGCAAGGGGATTTGTTTTATTTGCATTTGTTTTGTATGTTTGGTTTTTCGTAGACGGAACAGCCTAAATCAGAGTTGTAAGCGGTTGTTTTTTCGTAGCCGCAGGCGGTGAAGAATTCTTCTGCGTTTTCGCAAGGCAGGGAATAGGATTTATCCGTGCCGGCTTCTCTTAGCTTCATTTCTGCGGTATACAATAAAAATTTACCTAAGCCCTGACGGCGGCGGGAGGGGACAACGTAAATTTCGCGGATATCGCCCCAGCCTTCTTTAAAGTTCCATTCGTTATTTATGTCGTCGGTCTGGTAAATGACAAACCCCGCGAAGGTATCGCCGTCTTTTAAGATATCTATGTGCAGAAGCCCCGCCTTTAAATCGGGGATAACGTATTCTTCCAGCAGGTGCGGAATATCTTCTCCGCAGCCGAGTTCGTTATAGTATTCGGCGAAAAGCTGTTCGAATTGTTTTTGTGTGCTGTCTTTAAGAGGGGAAACGGTTATCATAAATATCCTTTTTTATCTTTTGAGGTTTTATTGCCGTTATTCAGGGTGCAAGACGCAACGGAGAATAATGGTGCTGTGCGCAGACTTTGCGTTCAAATGCGCATGGGTAATGAGAAAGATTGCGCTTATTGTTGGAGCTTGCGGCGGGCGATTGCCGTGCGCGTGCGTGGAATATCTTATATCCGACGCGGCGGAGGGGGTGCGGGAATATAAAAACGAGGACTTTGAAGTCCTCGTTAATTTTTTATTCCGCTACGGGATAGATGGAAACCTGCTTTCCGTCTTTGCCGACCCTTTCAAACCTTACGGTTCCGTCGATAAGCGCAAAGAGCGTATCGTCTTTGCCCAAACCTACGTTGTTGCCGGGCTTGAATTTGGTGCCGCGCTGTCTTACGAGGATATTGCCCGCAAGCACGAACTGACCGTCGGCACGCTTAACGCCGAGCATTTTGGGATTACTGTCTCTGCCGTTGTGTGAAGAACCCGTTCCTTTTTTATGGGCGAATAAACTGATAAAGAACATTTTTTATTTCCTCCTTTTACTCCGCCTTGGTTTCAGCCGTTTCAGCGGCGGGTTTAGCCGCGGTTTTTTTAGCGGCAGGCTTTTTTGCCGCGGGTTTCTTTGCGGCGGGCTTTTCAGCTTCCGACGCGCCGATAGCCGTTACCTTAATCTGGGCGTAGGGCTGCCTGTGGCCTTGCTTCTTTCTTTCATTTTTCTTGGGCTTGTATTTGAATACGATAATCTTTTTATCTTTGCCCTCTGCAACGATTTCCGCGACGACTTTAACGCCTTCTACTTCTTTTCCGGTTTGAATGCCCTTTTCGTCGGCTGTGAGAATAACGGGAAAATCAACCGTTTCCCCGACCTTTTTTCCGAGCTTTTCAACCTTTAAAACGTCGCCTACGCAAACCTTGTACTGTTTTCTGCCGTTTTCAAAAATAGCGTACATAGTGTGAAAATACCTCCTCTAACCAGTCTCGCCGAACATATAAGGCGGCGCTTCAAGCGCACTTAAAAAAGCCTTGTCCGAGCGGCTCGTTATTAAATTTATCATAAATTTATATGCAAGTCAACTAAAAAGGACTGCGAACGAATAATTTTTTGCGTGCGCGGCAAACTGGTTTTAAGGAGAAAATTATGGAAGAAATCAAAAAAGACAGCGAAGTTTTAGCTGAAATTTACCGCAACGCGCAGCTTGCGCTTACGTCTATTTCTGATATTTTGCCTGAAATAGACGATGAAAACATAAAGCAGGAAATCATGCGCGAGCATGAAGAATACGAAAGAATCTGCTGCGAGGCGGCTTCGCTTGCGCATAAGCTCAACGTGGAGCTGAAAGATCCCAGCCCCGTTAAAAAGGCGATGATGTGGTCTGCAATCAAGATGGGCACGGCTAACGATAATTCCGCGCAGAACGTTGCCCAGATGATGATAAGAGGCACGGTTACGGGTTTGACTTCGCTTAAAACTTCGCTTACGGACGGCGGAAAGTATATGGATGAAGAAGTTAAAAAGCTTTTGACGGACCTTATCGATATAGAAGAGAGCTTCGAACAGAAGTTAAAAACTTATTTATAAGTATACTCAGCGTTTAATAATACGAAATTAAAGCCGCCGCGGGCAATTTTGCCCGCGGCGGCTTTCGCTGTTGTGCAAAGGCGCGCGGTAAAGTCCGTGTTTTGCGTTAGTACCTACTGCGTCTGAGTTATATGGTAAAATTCAATGAGGATAAACGAGCAGTTCAAAAGTTTGCCATACAATCTTAACAGACCGTTAAAAATACGCTATACGCTTTTGCAGCCGTATCAAAAACTGCGGTTGACAATTACGGGCGGCGGGAGGTATAATTTTATATATGAAATACTGTATGAATTGCGGAGCGGAAAACGCTGACGGCGCGGAGTTTTGTTCTGCGTGCGCAAAAAGAACGTTTACTTTAAACCGTGAAGATTATCTGCGCGTAAAATTCGGCGGCAGTGTTTTTGCAGAACCCGAAACGGAGATGAAGCCCGATTGTACACATATACGTACTGCGGATACTGAGGAATATACAGGCGCGGACGGAGCGGGCGGATATGGAAGAGGAGCGTTCGAAGATACGCAAGGCTGTTTGGACGACGAAAAAACCGTAGAGTGCGAAGAGGAAGCCGAAGAGTACGAAGAAACCGAATTAAGCGAAGAAGAGCGCGAAGAAAACGAAGCGGAATTTTCCGGATGCGGTGAAGATTTTTGCGTTGAGGACGGCGTTCTTTCCGGCTATGACGGCGAGGACATGCGCGTGCAAATACCTGAAGGGATTAAGCATATCGGGGAATTTGCATTTTGTCAGATGCAGATTGAAAGCGTAAAATTCCCGTCTGCCCTTGAAAGCATAGGGGAATCCGCGTTCGGCGGCTGCGAAAAGCTGAAGGAGCTGAATTTCCCCGAAAGCTTAACGGATATAGGCGAGGGAGCTTTTGAGGATTGTATAAATCTTGAAAAAGCGGTTTTGCCTTACGGCGTAAACATAGGCGAAAGCGCGTTTAAAGTATGCGAAAGCTTAAAAGAAATAAACATAGAGGCGGCGGCAAGCATAGGCAGCGAGGCGTTTAAATATTGTTTTGCCCTTGAAAAGGTTGTATTGCCGGAAATCGAGAATATTCCCGACTATGTGTTTTATAATTGTTGGCATTTGAAAGACGTATATTTCCCCGATTGCCTTGCATATATAGGAGGGTTTGCGTTTTCGGGCTGTTCCTCGCTTGAAAGCTTAGTGCTGCCTGCGGGATTGAAAATTATCGATAATTTTGCTTTTGAAGAGTGCTGCGCTTTGGAAACGGTCGACTTGCCCGACGGGCTTGAAAATTTAGGCGGGTATGCGTTCGGCGGGTGTACCTTTCTGGAAAGTGTTTTTATCCCCGCGAGCGTAAAAACGGCGGGTAAGCGGATATTCAATTCAAACGGCTTGTGTACGGCATATTGCGAAGCCGCACAGCGCCCAGAGGGCTGGGATAAGGATTGGGACGTCGTAAGAGGCGGATTGTTCGGGAAAAAAAGAGTAAAAGTAATCTGGGGAGCGAAAAGACCCCGATAATTGTTCTTATAAATCAAAAGCGCGGGCTTGCGGATTTGCAAGCCCGCGCTTTGTTTGGCGGGGTTAAATTAGCTTTACCGCATCGGCGGGAATTTCGGTTATATCCGTTATATCCGTGCGGTATTTTATGGTTTCTTCGTTATAAGTTTTGTGAGGAACCGCGTAAAGCCCGATATTTAAACGCGCCGTTAAATCGTTTAAAAGCTCATTCCATCGGGTGAGGCGGGAGAGGATATCTGCGTTCATATCCATTCTTATAATTTGCGCACCGTCGGCGGCGAGGTTCAAAAGCTTTGCCCGCACGCCGAACAGTATATATTCTTCGGTTTTCGTATTGCCCGTTCCGTTGCAACAGCGGCACGGCTTTATCATATGCGGCAGAGGGTTTGCGCCTATGCGTTTTCTTGTAAACTCCACAAGCCCGAATTTCGACATTGGGGAAACGGAGCATTTGGCTTTGTCGTTTTTCAGGGCGCGTTCAAGCTCTTCCGTCAGCGCTTTGCGGTGTTCGGCGGTTTGCATATCTATAAAATCGACCACCACGATGCCGCCTATGTTCCTGAGCTTTACCTGACGAGCTATCTCCCTTGCGGCAAGTATATTCGTGTGGTAAACGGTTTGTTCGAGATTGTAATCTCCGGTAAATTTGCCCGTGTTTACGTCTATTACGGTAAGAGCTTCGGTTTTTTCTATAACTATGTGCGCTCCGTTTTCCAAATCAACGCGAGGAGACGTTACGGATAAAATCTGTTTTGAAATCCCGAGCTCGTCGAGCATATCTCTTTTCCCCGAGTAAAGCTCTACGGGACAGCGGGTTTGCGCGGGGTAGAGGTTGATTATACCCTCTAATTTTTCTTTGAGGTCTTTGTTGCCCGCGACTATTTTTTCGATGTCGGTGGAAAGGGTGTCGCGCAAAACGCGCACGGGAAGAGCCGCGTCGGCATATAAAAGTTCTCCGACGGCGGCGGTTTTGTAGGTTTCCCTGATTTCGGCGTACAGGTTTTTAAGATAGGAATATTCGTCTTTGAGCTGGCTGCGTCTTGCATAAGGGGCGGCGGTGCGGAATATAAGCCCGTCGTCTTCGCCTTTAAGCCTTTTTGCCGAGTATTCCATATTTTTGCGCAGCTCCGCGTCTTTGATTTTTCTTGAAACGCCGACGAAAGGAACTTCGGGGATATATATCATGCATTTGCCGACGAAAGAGGGGCGGGCGGTGACCTTGGCGCCCTTGTTGCCGACGGGGAGCTTTACGATTTGCACCATTATTTCGTCGCCTGTTTTAAGCTCGGGCACGGCGGGGAGCTCGCCTTCGAACTTTTCGCCGTCGGGCAAAAAATCCCCCGCCGACAAAAAGCAGTTTTTTTCAAGACCGCAGTTTATAAACGCCGCCTGCATGCCTGCGTGGACGCTTTCCACCCTGCCTTTATAAACGTCGCCCACGGCGCAGCCGGAACCGCGCTTTTCAAAGCTGAATTCGTCTACTTTTCCGTTTTCCGTTACCGCGGCTACGGTATAACCGCAGAAGCCGTCGAAATAAACAGTTTTTTTAGCCAAAAGTTTTCTCCGTATAAGTTTTAGCCGCGTATGCAGGGCACAACGTAAAGATTATAATATTAAACAGACAAATTATCAATAAAAAAAGAGGAAAAATTTGACAATTATAAACGTTTTGGATATAATACAGGCATATATAAAAGGAGATTTAAATTATGAAAATAGATTTCAAAGGAATAACGGGGGAAGAGCTTTCGTTCAAGCTCAACAGAATAAAACTCAATCCCGAGGACAAGCTGGATATAAAGCCGCAGTTTTCCCGTCAGGTCAGAAAGGTGAACGGCAACGACAAGCTCAATTTCGTGGCGCTTTCCGTCAAAATAGAGAGCACGGAAGCAGAGCCGAAGCCCTTTAACATTTTCGTGACGCTTGTAGGCGTTTTCGAAGTGGACGGAATGAGCGGAGCGGCGGACGAGAGAAGATTCGTTATCGAGGCGACCAAGCTCGTATATCCTTATTTGCGTTCGGCGGTTACCAACCTAACCGCAAGCGCGTTTATCGCTCCGTTGAATCTGCCTGTAATTTCCGGCCCCATTTTCCCCGAGGACAGAGACCAGTTTGCATTTACTGCGGGCGATTTGAATTAAACCATGTTCAGATATGAGGATTTCCCGACGATAGCCGCGGCGCGCAAGGAAAGGATAAGACTGACCAACGCAGCGTTCAAGGCGGAATTAAAGGCGCACCGCAAAAAAACCGAAATATACGAAGCCCGCTGGGATGAGGCGGTTGAAAAAAGAGACGCCTTTGTTATAAACGGGTTCGCAAAAGCGGTTTTCGATTTGTTTGCGCCGTTAAAACCCGATTTGACTGCGCCCGAAACGGGGCGCGTCTATACGTGGGATGAGCTGTACGGAGATAATTTTGCCGTGCTGTCCGACATTATGAAGTCTTCTTTACCGATGCTCGTTGAAGAGGAAAGCCCTTACCGTTTGCCCGATAAGTATTATTACGACGCGGAAGAGGAGAGGGAAATCCGCCGCATAGAAAACGAAAAATCGGACAAGATGGCTCAGGTGCGCAGAGGAATAAGATGGCTCATGATAGCCGCTGCCATCGGTCTTGCGTTCGCGTTTATCGTTTATATATTTGAAGCTTAATAATAAAATCCCCGTAATTTCGCGGGGATTTTGATTTTAAATGCATAAAATACGGACGAAAAGTGTTGACAAGCCCCCGAATGTGTGATAAACTCAAAAAGCACTCGATTGGGGGTGTAATTTTTTTGTACGGAGTTTTTCCAGATGAAAGCACAAGTCAGAACTAAAATAACCTTTGAATGTACCGAGTGCAAGCACCGCAATTACGACAGCTATAAGAATAAACGCAACGACCCCGACAGACTTACCATGTCGAAGTATTGCCCTTTCTGCAAGAAGCACACGGAGCATAAAGAAAGCAAATAAAATTTCCGCAAAAATACGCATGCCGTTTGGCGGCGCATATTTTTGTGCGGTTGGGGCTGTTGCCCTTTGCGCGCAATTACGGGCGCGCGCCGATAATAAACCGCGCGTATTAACTGCATGGAAACCGCCGCGAGGCAAACCGTGTTTGTGGGAGCAATGCGCGGTAAATTAATTAAAAGGGGTTTGTGTGATGGCAAATCAGACTGATAAAAACGCTAAAAAGCCCAATATTTTCGTTAGAATGGGCAGAAGATTGAAGGAAACCTTTTCCGAGCTGAAAAGGGTGACGTGGCCGAGCGTTCCTAAGGTTGTAAGAGGAACGTGCGTGGTTCTTGTGGTCGTAACGGTATTTCTTTTGATAGTTACGGGCATCAATTACGGTTTGCAGGAGCTTCTGCATCTTATTACGGGTATCGGAGCGTAAATTATGGCGACGATGGTAGCTGATACCGAAAATCCCTGCTGGTATATTCTCCATACGTATTCGGGCTACGAATCGATGGTGAAGGACAGCCTTTTTCGGTTAATTGAAAACAACAATTTACAGAACATGATTTTCGACGTCAAAATCCCTATGGAGCAGACGATCGAAGAAAAGAACGGCAAGCGCAAAATCGTTGAGCGCAAGCTGTTGCCTTGCTACGTGTTCATTAAAATGATATATTCCAACCAGCTTTGGTACTGGGTAACCAACACGAGGGGCGTTACCGGCTTTGTCGGCCCTCAGGGCAGACCCATACCGATGAAGGAATCCGAAATACGCAAAATGCGCCTTGAGGAAGTAGTGGTTGACGCCGATTTCAAGGTCGGCGACAAGGTAGGCGTGGACGCGGGGCCTTTGGAGGGCTTCGAGGGCGTTATCACCGAGCTCAACGACGCGGCGCAGAAGGCGAAGGTCAACATTCAGATGTTCGGCAGAAATACCGACGTGGAAGTCGAGTATATCCAAATCAGAAAAATAGAGGAATAAGAACGCGTATAATCGCCGCGGCTTAGCGTATGGCATTTTCGTGGCGCTTACGTTGAGTAAGCTTTTTGAAACGCTTGCGTTAGCTGTTTTGCGCGGTTATTGTGTTTTTAATAGTGGGAGGATACGTAAAATCTTTAATGCGTAGCCGTTTAACCACAAAGGAGAATAAAAAATGGCAAAGAAAATTACTGCGGTAGTTAAATTGCAGCTCCCCGCGGGTAAAGCAACGCCCGCACCCCCCGTAGGTTCGACCTTAGGTCCCCACGGTATCAACATTCCCGGTTTCACCAAGGAATTCAACGCTAAGACTGCGGCTCAGGCAGGGCTTATCATTCCTTGCGTAGTTACCATTTATCAGGACAGAAGCTTCACTTTCGAGCTTAAAACTCCCCCCACCCCCGTTCTTATCAAAAAGGCGCTGGGTTTGGAGACGGCGAGCGCACGCCCCAACAGAGATAAGGTGGGCAAGCTTACCAAAGCTCAGGTAGAAGAAATAGCAAAGACCAAAATGCCCGATTTGAACTGCACCGATCTGGACGCGGCGAAGAGCATGGTTAAAGGTACCGCACGTTCGATGGGCGTTACGGTGGAAGAGTAAGGAGGGCGTGAAGATGAAACTTGCTAAAAAATATGCAGAAAGCGTAAAGCTTTACGACCGTTCCAAATCCTATGATTTAAACGAAGCGGCAAAGCTTGTTGTTGAAACGGCGAAAGCGAAATTCGACGAAACTATCGAGCTTCACGTACGTTTGGGCGTAGACCCCCGCCAGGCAGACCAGCAGGTCCGCGGCGTGCTCGTTCTCCCCAACGGTACCGGTAAAACCAAGAGAGTTCTCGTTATAGCAAAGGGCGACAAGGCGGACGCGGCAACGGCTGCGGGCGCTGATTACGTAGGCGCGGAGGAAACCATTCAGCGCATACAGTCGCAGAACTGGTTTGATTTCGACGTTATGATTACTACCCCCGATATGATGGGCATGGTCGGAAGAATCGGACGTATCCTCGGACCTAAGGGCTTGATGCCCAACCCCAAGTCGGGCACGGTTACTATGGACGTTGCGAAAGCCGTTAAAGAGGTTAAAGCAGGTAAAGTGGAATACCGTTTGGATAAAACGGCTATCATACACTGCCCTATCGGTAAAAAATCGTTCGGCGTGGAAAAGCTTACCGAAAACTTCAACGCGCTTATGGACGCAATCGTAAAGGCGAAGCCCGCGGCTGCGAAGGGACAGTATATCAAGTCGGTTACTCTTACCGCGACGATGGGCCCCGGAATTAAGGTAACTTATAATAAGGGTTAAAATTGCTTGACAGTAAAACGTCAAAACGATAAAATAACAAAGTAAATATATTTTCTGTGCCGAAGAAGGCGGGTGCAATGCGCTCAATATCCCGCTCAGGTGACCGGATTATTTTAAATAAGAGATTATTTCAAAATTCCTTGTGTCACTTTGCGCAAGGAATTATATTTTTACGACTTAATCTGATAGGAGGTAAAAATTTGTCAGCTAATTTCGAAGCTAAAAAACTTGTAGTTGAAGAGATTACGGAAAAAATCAAGGCTGCCAAGTCTGTTGTTCTCGTTGATTACAACAAGCTTACGGTTGCGGAAGTTTCCGCTCTCAGAAACAAATGCAAACAGGCAAACTGCGAGTATAAGGTTTACAAAAACACGCTTGTAAGAAAGGCTTTGAACGATTTGGGCTTCAAGGATTTCGATAACGATCTGAACGGACCTACAGCCGTGGCTTTCGGCGCGGATGAAACTTGCGCAGCAAAGCTTATGGTTGCCGCCGCTAAAGATTACGAAGAAAAAATCGTTATAAAGAGCGCGTTTGTTGATAACGCTTACGTGGACAAGGCGGGCGTTAAGGCTCTTGCTTCCATGCCTTCGAGAGAAGAACTCGTTGCAAAAATGCTCGGTTCCATGCAGGCTCCCGTATCGAATTTCGTGGGAGTGCTCAACAACCTTGTTGCGGGTATCGTTCGCGTTCTCGGCGCTATTGCGGAACAGAAGCAGTAATTTAAAATTAAATCGAAAGGGAGGCGCACGCCTTAAAGCGCAAAAAACAAAAATATAAAAATTAAATTATAAAAATCAGGAGAATTAAATAAAATGGCAGACGTAAAGAAATTTATAGAAGAAATCAAAACTATGACCGTACTTGAGCTCAACGAGCTTGTTAAAGCACTTGAAGAAGAATTCGGCGTAAGCGCAGCTGCTCCCGTAGCAGTAGCTGCAGCTCCCGCGGCAGGCGCAGCTCCCGCAGCGGCAGCAGAAGAAAAGACCGAATTCAACGTAGTTCTTAAAGACGCAGGCGCTAAGAAAATCGACGTTATCAAAGTTGTTCGCGCTTTCACCGGTCTTGGACTTGTTGAAGCTAAATCCGCAGTTGAAAAGGGCGGCGTTCTCAAAGAAAACGTTGCAAAAGAAGACGCGGAGAAAATTCTTGCCGACCTCAAAGCGGCAGGCGCAACCGCAGTTTTGGAATAATTTCTTTAATAAGAATGATAAACCGTCCGCGGCGTTTGCCGCGGACGGTTTTGTTTTTTTGCTCGGCTTTTAAAAATCTATGGGCTTGGCGAAAATATCTTGCTTTACGAACAATGAGTATTGAGGAATTTATAAAAATACTTGCCGTGTAATAAAAAGGCGCTGACCTTGCTTTACAGTGATTGGATTTTGTGTTAGCGTTAAAATGCTTGCTCTATTGCAAATGAATTTGCGTTTAATGTAAAAAATACTTAATGTGCTTTAAATGAGTTTTATGCAGAAAGTAAAAAATTACTTGTAATCCCGCAATTGTTTTGCGTATGAAGTAAAAAATTGCTTGTTATTCCGCAATTGATTTTGCGTAGGAAGTAAAAATTTGCTTGTTATTCCGCAATTGTTTTGCGTAGGAAACAAAAATTGCTTGTCGTACCGCAAGTAATTTTTTGCGGGAGCAGAAAATTACTTGACTACGCCGAATTTTAAAAGTAAAATAAAATAGTATAGTTATGAAAGGTTCAGTTTTAAAGAAAATTATTATATGTGCGGTTTCCGCCGCGACGGTTGCCTTTTCGGCAGTGGCGGCAAGCTCTTGCTCGCTTGAAACCGCTCACCCCGAAGCGCAGATAACTTACGAGTTCAACGGAAACACCTATGAAGTAAAATATACGCTTTACAGGAATATGTATCCGCACACCGTAAGGCACTTTATCGAGCTTGCTAAAGAAAATTTCTACGATAATACCATTATCCACGATTACAAAACCACCGACTGGTTTACGGGCGGTTATGAGTATCATGCGGATGATTATTCAGCGCTTTCGGGTAACGCTAACCAGCTTTCTGAGTATTTCGAGTTGGACAGCCATTCCAAGGAAGAGGCTTATTATAAACTGCATTTGACGCCTTCCGTATATAAAAACCGCGGTTACGACGACAAGCAGAACGAAACCGTTAATGCGGACGACGCGTTGCAGACGGTAATGGGCGAGTTTTACAACAATATCCATCAGGATATAGAAAAGGGAAAACTTACCGCAGAATACGGTTGCCTTAAAATGTATTATTACGATAAGGAAACCACTCAAAAAATTTACGTTACCCCCACGAAAGACCAGATAATAATGGCGGATTACAAAAAGAACTGCGCGACTTCGCTTTTCGGCGTGCAGACGGGAACGAGCTCGTCTTATTCCGAAAACAATTATTCGGTATTTGCAAGGCTTTCAACCACGGAGGTTTTCGATGATTTGGTTGACGCCGTAAACGAATATATTTCCGACAACCACGGCGGAACCGCCAGCAATTTCTATACCGCGACGGAAGTTCGCGTTGACAACCTTGACACTTTCTCTAACGAAAGCGAAAAGGACAGGGGTATTTCAGTAACGTTCAACGTGCCCAAGTCCCCTATAATTATCAAAACGGTTAAGATTACGAAATATTAATTTTGAACGTTGAGCTATCGAACCTATGACGAACCCGCGGAATTCCGCGGGTTTTAATACTTGATTTTAAAGGTTTTTTGTTATACAATACTAAGAAATACGAGGTGACAAGTTATGAATTTACTGTTTACTTTTGCAGACGTGCCGCTCTGGGCTTGGATTGCCGTTGCCGGAGTAGCGGCTGTAGCAATAATATTAATAGTGCTTATAATTGTTCTGGCAGGTAAAAAATCCAAAGGCGGTAATGCTGAAACGCAGAAAAAGGCTTCGCCCTCAAAGAGCGCCGCGGAAGAGCCCGTGAAAAAGACGAAGCCTGCGGAAGCTGCGGCGAAAGAGGAAAAGCCCGAGCCCAAAGCCGAAGAAAAGTCCGTTAAAAATACGGAAACCAAGGCGGAAGAAAAGAAACCCGAAGAACCCGCAAAAGAGAGGGATAACGGAAAGGTTTATCACATTTCCAAGCGTAAAACGGACGGTAAATGGCAAATAAAGCTCGAAGGCGGCGCAAAGGCGATTAAGCTTTTCGATACCCAGGCAGAAGCTGTTGCATACGGAAAAACTCTTGCCGAAAATCAGGACGCGCGCTTTGTATTACATAAGCTTGACGGCTCGTTCAGAAAACTGACTTATTAAAAGGTTTAAAATTTCGTATATTCCGCGCCTGTGATATTTGCGGGCGCTGTAAATTATTTTAAAAACAGGTGGTATTATGACTAAAATAGATATATTTTCAGGATTTTTGGGGGCGGGCAAAACTACGCTCATTAAAAAGTTGATTAAAGAAGCTTATGCGGGCGAAAAACTCGTTTTAATTGAAAACGAATTCGGCGAAATAGGCGTGGACGGCGGATTTTTAGCCGACGCAGGCATTAAAATCAACGAGCTAAACTCCGGCTGTATTTGCTGTTCGCTTGTGGGCGATTTTGCCAAAGCGCTTGAAAAGGTTCAGAAGGAATACAATCCCGACCGTATTTTAATCGAGCCGTCGGGCGTGGGCAAGCTTTCGGACGTTATTAAAGCCGTTGAAAGCGCGCACGTTAAAGATTGTAAAATCAATTCTTATACCGCGGTTGTTGACGCGGTAAAGTGCAAAATGTATATGAAAAACTTCGGGGAGTTTTTTAACGACCAAATCGAAACTGCCGCGTGTATCATTTTCAGCCATGCGGACGTGGCAAGCGCTGAAAAGCTTGCGCAGGCGGCGGAGTTGGTGCGTGCGCACAATGCAAACGCGACTATTGTTACCACTCCTTTGAGCGAGCTTGACGGCAAAGAAATTCTTTCCGCAATGGAGCATTCCAAAACGCTTGAAAGCGAGCTTGAGGAGCTTGAACACAGCCATAGCCATTGTTGCAGTGGACATAATCACAGCCATGAGCATGAACATCAGTGTTGTCACCATGACCATGAGCACGAACACGAGCATCACCACGGACACGGAGAGGGGTGCGGTTGCGGGCATCACCACGAACACGACGACGCGGAGCATCATTGCTGTCACCATGACGATGAACACGAGCATCACCACGGGCACGGTGAAGAGTGCGGTTGCGGACATCACCACGAGCATGAGCATGAACATCACCACCACGCTGACGAGGTTTTCACAAGCTGGGGCGTGGAAACGAGCAAAAAATTTACGAAAGAAGAGCTTAAAAAAGCTTTATCCGCGCTTTCCGACGCGAACCGCTTCGGCACCGTTTTACGCGCAAAGGGCATAGTTGCATGCGAATGCGGAAAGTGGCTGCACTTCGATTATATTCCCGACGAAACGGATATCCGCGAGGGGGCGGCTTCTTATACGGGCAGACTTTGCGTAATCGGTTCTAAAATAGACGAAGCGAAGCTTGCCGAGCTTTTCGGGGTTAAATAATGCAGGAAGAAATTTCAGTTTATCTTTTTCTCGGTTTTTTGGAAAGCGGGAAAACGCAGTTTATTCAGGAAACGTTGGAAGACCCGCGCATGAACACCGGGGAGCGCACGCTTTTGCTTGTTTGTGAAGAGGGGGAAAAGGAGTACGAGCCGGATAAGTTCAACGTGCGTTACGTTACTAAGGTGACTTTGGAGAGCGCGCAAGAGCTTACCATGCAAAACCTTGAAAGCCTTACTCAAAAATACAAGGTTCAGCGCGTAGTTGTGGAGTATAACGGCACATGGCTTTTGCAACAGTTTTTCGACGCAATGCCCGAAAGCTGGGTTATAAACCAGATAATGACCTTTTTCGACGCGGCTACGTTTTTAAGCTATAACCAGAATATGCGGCAGCTTGTATTCGATAAAATACAGATGACGCAGATGGTGGTTTTCAACCGTTTCAAGGGAGAATACGAAAAAACCGACTTCCATAAAATCGTGCGCGGAATTTCCCGCCGACCTGATATCGTTTACGAATATATCGGCGGAAAGGCGGAGTTCGACGAAATCGAAGACCCGATGCCGTTTGACGTGACCGCGCCCGTAATAGAAATAGAGGACAGGGATTTTGCCTGGTTTTACCGCGATTTGGCGGAAAAAACCGACGAGTATATCGGCAAAACGGTGAAATTCAAGGGCATGGCGGCTGTTTCAAAGCGCGTGCCTAAGGGATATATAGTTTTAGGCAGGCATATTATGACCTGTTGCGAAGCGGATATCGCCTACGACGGATTTGCCGTAAAAACCGGAAACCTTATATCGGACGTAAAGACGCGTGACTGGCTTACGGTAACGGCAAAAATCACCGTTGAAAATAACGCGGTTTATCGCGGCGAGGGTCCCGTTTTGATTGTGGAAAAAATAGAGCGCGCCGAAGCGCCCGAAGAAGCGGTTGTAACTTATTATTGATATGAAAAAGCCGAAAACTTTTATAACGGAAATGCCGGAGAAGGGCTTGGGCGAATGGCTTTACGGCTATACGGCTTCCAACAGCGTTTACGCGGACAGCACAGGCAACACCGACAAGTATTGGAAACACCCTTTGGGTATTTTTCTTTTGTTTGTTCTTGCGTTTTTGCTGTTTTGGTTCGTTTATACTATAGTCTTTGCAGCGATTAACGGCGGCTCCGTTTTAAGCCATGCGTCGGACGCGTTTGCGGTTTTTGTTATGGCGGCAATTATTTTATTGAGCGTTTTCGGCGGGTGGGGGCATCTTACGCGTTTGCAAGCCGCTATGAGGGCGCGCGGAAAGAAGGATAACGAAGAATATAAAAAAGAAGTTGAAGCGCAAAACAAGCATATAAATTCTTTTAACGTTTTTCCCTGCCATATAGTTTTGAAATGCGCGGGCAATGAAACGGTTTTGGACAGAAATTATCTGGAAACGGTCAAGCTTCTCCGCGGGGCGGAAGGTTACGAAGTGGTTTTTGTTTCAAGCTTCGGGGAAGAAATCTTTTTTGAGGAATTAACGGTGCCGTATGCCCAGTTTAAAAAGCTTAAAGAACTTTTTAAAAATCAACTCACGGTAAAAAACGGAGAAAATGCATTCGGCAGTAAATACGTCAATAAAAAAATTGCCACACCTGTTGTTTTCGGCGCTTTTTTTATTGCGCTCACGCTGTTTTTCGGGGTGCCGATATTTTCGCACTTTAAATCGTTCCACGAATTTTTATGCGGTTTCAACGGACTGTATGCGGGGCTTGTATTCTTTTTTGCTATAGGAATAGTTGCGGCGGCAAGCGGAATAATTACGCTGGTTAAGCTTATTATATATAAAGTTGATAAATGCTTTTAAAAGAACACGCCCGAAGGCTTAGCCTTCGGGCGCGGATTTGTAAAAATTGTTTAGTCTTCAAGACCTAATAAATAATCAGCGGAAACTTCAAAATATTTGGCAAGCGTGATTATATTTAATGCCGTAGGTATTCTGTCGCCGTTCTCCCAAAAAGAAATCGCGCTTTTGCTTATGCCCGTTTCTTTTGCAAGCTGCACTAATGATAAGCCTTTTTCAATTCGTAATTCTTTTAATCGTTCAGTAAAGTAATTCATAAGATAGTTTAATCTTCCAAACCGAAAAGCACGTTGGGAGTTATGCCGAGCTTTTCATAAATAGTTTTAATATTATCATAACTCGGTTTTTTACGACCCAATAACCATTGGCTTACGGTTGTTTGATTAACGTTTAAAATTTCCGCAAGTTTTTGTTGCGTTAATTGTTGCTCAACCATAACCTGTTTTATTACTTCAATGTAATTCATAAAAAATATTATATTTGTGGATAGGTCAAAAGTCTTGACTTAGGTTAATAGACCTAATATAATATAATATAATTAATAGGAATAATTGAGGTGGTTTATGAAATCGGTGATTGAGGAAATTTATAAAGGGAAATCCGGCGACGTATTTATCAAAGAAACGGACGAATTTTGGGAAATTTCCGACGAGATTGCGGCGCTTGCAATGGAGCTTGAGAATTCTTTGAACGAAGAGCAAAAGCAAATGTTTGCAAATCTTTTAAATAAAACCGACGAAGAAGCGCACGAATACGCGAAGGCAAGGTTTTTTGAGGGTTTTAAAAAGGGTATTTTGCTTGGTATAGAGGTTAACGGCTAAAAAACATTAAAAAAAGCCGCCGAAAATATTTCGGCGGCTTTTTTTAATTTGCTATTGAATTGCAGGTTTTTTTATATTATAATGCAACTATAAGCCGCTGTTTTAAGCGGGATAAGGGGAAAACTATGAATATTACGGCAAAAGAAATAAGAAACGTTGCAATTATCGGGCATAGCGGAGAGGGCAAAACAACCCTTTGCGAGGCGATGTTATTCAACGGCGGCGTTATAGACCGTATGGGTAAAACCGAGGACGGAACCACGGTTACTGACTTTGACGAGCTTGAAAAGGCGAAAAAGATTTCCGTTTACACTGCGGTTGCAAATCTTTTATGGAAGGGCGTGAAAATCAATCTTTTGGATTTGCCGGGGTTTTACGATTTCGAGGGAGAGCGGCACGAGGGCTTAGCGGCTTGCGGCGCGGCGGTTCTTGTTATCGGCGCGAACGGCGTTCTGCCCATAGGCGCGGAAAGCGTTGTGGAATACTGCTTAAAGCTTGGTAAACCGCTTATTATTTTTATTAACGGTATGGATAAGCAAAACGCGGACTACGCGGGCACGGTTGCCGCGCTTAAAGAAAAATATGCGGGCAAGCTTGCGCCCATTCAGTTGCCTATAATGGCTGACGGAAAAATGACGGGTTACGTCAACGCTATTCAGGAAAAGGCTTATAAATTTTCCACACAAGGTCCGCAGGAAATCGCAATACCCGCCGAGCTTAGCGGATATATGGAGGAAATGCAGGCAAGCTTAATGGAAACTGCCGCCGAAAACGACGAAATTCTTTTGGATAAATACTTCGAGGACGGAAAGCTTTCAAAAGACGATACCGTTCACGGAGTAAGAAAGGGTATCGCCACGGGCAACGTTATCCCCGTAATGGCAGGAAGCGCGTTGCAAAACCGAGGGGTTATCAATCTTTTGGACGAAATCGTCCGCTATATGCCCACCGCGAACGAGCGCAAAAACTCGCTTGCAACAGATTTGAACGCGGACGAAATCGTTAACGTTAACTGCGAAGAGGACGGACCTTTCGCCGCGCAGGTGTTCAAAACCGTTTACGACGCGTATTCGGGCAAGCTCAACTACATAAAGATTTTCCGCGGCAGACTTAAAAGCGGTATGACCGTTTTAAACTCCAACACTGGCGTTGAAGAACGCATAGGGCAGATTTTTACGCTTAAAGGCAAAAAGTGCGAGCTTGTGGCGGAGCTGACCGCGGGGGATATCGGCGCGGTTAACAAGCTGCAAAGCACTGACACAAACCATACGCTTTGCGCGGCAGGCACTAATTTACAGTTCGACCCCATACGTTTCCCGAAGCCTTCTCTTTCGCTTGCGGTTAACGCTGTGAATAAGGGCGACGAGGACAAGGTTTTTGCGGGCTTCAATAAAATGAGCGAGGAGGATTATACTTTTTCCGTTGAAAAGCGCGCGGATACGGGCGAGCTTGTGCTGAGCGGTCAGGGTGAAGTCCATCTGGAAATTTTAGCTAAAAAGCTGAAACAGCGCTACAATATAGACGTTACATTATCGGAGCCGAAAATTCCTTACCGTGAAACTATCCGCGCGGTTGCAAACGCTGAGGGTAAGCATAAAAAGCAATCCGGCGGGCACGGACAGTACGGACATTGCAAGGTGCGCTTCGAGCCGTGCGAAGAGGATTTCATTTTCGGCGACGAGGTTGTGGGCGGAGCTGTACCCAAACAGTATATTCCTGCGGTTGAAAAGGGATTGCGGGAGTGCCTTGGGCGCGGCGTTCTGGCGGGATATCCCGTTATCGGCGTAAAAGCCGTTTTATACGACGGAAGCTATCACGACGTGGATTCTTCGGAAATGGCTTTTAAAGCCGCCGCCGCGTTAGCCTTTAAAGACGGTATAAAAAATGCAAAGCCGGTGCTTCTTGAACCTGTTATGAAGCTGCGTGTTTTGGTTGCGGGCGATTATCTGGGCGCGGTAATGGGGGACATTTCCAAACGGCGCGGAAGAATTTCGGAAAGCTCGCAGGAGGGAGGTTTGACTGTTGTTTCGGCAGAAGTTCCTTTATCGGAAATCACGAAGTACGCAACCGATCTGCGCGGCATGACGCGCGGGCAAGGGAAATTTTCAACCGAGTTCGTGCGGTATGAAGAAGTTCCCCCTCAGATTGCGGAAAAAATAATAAAGGGATAAAGCTGTTTCAGATTATAAAATTGTTTGAAATCCCCGCCCGACAAGTTCGTCGGGCGGGGATATTTTTGCGCAAACGGAATTCCGATTGATTTCAATATAAAAGCGCGCCCGAACGTTTCCCGTTCGGGCGCGCTTTTTTAAGCACAGTCGGTTTTGCTGTGTATTTGGAAGAGAAAACAAATTTTATAGCTTTAATACGGATTTAAGCTTGGGCTGTTTATCGCGTCGGAGGCGAACAGAGCGGGGTAAAACCGCAAAAAATTGTGAAAAATTTACAAAAAAGCTGTTATATTTCATTTGAAAAAGTCCATAAGAAAATATAATACCCCTATGCGACGTGTTTTTTCGGCGTAAAAATCGCCTAAATAGAGGGTTTTTTCTTCAAAATCCGCTATATATTGGGGGTTGTCGGAAAAGATAGTTAAAATGAGGCAAATCGGGCGAAAATCGCGCAAAAAAGCATAAAAAACAGGCAAAAACCTTTAAAAAACGCGGTAAATTCCGTTGACTTTATTAAACGGCTATTATATAATAGACAAGCGCGTCATAAAAAAGACGGTCTTTTTTGTGCGTAAGTGTATAGGAATGAGGTGCAAAGTTACTGTAAAACGCGGAATAAGCTCCCGCGCAGATAATTTGCACTGACAAGTGTGAGGGCGCGACCCTTGCGACTAACCGTGGCTTATTCCAACGCCGTTATTGCGGTGTTTTTTAGTGGAAAAGGCGCGATACACCCGGATAAGTTGACGCGTGAAATTATCATTTTGTTAGTATAAAGGAGTAAAACAATGGCAGGACAGAAAATCAGAATCAAACTTGCGGCGTATGACCACGAGCTCGTGGATTTGGCGGCGGCGCGCATCGTTGAAACGATGAAGAAGAGCGGCGCAAAAATTTCGGGGCCGATTCCCCTCCCCACGGAAAGGGAAATCGTTACGATACTTCGTTCCCCCCACAAATACAAGGACAGCCGCGAACAGTTCGAACAGAGAACATATAAGAGAATTATCGATATTTATACCCCCAACGCAAAGCTTTTGGACACCGTTCATTTGCCCGCGGGCGTAGATATCAAGATAAAGCTGTAAGCGCTTTATACCATATTATTATATAAGACAATATAGATACTCTACGCAAGGCAGGCGACGGAAACGGCGGGACGGCGGAGCGCGGTATCTGAAAATAAAAAATTTATCGGAGGAACTTTATCAATGAATAAAGCAATCATCGGCCGTAAAGCGGGAATGACGCAGATATTTACGGCGGAGGGCAAGGTTATACCCGTAACCGTAATCGAAGCGGGTCCGTGCCCCGTAGTGCAAATCAAGACCGTTGAAAAGGACGGCTACGCCGCTTTGAAGCTCGGTTTTGACGAGGCAAAGGAAAAGGCTTTGACAAAGCCCGAGCTCGGACAGTTTAAAAAGGCGAACGTAAAGCCCTGCAAGGTTTTGAAGGAATTCCGCCTCGACAACACCGCTAACTACGAAGTCGGCAACGAAATCAAGGTCGACGTGTTCACGGCAGGCGACAAGGTAGACGTTCACGGCGTGTCCAAGGGCCACGGTTATTCGGGCGTTATCAAAAGATGGAACCAGCACAGACTTAAAGAAACCCACGGCGTAGGCCCCGTGCACAGAGAACCCGGTTCTATGGGTGCGAACAGCTCGCCTTCGCGCGTGTTCAAGAACAAGCGTCTCGCAGGTCAGTACGGCGTTGAAAACGTAACCGTGCAGAATCTCGAAATCGTAAGAGTGGACGCAGAGAGAAACTGTTTACTCATAAAAGGTTCGGTTCCCGGGCCTAACGGCAGCGTCGTTACCATTAACGACACCGTGAAATAAGGAGGTACGAAAGTATGCCCAGTATTAAAGTGTATAAAATGGACGGCACTGAAGCCGGCACGATGAAATTAAGCGATAAGGTGTTCGGCGCAGAATACAACGAGCCCCTTATTCACCAGGCGGTTGTAACGCGCCTTGCAAACGAAAGACAGGGAACGAAGTCGACCCTCACCCGTACGGAAGTACGCGGCGGCGGCAGAAAGCCCTGGAGACAGAAAGGCACGGGTAACGCGCGTCAGGGTTCGATCCGCGCACCCCAGTGGATTAAGGGCGGCGTAGTATTCGCACCCAAGAGCCGCGACTTTTCTAAAGACATGAACAAAAAGGCTAAGATTGCGGCGCTGTTGTCCGCACTTTCCAAAAAGGTTGCGGACGGCGAAATCGTAGTTGTAGACAAGCTTGAAGTAAAAGAAGGAAAAACCAAGGAAATGGTTGCTTTCCAGAACGCATTGAAGCTTGACAAGTCCGCGGTTATCGTAATGGACAACAACGATGAAAAGGTAATCCTTGCCGCAAGAAACATTCAAAAACTTTCCACTTTGCCCGTGGCGCAGATTTCCACATACGAAGTGGTTTCCAACGCGAAAGTCGTTCTGACCAAAGCTGCGGTTAAGAAAATAGAGGAGGTCTACGGAGAATAATGTTTGCCGAAGATATAATTTTGAAACCTCTCCTCACGGAAAAGGGCTACGACGGTATCGCGGACAAGAAATACACGTTCATAGTTAAAAAGTCCGCGAATAAGACGCAGATTAAGGCGGCGGTTGAAAAGCTTTTCGAAGTAAAGGTAGAAAGCGTTAACACCGTTAACTGCAAGGGCAAGAAAAAGAGAATGGGAAGAAGCGAAGGCTACACCCCCGACTACAAGAAAGCAATCGTCCAGCTTACGGCTGACTCCAAGGCGATTGAGTACTTCAACTCGTTATCGTAAGGAGGATACAAATGGCTATCAAGAGATATAAACCTACCTCCCCCGCGCGCCGTTTTATGACGGTTAACGCGTATGCGGAGCTTTCCGGCGATAAGCCCGAAAGAAGCCTTTTGCACGATAAGCGCAAATCGGGCGGCAGAAACAATCAGGGTAAAATTTCCGTACGTCACATCGGCGGTGGAAACAGAATCAAATACAGAATAATAGATTTCAAGCGCAATAAAGACGGCATACCCGCAACGGTTAAATCAATACAGTATGACCCCAACCGTTCGGCGCACATCGCTTTGCTTGCATACGCAGACGGCGAAAAGAGATATATTCTTGCGCCCGTAGGACTTACGGTAGGCGACAAGGTGTTATCGGGTTCAGGCGCGGACATCAAGTCGGGCAACTGCCTTTGCCTTGCGGACATCCCCGTAGGTACTGTTGTGCACGCAATCGAGCTTAAACCCGGCAGGGGCGCGCAAATCGCGCGTTCGGCTGGAATTTCAGCCCAGATAATGGCAAAAGAGGGCGCTTACGCTACGATAAAGATGCCTTCCGGCGAAATGCGTCTTGTTTCCTTGAAATGCAAGGCAACTATCGGACAGGTAGGAAATCTGGAACACGAAATTATCCGCGTGGGCAAGGCGGGAAAGACGCGCCACCTCGGTATACGTCCCACGGTCCGCGGCTCCGTTATGAACCCGAACGACCACCCTCACGGCGGTGGTGAAGGTAAGAGCCCCGTAGGACACGCAGGGCCTATGACGCCTTGGGGTAAACCCGCTCTCGGCTACAAGACGAGAAAGAAGAAGAACCCCACTTCCAAATTTATATTAAAGAGAATCAATTAAGGAGGAATAGACAATGTCAAGAAGCATTAAGAAAGGACCTTACGCCGAAGAAAGGCTTATGTCTAGAATACTTGCCATGAATGAAGCCGGCGAGAAAAAGGTCGTTAAAACATGGTCGCGCGCGACAACGATATTCCCCCAGATGGTAGGACATACGATTGCCGTTTACGACGGAAGAAAACACGTTCCCGTATACGTGACCGAAGATATGGTAGGCTGCAAGCTCGGCGAATTCGCTCCCACGAGAACGTTCAAGGGGCATGCGGCTAAGACCGCCAAGAAGTAAGGAGTGGCATTATGGCAAAGAATATGAACTTAAAAAAAGAAAGAATCGAAGCCAACAAAGACCGTCGCCCCTACGCAACGGCTAAATATCTGAGAATTTCCCCCTATAAAATCAGAACCGTGCTCGCGCTTATCCGCGGCAAGTCGGTTGAAGAGGCTGCGGGAATACTCACATACTGCAACAAGGGCGGCAGCGACGAAGTTAAAAAGGTTTTGCTTTCCGCTGCGGCTAACGCAGAGCATAACCAGGGCATGGACAGAAGCGACTTGATAGTTGCCGAAGCGTTTGCAAACGGCGGACCGCACCTTAAGAGAATGCAGCCCGTTTCAAAGGGACGCGGACATGCGATTTTGAAGAGAACGAGCCACGTAACGGTGATACTCGACGCGAAGAAGGTATAAGGAGAGAGTTATGGGACAGAAAGTTAATCCTCACGGTTTAAGAGTCGGCGTAATTTCCGCCTGGGATACTCAATGGTACGCCGATAAAAAGAATTTTGCGGCGTATATCAAAGAGGACAGCGAAATCCGTACTTTCCTTAAAAAGAAGTACTACGACGCGGCAATCAGCAAAATCACAATAATCAGAGCGGCAAACAAGATAGAAATAGGTATATATACCGGACGCCCCGGCGTGCTTATCGGCAAGGCGGGCGCTGAAATAGAAGTTATCAAAAAGGATTTGTCCAAGCTAACTAAAGGCAAATTAATCGTTATCAACGTTAAAAAGGTTGATAAAATAGACTGCGACGCTCAGCTTGTTGCGGAGTCTGTGGCTTCACAGCTTGAAAAGCGCGTGTCTTACAGAAGAGCGGTTAAACAGCAAATCGCGAAGGTTGCGAAGGCCGGCGTAAAGGGCGTTAAAATTACCGTAAGCGGACGTTTGGACGGACGCGAAATCGCAGGAACGGAAAGCTATCACGACGGTTCGATACCCCTTCAGACAATCCGCGCGGATATAGATTACGGCTTTGCGGAAGCGCACACCACTTTCGGCGTGCTCGGCGTAAAGTGCTGGATTTACAAGGGAGAAGTTCTCGATACCGCTAAGCGCCTTATAATTTCAGAGGGAGGCGAAGAGTAATATGTTAATTCCCAAGAGAGTTAAAAGAAGAATGCAGCACCGCGGAAAAATCCACGGCAAAGCACAGAAGGGCAATAAAATCGCTTACGGCGAATACGGGCTCGTATCTTTGGAGGGAGCGAGAATCACTTCCAACCAGATAGAGGCGGCGCGTATCGCGATGACGAGATTTATAAAGAGGGGCGGAAAGGTATGGATTGACATATTCCCCCACAAGCCCATAACCAAACACCCCGCAGAATCCCGTATGGGTTCCGGTAAAGGTTCGGTTGAATACTGGGTTGCAATCGTAAAACCCGGCAGAGTTATGTTTGAAATGTCGGGCGTGAGCGAAGAAATCGCACGCGAGGCTATGCGCCTTGCAAGCCACAAACTTCCGGTTAAGTGCAAGTTTATAAAGAAAGAAGTCGAAGCAGTCGAAGAAGGCGGTGAAGCTAATGAAGGCTAAGGAAATTATAAATTTGAGCGACGAAGAGCTTCAGAACAAGCTCAAAGAGCTTAAAAGCGAATTGTTTAATCTGCGTTTCCGCCACGCCAGCGGTCAGCTTGAAAATCCCCTTGCGATTAATCTTGTTAAAAAAGATATTGCGAGAGTGAACACCGTAATCCGCGCAAGGCAGTTGAAAGCGTAAAGGAGACAGAAATGGAAAGAACGACGCTCAGAAAAGAAAGAGTAGGTCTTGTAGTATCCGATAAAATGGATAAGACGGTGGTTGTTGCCGTAGTGGAAAAGAGCAAACACCCCCTTTATAAAAAGACCATTACCAAAACAACCCGCTTCAAGGCGCACGATGAAAACAACGAGTGCGGCGAGGGCGACAAGGTTCGCATCGTGGAAACGCGCAAGCTTTCCAAGGATAAGAACTGGCGCGTGGCTGAAATCATAGAAAAAGCCAAGTAATTTTAAAACGCGAAATATTTTATCAAATAACTTCAAGATTGTTGCCTCCGCTCAAAGGAGAGCAGGGCGCTCAACCTTGCTTATGTGTGCGGGGAACAATCCTCTGTAAGGTTGCAAAATAAAGCAACAGTTGTAAGTAATCATAATAGGAGAGATATTATATGATACAACCTCAGACAAGGCTCAAAGCCGCGGACAACAGCGGCGCTAAAGAGCTTATGTGCATCAAGGTGCTCGGCGGTTCGTTCAGAAAGTTCGCAAACATCGGCGACGTAATCGTATGCTCCGTTAAAACGGCGGCACCCGGCGGCGCGGTAAAGAAAGGCGAAGTAGTGAAGGCCGTTATCGTGCGCACCAGAAAAGGCATCAGACGCGACGACGGAACGTATATCCGTTTCGACGACAACGCGGCAGTAATTATCAACACAAACAAGGAACCGCGCGGAACGCGTATCTTCGGACCGATTGCAAGGGAGCTTCGTGAAAAGAACTATATGAAGATTATATCCCTCGCACCCGAAGTGCTTTAATTAAAGGAGAAAGGCTATGAACGTAAAATTAAATGACAATGTATTAGTTATCTCCGGTAAATACGCGAAAAAGACGGGTAAAGTAATAGCTACTTCCCCGAAAAACGGAACGGTAACTGTTGAAGGCGTAAACATTCACAAGAAAGCGCAGAAAGCAAGAAAGGCGAACGAAGTTTCCAAAATAGCGGAGGTCGAAGCGCCCATAGACGTATCAAACGTAATGGTAATCTGTGCTGCTTGCGGAAAGGCGATAAGAGTAAAGCATACGCTTATCGACGGAAAGAACACAAGAGTCTGCCCCAAGTGCAACGCAACGCTTGACAGCGTGTACACGGGCAAGGCGGCTAAAAAGGCGGTTAAGGAAGCGCCCAAAAAGCGTGAAAGAAAGCGCGCCAAGAAAGCCGAGAATGCGGCGGAAACCGCAACCGAAGACAAGGCTGAATAAGGAGGGCGACTATGGCTACGAAAAAAACTGCGAAGCAAGAAAAAGTTTACAAATCCAGAGTACTGGAAGCATACGACAAGGAAGTCGTTCCCGCCCTTACCGAAAAATTCGGTTACAAAAATCCTATGCAGGTTCCCAAGCTTGTTAAAATTATTTTAAGCTCGGGCCTCGGCGACATAAAGGACAACGCGAAGTCGATTCAGATTGCTCAAAACGAAATGAAGACCATATCCGGTCAGCAGCCCGTAGTTTGCAAGGCTAAAAAGTCGGTTGCGAACTTCAAGGTGCGCGAGGGAATGCCTATCGGTTTGAAAGTAACCCTCCGCGGCAAGATGATGTACGACTTCTATGATAAATTCATCTCCATAGCTCTTCCCAGAGTGCGCGACTTCCGCGGCGTACCCCGCGACAGTTTCGACGGAAAGGGCAACTATTGCATGGGTATCAAAGAACAGCTTATCTTCCCTGAAATTCAATATGATCAGGTTGAAAAAATCAGAGGTATGGATATCTGCTTTGTAACCACGGCAAAAACCGACGAAGAAGCGAGAGAGCTTTTAAGGGCGCTTGGTATGCCCTTCAAGAAGTAAGGAGTAATTATGGCAAAGAAAGCAATGATAAACAAGCAGCAGAAGCCTGCTAAATACTCTACGAGAGCTTATACGAGATGCTCGATCTGCGGCAGACCCCACGCGGTTTTGCGCAAATACGGAGTATGCCGTATATGTTTCAGAAACCTCGCTTATAAGGGACAAATTCCCGGCGTGAAAAAATCGAGCTGGTAAGAGGAGGAGAGAAGAAATGACAGATCCTATCGCAGATATGCTCACCCGCATAAGAAATGCGCTCAGAGCTAACAAGGAAACCGTTGAGGTTCCCGCATCAAATATGAAAAAAGCAATAGCCGATATCCTTGTTAACGAAGGATATATTTCCGGAGTGGAGCTTCAGGAAGACGGCTATAACGGCAAACTTTTGTTGACCCTTAAATACGTCGGCAAGAAAAAGCCCGTAATCAACAGCCTTAAAAGGGTTTCCCGCCCCGGACTCCGCGTGTATTCGGACGTTGAAACCATGCCTAAGGTAATGGACGGGCTGGGTATAGCCATTCTTTCCACCAACAAGGGAATACTCACAGACAGGCAGGCAAAGTCGCAGAACGTAGGCGGCGAAGTGCTCTGCTATATCTGGTAAGGAGGTAATTCGATATGTCAAGAATAGGTAAATTACCCGTAGCCCTTCCCGCGGGCGTTACCGTAACTTTCGAAAACGGACTTTTGACCGTTAAAGGAAGCAAGGGCACGCTTACGCAGACGGTAGTGGGCGATATCGATATCAAAGTGAACGGCGCCGAAGCGGTTGTTGAAAAAACTTCGGACGCAGTAGGCACTAACGCAAAACACGGACTTTACCGCGCGCTTTTGCACAACATGGTAGTCGGCGTATCCGAAGGCTATACAAAGGCTTTAAAGGTTAACGGCGTCGGCTGGAAGGTCGCAAAACAAGGCAACAAGCTTGTTTTGAACGTAGGCTTTTCTCACCCCGTTGAATTTGCAGAACCCGCAGGCGTTAAGTTGGAATGCCCCAGCCCCAACGAAATCACCGTTTCGGGTATTGACAAGGCGCTTGTAGGACAGACGGCGGCGGATATCCGCACCATAAGAATTCCCGAACCCTACCACGGTTACGGCATCGCTTACAAGGATGAAGTAATCGAGCGTAAGGAAGGTAAAACGGGAGGTAAGGGCAAGAAGTAATCCCGCGCGCCTTGCGGCGTGAAAGGGAGAGTGCGTTTTGTAAGGCGCGCTTGCTCGAAGGAGAAATTATGATTAATAAAATCGACAAAAACGAGGAACGTTTAAGACGTCATGCGAGAGTGCGCAAAAAGATTAAAGGCACTTCCGAAACTCCCCGTTTGAGCGTTTACCGCAGTTTAAACCACATCTATGCACAGATTATCGACGATACGAAGGGAGTAACCCTTTGCTCGGCTTCCACAATGGAAAAGGAAGTAAAGGCAAAAATCGCAAAGATGACGAAAACCGACGCAGCCAAGGAAGTAGGCAAAGCTGTTGCGGAGAAAGCAAAGGCTCTTAAAATAAAGAGCGTTGTTTTCGACAGAGGCGGCTATATCTACACGGGGCGCGTACAGGCAGTGGCAGACGGCGCAAGGGAAGCCGGACTCGATTTCTAAGGAGCGTATTATGGAAGAAAGGAAAGAAAGACCCGCAAGAAGAGATAACAGGAGAAGACAGGAAGACGACGGCTTAATCAAAAAGCTCATTCAGGTCAACAGAGTATCAAAAACCGTTAAAGGCGGACGTAATATGCGCTTTGCCGCGCTCGTAGTAGTGGGTGACGGCAAGGGTTCCGTAGGTTACGGTATGGGCAAATCCAAGGAAGTTCCCGAAGCAATCGAAAAGGCGAACGCGCAGGCTAAAAAGAATATGCGCAAAGTAGCATTGCAGGGTACGACCATTCCCCACGGCGTTTTGGGTGTGTTCGGAAGAGGTTCCGTTCTTATGATGCCCGCTTCGGAAGGTACCGGCGTTATCGCGGGCGGTCCCGTACGTGCCGTTATGGAAGCGGCGGGAGTTAAGGACGTAAGAACAAAATCCCACGGCACTTCCAACCCCATTAACTGCGTTAAAGCTGCCGTTTGCGGGCTTTTCGATTTGAAGTCGCCCGAAGAAATCGCGGCTGCGCGCGGTAAAGACGTAAGCGAGCTTAAAGCGTAACCGGAGGCATAAAAATGGTAAAAGTAACTTTAATAAAGAGCATTAACGGTCAGGTTGCATCTGTAAAGGCAACGGTTGCCGCGCTCGGACTTAAAAAAATACGTCAGTCCAAAACCTTTGAGGAAACGCCCGCAAATATGGGACAAATCAAAAAGGTTGCGCACCTTGTAAAGGTTGAGCAGGTTTAAGGAGCAGACAATGAGAATCGATACTTTATCGCCCGCAGAGGGCGCAAGAACCTCTAAAAAGAGACTTGGAAGAGGTATAGGCTCGGGATTGGGTAAAACCTCGGGCAAAGGACATAAAGGACAATGGGCGCGTTCGGGCGGCGGAGTACGCCCCGGATTTGAGGGCGGCCAGATGCCTTTGGCAAGAAGAATCCCCAAACGCGGTTTCCACAATAAGTGGGCTACCGAATACACTATCGTAAATCTCAGCCAGCTTGCAAACGTTCCCGCGGGCACGGTTGTGGATTTCGGATACGTAAGACTTAACGGACTTGCAAAAGAAGTTAAAAATTCTGCCGGTCTTAAAGTTCTCGGCACGGGCGAGCTTAAAGCTGCGCTCACCGTAAAGGCGGCTAAATTCTCTGCTTCCGCAAAAGAAGCTATTGAAAAGGCCGGCGGCAAAGCCGAAATCGAAGAATAATCAAAATTCGGCAAATCACGAAACGCCGTTCGGCGGGCTGCGCCGCATAAAAAGGCGCGGCGCGTAATTAGCGGATTTTTGTGAGGAGATTTATCTTATGTTCGAAACAATAAAAAATTGTTTTAAAGTCAAGGAAATAAGAAAGAAGATATGGATAACCCTTGTTCTTCTTTTGCTTTTCCGTATCGGCTGTTATATTCCAGTTCCGGGTATAAACCCCACGCAGTTCAGCAACGCGATTGAAGCCAACAGCTTTCTGAATATAATGTCGTCGATAACGGGCGGCTCGCTTGCAAACGCAACTCTGTTTGCTCTCGGTATCAGCCCTTATATTAACGCGTCGATTATTATTCAGCTTTTGACCGTAGGTATTCCCGCTTTGGAAAGGCTTTCAAAGCAGGGCGAGGACGGAAGAAAGAAAATCGCCCAGATTACGCGTTACGTAACGATTGTTCTTGCTGTTGCGCAGGCTATCGGTATTATCGTTAACTTCGGTATTCAGGGCGACGCGCTCCGTCTTTCGATTTTCGGCGGCGGTGCGGTAGCTGCGATAAGCGATACAGCGGCTAAATGGATTGCGGGTATTTTCCTTACGGTTGTTTATACCGCGGGCGCGATGCTCGTTATGTGGATTGGCGAAAGGATTACCGAATACGGCATATCGAACGGTATTTCGCTTATAATCTTTATCGGTATTATATCTACCGCAGGACTTACGATTATCGCAAACCTTATGGACGGCTTTAACGGCGAAACATCCAGATTCTGGGAGCTTTTGGGCTTTATAATTCTGACGGTGGTTGAATTTACGGCAATCGTAACGGTAGACTTATCGGAAAGAAGAATTCCCGTTCAATATGCAAAACAGGTTAAGGGAAGAAAAATGTACGGCGGTCAGTCATCCGTAATTCCTATCAGAATTTCGGGCTCCGGCGTTATGCCTTTGATTTTCGCGTTTGCGCTTGTTTCGTTCCCCCAGATGATTATAAGCTTATTCTGGCCTGGTTCGTCTGCGGAAAATGGAATAGTAGAATGGTTTTCGGGTTCGGGAGCATGGTACGGTCAGCTCATTTATATGATTGTGCTCTGCCTGTTGATATTCGCGTTCTCGTTCTTCTATGCGTCGATGCAGTTCAATCCGGAGGACGTTTCCAAAACGATACAGCAGAACGGCGGATTTATTCAGGGTATCCGTCCCGGTAAGCCCACGGCTGATTATCTTAAAAAGATTTCTAACCGTATAACGCTTTTCGGCGCGATATATCTTTCGCTCGTGGCGTTTATACCTTCGATACTTTCGATGATACTTTCCTCGCTCGGAATGAGCAACCTTACGCTTCTTTCGGTATTCTCGACTACGGGTATACTAATCGTCGTATCGGTTGCGCTCGAGTTAGATAAGCAGCTTGAAAGCCAGCTTATGATGAAGAACTATAAGGGCTTTTTGAAGTAATGAATATTATATTGCTCGGCGCGCCCGGGGCAGGCAAAGGCACCCAGGCGAGCAAAATAGCGGCTAAATACAATCTTTTGCACATTTCCACGGGCGATATTTTCCGCGCCAACATAAAGGGCGGCACGGAAATCGGCAAGCTTGCAAAGTCGTATATCGACGCGGGCAAGCTTGTTCCCGACGAAGTGACCTGCAAAATCGTAGAGGACAGATTGACATGGGACGACGCGAAAAGCGGTTATATGCTTGACGGTTTCCCCCGCAACATTTATCAGGCGCAGGAGCTTGATAAGTTTGCAAAGGTGGATTTGTGCCTTAACATCGACGTGGACGAAGCGCTTTTAATGGACAGAATATGCGGACGCAGAGTTTGTTCGTGCGGAGAAAGCTACCACGTATCTACTTTGAACGGAGCAACGGCTTGCGCAAAGTGCGGTAACGAGCTTTACCAAAGGGCGGACGATAACCCCGAAACGGTTAAAGCCCGGCTCGATACTTACAACACGCAGACAGCGCCGCTAATCGATTATTATAAAAAGCAGGGCAAGCTTGCCAGCGTTACTAGCGGTGAAGGCTCTCCCGACGAAGTGTTTGAACAAATCGTTAAAATTCTCGGTTAAAATTATTTTATTGCGCAAAAAACAACGCTTTTGCTTAGCGCGCCGAAGCTGCGGCTGTGCCGCCTCGGCGGGGAGATTTGCGCAAGCGATATAAAAAGTGCGCCCAAGCATTGAGCAATTAGAGCAGCACGCTCAAATCACGAAAAGCTGCAGGCGCGGAGCAACCGGGATTTTGTAAATATGATAACTATAAAAAACGAAAAAGAAATCGAATTAATGCGCGAAAGCTGCCGTATAGCCAAAGAAACTTTGGATTTCGTCGGCAAAAACATACGCGCCGGCATGACGACGAAGGAAGTGGACGAGCTTGTTTACAAGTACATAACTTCGTGCGGGGCGTATCCTTCCGAGCTTGGTTATGAGGGCTATCCCGCAAGTTCGTGCGTTTCCGTAAACGAAGTTGTCGTTCACGGTATTCCCGGCGAAAGAATTTTGGCGGACGGCGATATCGTAAGCGTGGATATCGTTGCGGAAAAGAACGGTTTTCACGGCGACGCGGCGAGAACGTATCTTATCGGCAACGTTTCCGAAGAAAAGAAAAAGCTTGTAAAAGTAACCGAAGAATGCTTTTTCAAGGCAATCGAGGGTTTGCAGGCGGGAGTTCCGCTTTACAACATAGGTCATGCGGTTCAGACCCACGCGGAAGCCAACGGTTACGGCGTGGTCCGTGCGCTTACGGGGCACGGAATAGGCAGGAGTATGCATGAGGACCCCGCTGTGCCTAATTACGGAAAGCGCGGTACGGGAATGCGGCTCAAAGCCGGAATGACAATCTGTATCGAACCGATGATAAATGCGGGAACTTATAAGGTGCTTGTGGACCGCAACGACGGCTGGACGGTGGTTACCGCAGACGGCAAACCCGCCGCCCATTACGAAAACACCGTGCTTATAAAAGAGGACGGCGTTGAAATCCTTACTCTTTAAAGGTAAAGATATGAAAGTAAAAATCCCCGAACAGGGCGGTATATGCCAAAGCCTTCAAGGCAGAGATAAATACAGGTACTACCTGATTTCCGCAGTAAATCCTGACGGCACGGTGCTTGTGACCGACGGGAATTTCAAAAAGCTTGCCACCCCTAAAAAGAAGAATTTAAAGCATTTGCGGCTTTTGCCCGAAAAGGCGGAAAGCATCGCGGCAAAGCTTGCGGAGGGGAAACAGGTTTTCGATACCGAAATTTATTCCGCGCTGAAAAACTACAACAATCCAAAACCCGCCGAAAGCGGCAAAATATAAACTCACCCATTTAAGGAGATAATTATGAAAGTAAGACCTTCGGTAAAACCTATGTGCGATAAGTGCAAGGTAATTAAAAGAAACGGCAAGGTTATGGTAATCTGTTCCAAAAATAAGAGCCATAAACAGCGTCAGGGTTAAGGAGCCGTAATGTCAAAAGACGACGTTATAGAAACTGAGGGCAAGGTAATAGAGTGCCTGCCCAACGCGAATTTCAAGGTAAAACTCTCGAACGGGCACGTTATCACGGCTTATATTTCGGGAAAGCTTCGCCTCAATTATATAAGGATTATCGAAGGCGATAACGTAAAGCTTGAGATAAGCCCTTACGATTTGACCAAAGGGCGTATTACCTGGCGTTCGAAAAATTAACGCATTTTATAAAATTTCCGTTTACTTGCATTTCAAACAGTTTGAATAATGCAGGTTGCACTTTGTTGTTGCGTCAATTTGCAGGTATCTTAGTTTGAAGAGCAGCCGCAATGGGCGAAAAGGAAATTTTATTTGCATTCAAAACCGTTTTAATGATAATTAATGATTATACAGTGCGGTTTTTGCTTGCAACCTTGTAAAATTAGTGGTATAATTTACCATAGCGTTTTTCCGTCCGAAAGGACAAACGAATACAATTCCGCTTAAATTCTCCGCTCGCATTCCGATTTTCAGGGCGGGGATTTACTGCGGTTTATATACATTTAATCACATTTCAAAATTTTAACGGAGGAATTAAATCAAGATGGCACGTATTGCCGGTGTAGATTTACCCAGAGAAAAGAGAGTCGAAATAGGGCTCACCTATATCTACGGTATCGGTTTAAAGACGTCGCAGAAAATCCTTGCGGCTACGGGCGTTAACCCCGACACGAGAGTTAAGGATTTGGACGAGCAGACCGTATCTAAATTAAGAGAATATATAGACCACAACCTTAGGGTTGAAGGCGAACTCCGCACGGAGGTTTCGCTCAATATCAAGCGCCTTATGGAAATAGGCTGTTACCGCGGAATCCGCCACAGAAAGGGTCTGCCCGTAAGAGGACAGTCCACTAAGACGAACGCAAGGACGAGAAAAGGTCCCCGCCGCACGGTAGCCAAGAAGAAGGGCGCTAAGTAAGGAGGAGAGATATGGCAGCACAGAAAAGACAGACAACGACAAGAAAGCGCAGAGAGCTTAAAAAGGTTGACAGAGGTCAGGTGCATATTCAATCCTCTTTCAACAATACGTTAGTAACCGTTACCGATTTGCAGGGTAACGCGATAAGCTGGTCGTCGGCAGGCAGCCTCGGCTTCAAGGGTTCGAGAAAGGGCACTCCTTTCGCAGCTCAGCAGGCAACCGAGACCGCTGTTAAGGCGGCGAAAGAACACGGACTCCGCTCGGCGGAAGTTTACGTTAAGGGCCCCGGTTCGGGCAGAGAGTCGGCAATCCGCGCCATAGGCGCATGCGACGTGGAAATCACGCTCATTACCGACGTTTCCCCCATTCCCCACAACGGTTGCAGACCGCCCAAACGCCGCAGAGTATAAGGAGGTAGTTTAGATTATGGCAACGTACAGAGAGGCTAAATGCCGCCTTTGCAGAAGAGAGGGCGGAAAGCTGTTTTTAAAAGGCGATAAATGTTATAACGGCAAATGCCCGTTTGAAAAGAGACCCATGGCGCCCGGCGCTCACGGTCTTGCTTCCGCGAGAAAGAAAGTTTCCGAATACGGCAAACAGCTCCGCGAAAAGCAGAAAGTTAAGAGAATTTACGGCGTACAGGAAGGTCAGTTCCGCGCGTGCTACGAAAAAGCCGACAGAATGAAGGGAATTACCGGTGAAAACATGCTCTCACTTTTGGAGCGCAGGTTGGACAACGTAATTTACCGTATGGGAGTAGGCGTAAGCCGCTCGCAGGCACGTCAGCTCGTTAACCACGGACATTTTCTTGTCAACGGCAAAAAAGTAAACATTCCTTCATATATCGTAAAGGTAGGCGACGTAATCAGCGTAATGGAGTGCAAAACCTCCAATAAGTATTTCGAAAGCCTTAAAGCGGCCAAGGGCGGAAACACCCCCAAATGGCTTGAATTCGATAACGAAAAATTACAAGGAAAGATATTGGCATTACCCGCAAGAGAAGATATCGACAGCCAGATTGCAGAGCATATGATTGTCGAACTGTACTCCAAGTAAAATTTCGATAAAAAGGAGGAAGTTTTATGATTGAAATGGATATGCCCAAAATCGACGTGACGGAAAACGACGACCGTTCCTATGCGAAAGTAGTCGTTGAACCTCTCGAAAAGGGTTTCGGTCTTACGATAGGCAACTGCCTCAGAAGAATACTTCTGTCCGCACTCCCCGGAGCGGCGGCGCAGGGAATAAGATTTTTGGACGGCAGCGTTAAGCACGAGTTTTCCGCAATAGCCGGCGTAAAAGAAGATGTTACCGAAATTATTTTAAACATCAAATCGCTTGCGATTAAAACCACGGTTACCGATACCGACTATGTAAAGGTTGTTCACATTTATAAGGAAGGACCTTGCGAAGTTAAAGCCAGCGATATTTCCGACGACGCCGAAATAGAAATCATAAACGGCGACCAGCACATATGCTATGTTGACGCGGGCGGCAAAATCGATATGGAAATCACCATAGGCAGAGGCCGCGGATATAAAGCCGCCGACCATACCAGAACGGAGCTTGTGGATTATATTCCCGTCGACAGTATTTATACGCCTGTTAAAAAGGTTAACTATTCGGTTGAAAATACGCGCGTCGGTCAGAATACGGACTACGACAAACTCACTTTGGAAGTGTGGACTAACGGTGCTTTCAGCGCCAAAGAAATCGTTTCTTTGGCGGCGAAAATCATGCAGGACCATATTTCGCTTTTCGTCGATTTGTCCGATACTATTAAGGGTTTGGATATTCTCGTTAAAAACGAGGACGACAAGCAGGCAAAAATACTTGCTATGGCAATCGAGGATATGGATCTTTCCGTCCGTTCTTACAATTGCCTGAAGCGTGCAAACATTCACACGGTGGAAGATCTTACGAGAAAGACCGAGGACGAGATGTTAAAGGTGAGAAACCTTGGCAGAAAGTCTTTGGACGAAGTTATTTTGAAGCTTAACTCGTACGGACTTACACTTTCAAACAAGGAGGACTAACATATGCCCGGCAAATTGGGAAGAACGGCAGAGCAGAGAGAAGCTCTTTTAAGAAATCAAGCGTCCGAACTTTTGTGGTACGGAAAAATTACCACCACCAAGGCTAAGGCTAAAGAACTTCAATCTTACGTTGAAAAAATCATAACCAAGGCTATTCACGTTTACGACGATAACGTGGAAATTGAAACCGTTAAAACGGACAAGAAGGGTAAAGAAATCAAAGAAAAGAGCGTTAAAGACAGCGCCAAAAAGCTTGCGGTGCGCCGCCAGCTTATGGGTAAACTCCGCGATTTGCAGGAGGTTAAGCCTTTCAGCGAGAAGAAGTCCGAGTTCAAGGCGAGAACGGGCGATATTCAGCACCCTCTTATGGAAAAGCTTTTCAACGAAATCGCGCCCAAATACGCACAGCGTGCGGAAGAAAAGGGTCAGGGCGGCGGATACACAAGGATTTATCTCCTTGGACAGCGCCGCGGCGACGGTGCGGAAGAAGCTATTATAGAGCTTGTTTAATCCGTAAATGAAATGCATTAACGGCGCAATTTATTGCGCCGTTTTATTTTTGTTGACATATTTTTTGCCGGTGATATAATATATTATATATACCGAAACAGGAGTTTATTATGAACGAATTGTTGAAAGAGGTAGACAGCCTGCCCCTTATCGTGAAAGTGATTTTGTGTATACCGTGTCTGGAAATATTTTACGGAATATGCCGAATCGTTAAAGGCGTTGTAAAAAACGACGTGCTCTGGATAGTTCTTGCCGTTCTCACGGTTTTTCCAGGTGCGTTTTTTATGTGGATTCTCGACCTTATCTGGGTGCTTACAAAAGGGCACGCGTTGCTTTTGGGCGAGGAGATGCTGTCCTGATTTAAGCGCGGCATAAAATTATCAATTTAGGTTTTCCTATTGACATATTTGTTATAAGTGTTATATAATAAAGAAAAAATAAAAAGGAGTTTGTAAAATGGCAAACAAGAAAAGCGATTACTTTGGACTTCCTTACCTCGTAAGCGTTATCTGCGCAATTATTCCTTTCACTGCATGGATTTTCGGCGCTCTTACGCGTTTCATGGAAGGAAAGATTGTTGCAGGTATTATCCGCCTTATCGGACTTGGTTTTATCCTTTGGGTTGTTGACCTTATCCTTATGATTGTCAGCAAGCATATTCTTCGCCTGTTGAACATCTAACAAACGCAAAAAAATCCTCCGCTTTTTAAGCGGAGGATTTTTATTTTAAATTTTTTTGAATATTAAACTTATATTTTCAAGCTATCGTAAATTTCACCTTCTAACGTTTTGAAGTAAAACGTTCCGCCGTCAAAAAGAATATAGCCGTGCGCGCTGTTTTCTTTCGGCAGAGAAACAGACCCGGGATTAAGGTGAATATATTCTGCTTTTTCCTTTAAAGGAACGTGAGTGTGCCCCGTTATATAAACATCGTTCGCGCCGAGAGGGGGAACTTCTCTGTGCCCGTGCGAAAGATAAATGTTAACCCCGTCTGCAAAAACCGCGGCATAGTCGCTTGTTATGGGGAAAGGCAAAACCATCTGGTCAACTTCACTGTCACAATTTCCTCGCACGCATATTATCTGCTCTTTAACGGAGGAAAGCAACTTAACAACTTCTTTCGGATTATATCCGTCGGGAAGAGGATTGCGCGGTCCGTGATATAATATGTCGCCTAAAAGGAGCAGTTTTTCCGCTCTTTCTTTTTTATATGCTTCTAATAATTTTTTGCAATACGTTGCCGAGCCGTGTATATCGGAGGCGATTACGAGTTTCATTCAAGATGCTCCTTTAATCTTTTTATAACGCCGTATTCCGCGTTGGAGGCGAGTTCGTTTTTAAAAGTTTTTTTCAGCCCCGCAAAAGCGTTAGCCGTAACGAACGGACGTCCGCAAACGCTCAGCATTTCATAATCGTTCATATGGTCGCCGTAAGCCTCACACTCGCTTTTACGTATATTAAGCATTTGCATAAGCTCGGTAAGAGCAACGCCCTTGTTGGCGCCTTTTTTAGATACGTCAAGCCAATCGTAGCCCGAGGCTATAACCCGCAAATCGGGAAGCTTAGGGGCGAGCAGAGGTTCGCCGTGTGTTGCGCTTGGCGGTGCTTCGTCCCAGACGGAAATTTTGAGAACGGTTGCGCGTTTTGCGGCTTCTTCAATGCTGTCTACCTTTTTGCAAGAAGAATAAGACCTGCTCACGACTTCGGCAAAATGCGGGTTGTCGCTTTCAAAGTAAGCGCAGTCCGGACAAGACAGCAGGGGATAAAGCCCCTTAACCGTTTTTATGGAAAAAAGCGCGCGGGTTACGTCTGCACTGGGCGTAGGATTGCTGTAAATAATTTTTCCGTTAAACCATACTACGCCGCCGTTTTCGGCTATAATAGCAATTTTATCCAAAACAGGAGCAAACAGCTTTTTTAAATTAGGCAGCTGCCGCCCGCTGGCGGGAACGAAAATAATTCCCTTTTTATAAAGCTTTTCTACAAGAGAAAAAGTTTCTTCCGGAACGCCCTTGTGCGGAGGGAACAGTGTTCCGTCCAAATCGGACGCTATAAGTTTAATCATACGCTTATTATAGCTTTGCTGTACGCTTTTGTCAATTCATGTTTCAATCGGCGCAATTATATAAGCGGCGCAAAAAAGCGCAGAATAAATCCGGACGTGCGTTTCAGACGGGATAGCTTGCCTTCGGATAAAGGCATCGAAAGGGCAAGACAGTTTTGAAAATCGCGTTCAACCTCGTTGCAGATATCTCCTTCGAAAAGTATTCCGCATTCGTAATTATAGCGTGTTGAACGGAAATCGAAATTATAACTGCCCATAAATACTTTTCCGTCGCAGATAAGACTTTTGGCGTGCATAAAGCCGGGCGTATACTCATAAAATTTTACTCCGCTTTCGGTAAGAGTGCGGGCGAACGCTTTGGAAATTTCAAAAGCGTATTTTTTGTCCGGTATATGCGGAATTATTATTTTAACGTCTACGCCTCGGCGGGCGGAAAAAGAAAGCGCCGCCGCGGTTTTGTCGCTCACGCAAAAATAAGGAGTGAAGATATGCACCCGCTCTTGCGCCGCATATATTGCCGAAATATACGCGTCCTCGCAAAAAGAACGGTGGGGCGGGCTGTCGTAAAAGGGCAGGCAAAGTTTTTCATCGGGGTTGAGGGGCGGCGCGGGCATATCGTATTTTCCGTGCCACATAGAAAGGAACATTCCCTCGAAAATTTTCGCCGCACTGCCGTAAACCGCAACTCCGGTATCTTTCCAATATCCGTGCGGTAATACTATGTTGGCGTATTCGTCGGCAAGATTTACCCCGCCTGTATATGCTATTTTCCCGTCGATAACTATAATTTTACGATGGTCGCGCACGTTGATTTTTGCGTGCGGAAGAGGCGTAAGCTTATGGAAAATTTTTATTTTTGCGCCTGCGTTTTTAAGCCGCTTCAAATCTTTTTTGTTTACGCGGAACGCAGAGCCTACCCCGTCGAGAATAATTTTTATTTCCGCGCCGTTTGCCGAGGCAGTTTCCAAAGCCTGAATAAAAGAGTTGAATATATGCCCGCGTGAAATTATGAAAAACTCCATATAAACGTTCTTTTTCGCGCCCTTTACGGCAGGGATTGCGGAAGAGAAAAACTCCGTTCCGTTTTCAAAATATTTAGCAGTCGAATAACCCGCGGAGCATGTGCCGCAAAGCGCGTTGGCCGCAGAATATACACCGGTTTCGCCCTCTTTTCGAACGTTTAAAATTGCGTGCGGTCTGCGCTTTACCGTAGCTAAAAGATATATGAGCGCGCCGGCAACGGGCACGGCGGCTATTATGACGAACCAAACGCATTTTACGTCCGCAGAGCCTTTGCGCGAGAACAACAGCGCCGCGCATACGGCGGAAAGCGTCCATACCAAAACAAACGTGAGCGCGGCAGGTAAAAAGTAAGGTATATAAAGCGCCAAAAAAATAATTGCGGCAACCTGCGCCGCAATTAAAAATAAAATCCAGAAATTGAGTTTGAAAAGTATTCCGGGGAATTTGCGCATGATATGTAAGCGCGTTTAATCAGATAACCATTTTAAGAATAGTCATCGTGTTTTTCGGATAAGAGGGGTTTTGTACTCTCTCCTCCAAAAGCGCGGCGGCGTCGTATTCGGTGAGAATTTTCTTTTCAAACAAATCGATGTTGACGGCGCCCTGAACGAGCATGTTTATTACTGCGTCGGTATAGCCGTACGCGTTTGAAACGCCTATAACGGTGAGGTTCTTTTCAAGAACTTCGTTTGCGGGCAGGTTTGCATTCATAACGGAATTGCAGCTTAAAACGAGCGTTTTGCCTTTTCCTACAAGTCTTGCCGCAAGCGCAAGGGGAAGCTTGGTCGTGGCGCAGAAAACCGCCGCGTCGCAAAGATTTCCGCTTGTAGCGCCGGCAAGATTTGTTTCAAGCTCGTCGTCTGCGGAATAAGTGTAGAAAATTCCGTACCTTTTCGCCCTTTCGAGGTTGGAGGGGTTATTGTCTATAACAACGGGAATAAGCTTGTGGTATAAAAGCACCTGCGCCAAAAGTATTCCTTCCGCATCCGCGCCCACTACGGCAACTCTCTGACCTGCGGAAAGATTTAATTTATCGTAAATATTTTCCGCAATAGCTACGTTTTCTATGCAAAGCGCGGGAATATTGTCTACCGAATCGGGCAGAGGGGCTACCTCGTTATATTCGCATACCACGAAATCGCGCATAAAACCGTCGAAATCCTTGCCCGCCGAAACAAACGACGCACATTCTTTGATTTTGCCGCTTTTGCACGCAAGACATTCTCCGCAGGCGCGCGTAGGTTCGAAATAAACGCGCATGCCTTTTTCCACTCCGTAACAACCCGAACCTGCCTCCGTAACGATGCCTACGGCGGCGCGCCCGAGTATTCTGGGATACGCCGTTTTTATAGCGCCTTCGTACAAAAGCTTGTCGGATTCGGTTATAAGCAGGTGGGAAACCTTAACTTTAACCTGTGTGGGGGATGTGATATTTACGCTTTGGGGTTCGTTTACAAGGTTTTTTACGCCTTTTAAAATCCAACTTTCCATAACTTATTGACCATTATACGCTAAAGCTCATTTTTTTGCAACTAAAAATCCCATAATTTTATTCTGCCGCGCGGCGCCTATATTTTTCATGATTTGCGGGGTAAAATCAATTGACTATAAATTTTTGTTGTTATATAATAGAAAAGCTAACGAAGAAATTAAGCGAGGTGAAAATATGAAGCCCGAGATACATCCCGAATATCATGAAGTCACGGTCGTATGCGCATGCGGAGCTACATTCAAGACCGGAACCACCAAAAACGTGGAAACTTTAAAGGTTGATATCTGCAATAAGTGCCACCCTTTCTTTACGGGTAAACAAAAGTTGGTAGACACCGGCGGCCGTGTGGAAAAGTTCAACAGAAAATACAAACTTTAATTTCAGAAAATCCATTAGCTCCAATAACCGTTGGAGCTATAATTCTTTTTAAACCTTTTTTAAAAAATTGTCGTCGGAAGCGGAAAAATGTCGAAGAGAAGAGAAAAGAAAAATAAAAAATGCGGAACGTATATCGGCGGGCAGGCGGTTCTTGAAGGCGTCATGATGATGGGCAAAACCTGTATGGCGACCGCCGTGCGCGACCCGAACGGCGAAATTCAGGTTGAAGCTAAGCGGCTCAATAAAAGCGAAGGCGTTAAAAAAGCTTCTAAAATCCCTTTTGTCCGCGGCGTTGTAAATTTGTTTACTTCGCTGGTTTTGGGGACTAAAACTTTGATGCGTTCGGCAAAGGTATACGGAGAGGACGAAGAAGAAGGCGGAAAGGTGCAAAAATGGTTTGCGGAAAAATTCAAGGTCAGCGTTATGGACGTTCTGACCGTCTTTTCCGCTGTAATCGGCGTTACTCTCGCTTTGGCTTTGTTTATTTTTCTGCCCCGCTTTCTGATAACTTTAATTCCTCCCGTGCAGGGCAACGTTTGGGAATTTGTTCTTTTGGGCGTTTTCAAGCTTGCTATTTTTCTTGCGTATCTAGGCGTTATTCTCCTTTTAAAGGATATCCGGCGGCTGTATATGTATCACGGCGCGGAGCATAAAACAATAAACGCTTATGAACACGGGGTAGAGCTTACTCCGGAAAAGGTAAAGCAGTGTTCGCGCATACACGACAGATGCGGCACTTCGTTTCTGTTTATCGTATTGATAATCAATATCGTAATTATTTCCCTTGTAACCTGGGGATTTTACGAGCTTATTCCCGAGATTACAAACCGCGTGGCAAGGTTTTTTATCAATCTTGGGCTTGAAATTATTCTTTTGCCCCTTATAGCTGGCGTATCTTACGAGGTTTTGAAGTTTTTGGCAAAGTTTGAAAATAAATTCGTTAATATTTTCAAAGCTCCCGGCAAACTTTTGCAAAAAACCTTGACGACGCGCGAGCCGGAAGAAGAAATGATAGAAGTCGCGATTGCGGCTTTCAATAAGGTGTTGGAAATGGACGAAAATCCCGATGTGCCCGAAACCACTTTCGTGACGGACGGCATACTTTCGAAAATGCTTGAAGAAACGAAAAATCAGTTTAAGGAAAAGGACATCGACGAAAGCGACGCGGAATGGATATATTCGTTGGTGTTGGATATTAAGCGCAGCGAGCTTAAGCACGAACGCACTGTTAAGCCTTCCGAAAGTAAAAAAATAAGGGAAATCGTTGAAAAACGGCTTGCGGGCAGACCGCTTTGGTACATTATAGGCGACACTGATTTTTACGGTTGTAAAATAAAGGTTGACGAACGCGCGCTTATCCCCAGACCGGAAACCGAAATTCTTGCTGACAGTGTGGTTAAAAGCGCGGAAGAGGGCGATAAAATCCTTGATATGTGCACCGGCTCGGGCTGTATAGCCGTATCGGTTGCAAAAGCGCTAAAAAAGAAGAACGTTTCCGTAACGGCGGCGGACTTGTCGGACGCGGCTATTATGCTCGCTCAGGAAAACGCGAAATTAAACGAGGTGAACGTTACGTTCGTGCAGAGCGATTTGTTTTCAAACGTGCGCGGAAGGTTCAATATTATCGCCTGCAATCCTCCATACATAAAGAGCGGCGAAATTCCGCATATCCAAAAGGAAGTACGCGAACACGAGCCGCGCGTGGCTCTTGACGGCGGCGACGACGGGTTGGATTTTTACCGCAGAATAGCCAAAGACGTAAAAAGCTATCTTGCAAAAGACGGTATGCTGATTATGGAATGCGGCGAAGGTCAGGCGAACGACATATTGCAGATTTTTTCAAAGCGTGATTACGCGATTGTTTTAAAGGATTTTGCCGGCGTCGAGCGCTTTGTTAAAATAGTATTTTGATTTGCGGAATTTAAGACGTTTTTAAACGTCTTAAATTTTTGCGGTTTTACGACTTTTGTTTAACTATACGCGGCTGTCTGCCGATATGCAAAATTGTATGCTTGGAATTGGTTTATATGAGCAAAATGATTGAAAAGTTAAAGGATATATACGCCCGATACGAAGAGCTTTCCGAAAAAATGAGCGACCCCGCGGTGATTGCGGATACAGCCGAGTGGACTAAAATAGCCAAGGCGCAGTCGGAAATTTCGGAAACGGCGCAAAAATATGCGGAATACGCAGAAACCGAAAGGCAGATGTTGCAGGCGGAAGAAGCCGCAAAATCCGAAACGGACGCGGAAATGCGCGCGCTGTTTGCCGAAGAGGCGGAGGATTGCAAAAACAAGCTTGCCTCCATTACGGAAGAGCTTAAAATTCTGCTTTTACCCAAAGACAAAAACGACGACAGAAACTGTATAGTTGAAATCCGCGGCGGAGCGGGCGGCGAAGAGGCGGCGCTTTTTGCTTACGAGCTTTACAGAATGTACCTCAATTATTGCGAGCGCCACCGCTTAAAGGTTGAGCTTGTGGATATAAACGAAACCGAGCTCGGAGGCATTAAAGAAGTAGTTTTCAACGTAAACGGCAAAGACGCGTATAAACAGCTTAAATTCGAAAGCGGCGTTCACCGCGTACAGCGCGTGCCCGAAACGGAATCGCAGGGGCGCGTGCATACCTCTACCGCCACGGTTGCGGTTTTACCCGAAGCCGAGGACGTGGACGTTGAAATAAAAGACGAGGATATCCGCCTTGACGTATACCGTTCTTCGGGCGCGGGCGGGCAAAAGGTAAACAAAACAGAAACGGCAATCCGCATAACGCACTTCCCCACCGGTATAGTTGTTACCTGCCAGGACGAGAGAAGCCAACTTAAAAACAAGGATAAAGCGTTTAAGGTGTTGCGTTCAAGGCTTTACGATTATTATGCGTCGCAAAACCGTTCCGCTTATGACGAGCACAGAAAAAGCCTTGTGGGCACGGGCGACAGAAGCGAACGCATACGCACCTACAATTTCCCTCAAGGGCGCGTGACAGACCACAGAATAGGGCTTTCCCAGTATAATTTAAGCGAATTTATAATGGGCGATATTGAAAGCATGGTGGAGGCTTTAACGATTGCGGACAGGGAGCGCATGCTTTCCGGCGAAGAGGAATAAACGCTTATTGACAAATTTAGCGGCATATTATATAATACACGTATGAAAAACAACAAATCGCTTGAAGATTATCTGGAATGTATTCTGCTCCTTTCGCGTGAAAATGAATTCGTTCACAGAGTAGACGTTGCAAGAAAGGTTGGGGTTTCCCAACCCGCGGTGCAAAAGGCGGTTAAAATTCTTCAATCCGAAAACTATATAGAGTGTGACGGCCTGCATATTTATCTGACTCCGCAGGGCAGAAGCTACGCGGAAGAGGTTTATGAAAGGCATTGCACCCTGCGGCGGTTCTTGGTTTTGCACGGGGTTAACGCTGCGGACGCCGACGCAGACGCATGCGAAATCGAGCACGTTATATCCGACGCGACTTTTGCGGCGGTAAAAAAGTACGTTGAAAACAATAAATGATTTAACCCCTCTCGCCGAGAGGGGTTTTACAATCGAATATGAAAAAAAATCGGGTTTTTAACAAAAAATTATTAATTTACTTATTGACCGCGCTGTTATCGATATGCGCGGTTGCTTTGCTGTGCCCGAAAACTTCCGCCGCTCAAGCTGAAAGCAAAGAAATATTTTCATATAGCGGTATAGAGGTCAACGCAATCGTCCGTGAGGATAAAACGATAGAAATTTCCGAAAGCCTTACGGTTCAATTTGCGCAAGAGGGGCAAACCTATATGCGGCGCGCTATAATGAGGACTTTCGGTTCCCGCCCTAACAAAAAAGGCGCGTTGCCGTTGAAGGGCTTCGATGCGGACATATCGGAAATGAGCGCAACGGTTAACGGCGCACCCGCTAAAGTTACGGCGGAAATAAGCCCGAATGGTTCTTATCACTTTGTTTATATTAAAACTTCAACGGCTTTTTCAACTTCCGAAATTACCGAAGTTAAATTCAGTTACGTATACGATATGTCTAAAGACGTAACGCAAGGCTACGGCGAATTGTTGTTCCCTATGTTCAACGAAGGTTATTATCGGCTGAAAAAGAATACGGTGTATAAGCTTGATATGACTTTCCCCGAAGGCTGGGAAATTAACAAAATCAATACGGCGCTTATTGATGAAAGCGGCGAATGGAAACCCGCCGAAGGGGATACGTTTTTTGCGGAAGGCAATAAAATTACCGCGTCTTTTATAATGACTGAGCGGGTAATGCTTACCGCCGAATTGCCCGACGGATTTTTTGCCGTGCCGTATCACGCGGAATATTGGTTTTTCTGTGCTTTGGTTATAGCGCTCGTTGCGGCGGGTGCGGCGGTAACCTATAAATTCCGCGGGCACGCTCCCGTCTACGCCGTTGAATTTAATCCGCCCGACGTAAATCCTTTGTATTTTTCAACTTACTGGCACGGCTATGCAAGAAAACGCGACGTTTCTACGCTTATTTTGCAGTGGGCGCATATGGGTTGCGTAAAGCTTAAAAAAGACGGCAAAAAGCATATTTTGATAGAAAAAATCAAGCCTTTGCCCGAGGACAGGCTTGAAGAGGAAAAAAAGTATTTCGACGCGCTTTTTGTGTGCGGAAAAGTTT
>CAMWMZ010000004.1 GCA_947175485.1 uncultured Clostridia bacterium
TGTCTATACAGTCGTATTCGATTGCGTATGCATAACGGACGAATTCACAGTTTTCAAGACCTTGAACCGAGCGGTACATTTCTTTCTGGACGTCGTGCGGCATTGACGAGGACATGCCCTGAACATAAATTTCGTTCGTGTCCGCGCCCTCCGGTTCGAGGAAAATCTGATGGCGCTCCTTATCCGAAAAACGGACGACCTTAGTTTCTATCGAGGGGCAGTATCTGGGCCCCGCGGAGGTTATGTCGCCGTTGTAAAGGGGTGAGCGGTCGAGATTGCTTAAAATAATTTCGTGCGTATGAGGGTTTGTGTATGTTATAAAACATTCGCGCGAGTTTTCGGGCTGTGCTTCATGCAGAAATGAAAAGGGGGGAACACCTGTTTCGCCATTCTGTTTAGCGCATCGGGAAAAGTTTACCGTTCTTCCGTCTAACCTTGCCGGAGTGCCCGTTTTGAAACGGCGGACGGAAAAGCCGAGCTTAATAAGATTTTTAGTGAGCTTGTTTGCGGGGGCGAAACCGCTCGGCCCGCTTTTTTGACGGTGTGAGCCGGTAACCGTTTCCGCATTCAGATAAACCCCCGTTGCAAGAATTACCGCCTTTGCGTAAAGAATTCCTCCGTAGGTTGTTTCAACGCCGCAGACCGCGCCGCGCTTTGTGAGAATTTTAGAGCATTCCCCCTGCAATATGCGGAGGTTTTGGGTGTTTTCGAGAGTTTTTTTCATCTCTCTGTGATACGCGTTTTTATCGCATTGGCAACGGAGAGATTGAACTGCTTCGCCTTTGCCCTCGTTTAACATTCTGATTTGCAGGGCGGTTTTGTCTGCGTTAACCGCCATTTCACCGCCGAGCGCGTCGATTTCCCTGACAAGGTGCCCTTTTGCCGTTCCGCCTATGGACGGATTGCACGCCATAAAGGCTATGCTGTCCGGATTGAGGGTAAGCATAGCCGTTTTAAGCCCTAAGCGCGCCGATGCGAGCGCGGCTTCACAGCCCGCGTGCCCCGCGCCGACGACGATTATATCGAATTGTCCTTCAACGAATTTTTGCATTGTGCGGTTAAAACGTGCCTTTAAGGCTTGGTTTTTTGCGGTTTTTGCGCGCAACTCATTTGATAAAAGTGTTGGCGCGGAAGAATTATTTTTTTAATATGATGTTTTTTATATCGTCGACGTCTTTGGCGATTTTATCGTTTACGCGGCACATTTCGTCGACCTTGTCGCGCGAATACAATATTGTTGTATGGTCGCGTCCGCCGAGCTCTTTGCCGATTGAAACGAGTGGTAAGCTTAAAAGCTCGCACATTAAATAACAGCAAATCTGGCGGGGGATAACGATTTCCTTTTTCTTGCTTTTGCCGAGCAGGTCGTTTTTGCTTATATGATAGTAACCCGTTAATGCTGTTATAATGCTCTGCGGGGTGATTTCTTCTTTTCCGCTTTCCGATATCGCTTCGGAAAGGGCGCTTCTTGCAAGCGAAATAGAGATAGGTTCTTCATGCAGCTTTGACGCGAAAATTACTTTTGTGAGCCTGCCTTCGAGCGTTCTTACGTCGTCGCCAGAATCCTGCGCGAGGAAGGTTAAAACCTCGTCGGGAACGAGGCATTTCTTTTCCATTGCCTTGCGTTTTAAAATTGCGATTTTAGTTTCGAAGTTGGGGGGGAGGATATCGAAAAGAAGTCCGCCCGAAAATCTTGTTCTGAGCCTTTCCTCCAGAAGCGTAAGCTCCTTGGGAGGATGGTCGGAGGAAATTACGATTTGTTTGCCCTTTGCGACAAGCTCGTTAAAGGTATGGAAAAACTCTTCCTGAACTGCCTTTTTCTTTTCAATAAACTGGATATCGTCGATAATGAGAACGTCGGCACTGCGGTAGTACTGGCGGAGCTTGTTGCCCTTGTCGCGCGCGTCGGGCCCGCGGTTGGTGAACATGTTGTCTATAATATCGTTGGTGAATTGTTCGCTTGTGACGTAAACGACTTTAAGCTCGGGCTTTTCGGAAACGATTTTGTTTGCGATTGCCTGCATTAAGTGGGTTTTGCCCAAACCCGTGCCGCCGTAAATGAACAGGGGGTTGTAGGTGCCCGCCGGGTCTTCGGCAACGGAAAGCGCGGCGGCGTAAACGAATTCGTTGCTTTTGCCGACGACGAAGCTTTCAAACGTGTATTTTTTATCGAGGTTGGAGGGCGCGGAAAAATATTCTTCGGTGGGGGCGTTGTAGGCGAAGCCGTCGCTGCCTTCCACTTTGAGGCGGAAATCGGAAATACCGACGTCTGCCTTTATAATCGCGTCGCGCATCTTTTCCGCAAGGGTGCCCGAAATGTATTTGGCGAAGCTTTCCGTGGGGGTTTCGAGCACGATAAAGCGCCCGTCTATATCAACGGGAATGAGCTTTTCGATATACGTTGTGAAATTGATGTACGAGATTGTTTCGCGCATCTTTTCTTTTATGGGGTTATAAATGAAATCGAAGTTCCCTTTTTCTGCCATTTCGAGTGTTTAATCCTTTGAGTTTTTCCGAAAATTTTGTTATAATAATATTGAAATCAATTATACAATAAAATCCCGTTAAAATAAAGTAATTTGACTTAAAATGCGCATAAAAAATTTGAATTTGAAAAATTTCAGAAACTACGCCGAAGAAAGCATTGAATTTTCGGAGGGGCTGAACGTGGTGTTCGGCAGAAACGCACAGGGCAAAACAAACTGCGCCGAGGCTGTTTTTTACCTTTGCACGGGAGTTTCGCCGCGCTGTAAGAGGGATAAGCAGTTAATCCGTTCGGGCGAGACGTGCGCGGAAATTTCCGCAACGGCGGAGGGGCGGTACGGAAATATGGAAATTTCCGCAAAAATTACCGAAAGCGGAAGAGAATTTAAGCTTAACGGCAACAAAATAACCAAAAACGCGGAAATTATGGGCAATTTGTTTTCCGTATTCTTTTCCCCGCAGGAGCTGAGGCTTATTCAGGACGGACCCGACGAAAGACGGAGATTTTTAAACGTATCCATTTCCCAGCTTTCGCGCCCGTATTATACGGCGCTTTCCCGCTATAACAAAATATTGGAGCAACGCAACAATCTTTTGAAAAGCAGAGATCTGGATACCGTTTACGACAGCCTGCCTATATGGGACGAGCAGCTTTGCAGGTACGCCGCAACCGTGGCGAGAAAGAGGGCGGAATACGTGGAGATGCTTGCGCCGCTTGCCGCAAAAGCCCATTCGCATTTGACGGACGGGGCGGAAGAGTTGAAAATTTCACCCGAAAAGAAATATAAAGGAAGCGAGGCGGAGCTTGAAAAAAGGCTGTTCGACGAGCTTTCGAATAACTATGACAGGGATATACGGCTGGGGTTTACCGCGTCGGGCCCGCACCGTGACGATATCGATATAGAAATAAACGGCACGGACGCAAAGGCTTATGCTTCGCAGGGGCAGACGAGGACGGCGGCGCTTTCCATAAAGCTTGCGGAGGTGGAGATTTTCAAAAATCTTTCTGGTGAGTATCCCGTGCTGATTTTGGACGACGTTATGAGCGAGCTCGATTTGCCGCGCAGAAAAAAGCTTGTGGAGAGGACTTCGGGATTGCAGACTATTTTGACCTGTACGCATGCGGAAAGAGTGCTTTACGGCAAAGAGGCGAAAAAAATAAAAATCGAAGGGGGCGCTGTGAAAAGGTGACGGACGGCGGACTGCGCGCGGATTTGCATACGCACACCGTTTGTTCGGACGGCAAACTTACTCCGCAAAGGATTGTTGAATTGGCTTGCGGCGCGGGCGTTCGTCTTGTTGCGGTTACAGACCATGACGCCATGCAGGCTTGCGCGGAGCTTGGCAGACTTGCAAAAGAGAGAGGTTTGCTCTCCGTAAACGGTATAGAAATATCCGCATATACACAAAGGATTAAGTTTCATACGCTCGGTTACAATGTGAATGAAAAGCTGTTTGAGCCGTTTCAGAAAAAGCTGTTTCAAAGCTCTTACGAAAGAGCGGAAGAAATAGTTTTCAAGCTGAATAAGCTTGGTATGGAAATTACTATGGACGACGTAAACAGACACAGATATTCGCTCACTGCACCCGTTCACAGTATGTACGTCGTATATGCGGCGGCGGAAAAGGGTTACGTTGAAACCGTGCCGAAGTTTTATAAAAAATACTTAGAGTACAGTAAGCCTGCGTTTACCTGCATACGCCGACCTTCGCCCGAAGAGGCGGTGGAGGCGATAAAGGCGGCGGGCGGAGTTGCCGTTGTTGCCCACCCCGCGAGAATACGAATGGACCGCGGGCAGCTTGAGGAAAAAATCAAAAGCCTGATACCTTTGGGGCTTGACGGTATAGAAGTTTATTATACTACGCATACTGAAAGCGAGAAGGCATACTATTCTAAGCTTTGCGACGGGCTGCATCTTTTAAAGACGGGCGGCTCGGATACCCACAGCGAGGACGGCGGGCGGGCGATAGGTCAACCGCCGTTTTATGCGGATTTGCGGCTTTTGGAGAAACTTAAAATTGTTTAAAAATAATTTACGCTTGAAAATTTTAATGATTACGGTTATGCCCGCTCTTGTTGCGGGCTTTATTTTATTTTGCGGTTTTTGTTTTACCGTGCCTAAAAACGTTACGATAGGCGGTATCGACGTGGGCGGATTGACAATATACGAAGCCGCGGACAAAGCGCGTGAAAGCATTGAAAAAGAACTCAAAACAAAAACGCTGACGGTGCGCGGCGATAAAGGAACGTATACTTTCGGCTACCCCGAAATTTATTATAAAGACAATGTGTTTGTGTTGTTGAAGCACGCAAAAAAAGGAGACGCGCTGACGCCGAGCGTGAGCTATTATCTGCACGGCTTCGAGGAGATTGTGCAAGGGATATGCGAAAGCGAAAGCGTTGCCGCCGCAGAGCCTTCGGCTAAGTTCAATATTTCCGGTGAGCCGTTCACATACGACGGCGGGCACGACGGAAAGGAAGTTATAAAATCAAAGCTTGCGGAGGATATGCGCGCCTCGTTGGGCGGGGGATTTGAGACGGTAAACGCGGCATATAAGGGGGTTAACCGCAAAAAAACGCTTGAAGACGTAAAAAAATGCACGCAGTATCTGGCGGGCTTTACAACATATTACGACGGTTCCAACGTGTGCCGTTCAAGCAATATCCGGCTTGCCGCTAATAAGCTTAACGGAAAAATTCTGGCAAGCGGAAAAACGCTTTCGTTCAATGATATAGTGGGGGCAAGGACGAAAGAAAGAGGGTTTTTATCCGCAAAAATTATAGAAAACGGCGAGTTTGTGGAAGGAGTGGGCGGCGGCGTTTGCCAGGTCAGCACAACGCTTTATAACTGTGCATTGCTTGCGGGGCTTGGAATTGCGGAATATCATCCCCATTCGTTGGCGGTTGGTTACGTGCCGCCTTCGCGCGATGCTATGGTGAGCGGAACTTCGTGCGATTTGAAAATAACGAATAACTCCGATTGCCCCGTGTATATACGCGGACGAACGGGAAACGGATACGTTACGTTTGAGATTTACGGCAAAAAAGACGGGGCGCTATATTCGCTTTCTTCCAAGGTTACGGAAACCGTTCCCGCGCCGGAGGAAACCACGGACGACCCTGAAAAGGTACGGACGGGAAAGGACGGAATTGCGAGCGAGGGATATCTTACCGTGGTGCGCGGAGGGTACACGAAAACCGTCAGATTGCGCAAGGATAAATATCAGCCCGTAAAAAGGGTGAAATACGTAGGCGAAGAAGAAAGCTCCGGGCAAATAGCGGAGGAAACGGAGGGTTAGCTCTTTACAAAATTATATAGTTTATTTATTTGTGTTTTCCGACGGTCTGTGTTATAATTGCGTGTGTATTGCTTAACGGCTGGGGAGGTCGTATGATAAAAATTTTGGTGGACGCAATGGGCGGCGACAACGCGCCTGCTGCAACGGTAGAGGGCTGCGTTAAGGCGCTGGAGAACGACAAGGAGCTTTATCTTGTTCTTACGGGCAGAAAGCAGGAGATTGAAAAGGAGCTTTCAAAGCATAAATACGACGCGGCGAGAATCGAGATAGCGGATTGCCCCGACGTGATAGATATGAACGACATACCTACGGAGGCGGTCAAACGCAGACAGTCTTCTTTGGTGGTTGCGTACCATATGCTTAAACAAAACGAGGATATCTGCGCTTTGGTAACCGCGGGTTCCACCGGCGCCGCCATTGTGGGCGGGCAGCTTATTTTAGGCAGAATACGCGGAATAAAGCGCCCTGCGCTTTGCCCTGCGATACCCAATTCCCGCGGGGGAATGACGCTTTTGTGCGACTGCGGAGCGAACGCGGAATGTAAGCCCGTTATGCTTTGCCAGTTCGCGTTGCTTGCTTCCGCCTATGCGGAGGTAGGGTTCGGGATAAAAAATCCGAAAGTGGGGCTTTTATCAAACGGAACGGAAGAACATAAGGGCGACCCCCTGCATCAGGAAACGTATAAATATCTGTCGGAAATGCGCGGAATTAATTTCGTGGGGAATATAGAGGGCAGGGATATAATGTGCGGCGAGTGCGACGTTGCCGTTGCCGACGGGTTTTCCGGCAATATAGCTTTGAAATCCATGGAAGGCTGCGGCAAGCTTGTTATCGGCGTTATGAAAAAGGAATTTTCCGCGACTCTTTCTTCCAAAATCGGATATTTGTTTATGCGTAAGGCGATTAAGAGAATGCGCGGTCAGCTCGATTTCGATAAATACGGCGGCGCGCTTTTGCTTGGGCTTAAAAAGGTGGTTGTGAAGAGCCACGGTTCTTCAAAGCCGCAGACGATAGCCGCTTCGATTGCGAACGCGGCAGCGATTTACCGCGGCGGACTTGTGCCCGCGGTTGAAAAGAAGTTGGAGAGCGCGGATTTTTCTTCGCTTATTCCGGAGCAGTAAATGGATTTTTCCGAGGTTGAAAAAAAGTTAAATTACGTTTTTAAAGATAAAGAGCTTTTGCGCAGGGCTTTGACGCTTTCTTCGGCTGATAATAATTTCAATAATCAGTCGCTTGAATTTCTCGGCGACGCGGTTTTGGAATTTATCGTATCGGAGCATATTTTCGGATTGGCTTCCGACGAGGGCGCTCTGACAAAAAAACGCGCAGGGCTTGTTTGCGATAATTCGCTTGAAACAGTTTCCAGAAAGCTTGGGCTTGACGGTAACCTGATAAAAGGCTGCGGCGATACCAAAAACAAGAAAGCCGTGCCTTCTGCTTACGAGGCTGTTGTGGCTGCCGTTTATCTGGACGGCGGAATGGCTGCGGTGAAAAATTTCGTAAATTCAACGCTCGACTATAACTACAAAGACGTAAATTATAAGGGCGAGCTGCAAGAGCTTTTGGCAAAGCGCGGAGAAGAGGCGCAATATCTGACGCGGGATATCGGCACGGCTAAACAGCCCGAATTCAAAACGGTTTTAACGGTTGCGGGCAAAACGTTCGAGGGCTTTGCAAAATCAAAACAGCAAGCAGAAAAGCACGCGGCGCAATCCGCGTTGGCATATCTGAAAAACAATTAACTGCGTGTTTTAATTACGCCCACGGCGTTGGGGGCGGCAAATAAGGTTATTTATGATTACTTTTAAACAGATACAATTAATCGGTTTTAAATCCTTTGCGGATAAAACTACCGTAAATCTCGGCGAGGGGGTTACCTGTATAGTCGGTCCTAACGGCTGCGGTAAATCCAACGTTGCCGACGCTATACGCTGGGTTCTCGGCGAACAGTCGGCGAAGATGATGCGCGGTTCGCAGATGCTTGACGTTATTTTCAGCGGAACCCAGTCGCGCAGGCAGATGTCGATGTGCGAGGTTACGCTTACCTTTGACAATACAAACCGTATTTTCGATATAGACTGCGACGAGGTCGAGATGACGCGCCGCCTTTACCGCGACGGTGAAAGCGAATATCTTTTGAACAAACAGCCTTCGCGTATGAAGGTGTTGACGGGGCTTTTGCACGGCGCTGGCGCGGCGAAAGAGGGATATTCGATTATCGGTCAGGGACGTATCGAGCAGATAATGAACGCAAAGCCCGAGGACAGACGTTCGATATTCGAGGAAGCCACGGGCATTGTGGTTTTCAAGGACAGAAAAGCCGACGCGGAAAGAAAGCTTAACGGCGCGAGGGATAATCTGTTTGTGCACGCACAGCGTATGCAGGAAGTGGAAAGGCAGTTAAATCCCCTTAAAAAAGCTGCGGAGAACGCGATTAAATACCGCGAGCTGTATTCGGAATTAAAAAAGCACGAAACAAACTTATACATAATCCGCCACGACGGAGCAGAGGGCGAAAAGCAGAAGATAACCGACAAGAAAAATAAAATAGACGAGCGCATCGAATTTTTGGCGGTGCGTATGGACGAGCTGCTTAAAGAATATCACGATTGCCGTCAGGAGCTTGACGCCGCCGACGTTACGTTACAGGATTTGAACGACAGAATCCGCCGTTACGAAGTAGGCATAGAGCATAAGAGCGGGGAATCGAAGCTATACACCGAGCGTGCGAAATCTGTAAAAATGAAGCTTGCCTCCGCGCAGGAGGATATAGCGTTTTCAACAAAGCGTATAGAAGAGCTGGAGCTCGAAATCCGCAGAACGCAGGCGCTTAAAGGCAAAAACGAAGAGAGAATTGCAAAAATGCAGGCTCAGACGGAGGCTTTGCAAAAGGTTGCGGACGAGCTTTCAAAAAAGATTTCCGATTACGAATACCAGACGGGCGAGCACAGAAAGAAGGTTATGGATACGTTTAAAGACCTTTCCGAAATGCGCAAGAATATGGGCTCGCTCGAGGCGCAGAAACAGCTTCTTGCCGAGCGTTTGGGCGAGATTGAAGCGGAAATGTTAAAAATCCGCGAACGCAGGGATAAGGCGCGCGCGGCTTATGAAAAGAGTATCGAAAGGGGAAATTCGCTTGCGAACTTCCTTGGAAACGAGGACGCTCTTTTATCGGAGGCGGAACAGAATTTAAACCAGAGCGAAGAAAAGCTGCAGCTTTTGATAAAACAGGAATACGATACGCGGGCGCAAATAGGCAGTTTAAACGAAAGCTTACAGACTTACCGCGGACTTCGCGACAGGTTCGACGGATACATATACTCTGTAAAAAGGCTTTTAAGCGACGCGAAGTCGAACGTGCGCCTTACGGAAAAGATTAAGGGGCTTATCGCCGACGTAGTAAGCTGTGAAAGGGATTACGAGGTGGCGATTGAAACGGCTTTCGGCGGGGCGATGCAGAACGTTATTACGGGAACACGCGACGACGCGAGGGAGCTTATAGAATACTTAAAGGCAAACCGTGCAGGACAGGTGACGTTTTTGCCTATCGACGCGTTAAAGCCCAGATACGAAAACGATATGATTAAAGCCGCCGTGCGGGATAAAGGTGCGGTGGGATATGCTATTAATCTCGTAAAATACGATAAGCAGTTTGAAAACGTTATACACAATCTTTTAGGCAATACGCTTATTGTCGATAATATACAAAACGCAACGCAGATAGCAAGACGATATCCGCGCGCTTTCAAGATAGTTACGCTCGACGGCGATTTGATTGCGACGAGCGGTTCTATGACTGGCGGTTCGAGAAAGGACGCCGCGGGTAACCTGCTTGCTAACGAAAGGCGGATCAAAGAGCTTGAAGAGAGCGTAACAACAAAGAAAGAATTTTTGCTCCGCGCGGAGAGCAAGAAAGCCGAGCTTGGCAAAATCAAGGCGGAGGCGGCGGGGCAGCTTTCCGAGCTTCGCACCAAGTTGCAGAACGCAAGGCTGGAGCTTGCTTCCGTTACCGAAAAGCAATCCGCGCTGATGAACAGCGTAACCGACGCGGAAAGCGAATACGCGGCTTACAATCAGTCGCTTGCGGCTTTGAAGCAGAGGCTTGCGGGGCTTGACAGCGAGTATTCCGGCGTTACGCAAGGGGCTCACAGCCTGACGCAGCAATCGGATATGGCTTCCAACGCGATGGACGATATGAGCGCGGAATACGATAAGCTCCGCGACGAGCGCGCCCAAAAGCAGGAAAGCCTGAACGGCTTGCGCGTGGAGATAGCTTCGCTTAATTCCGCTTTGCAGTCGGCAAACGAGAACGTTGCGCGTTTTGAAAGAGAGAAAGACGAGCATTATAAAAAGATAGAAAGGATTAACGCAAGCATACCGGCAATTCAGCACGAAATCGAAACGCTGAACGCGCAGGCGGAAAAGACCGCGCTTACCGAAGAGGAGCAGAAGGTTGTTAACGATTTGCGCAGACAGATTGCAGAAGTTACCCAATCCAAAAACACTTTGAACGAGCGTATCAAACAGACCGACGTGGAGAGGCTTGACAGTATAACCGAGCGCGAGGATTTGGTGACCAAGTCGCACAACCTAGATATGGCTTTGACAAAGATTGACAGCGATTTGGAATATCTGCGCCAGCGTATAGAGGAAGAATACGGGCTCGATTACGAGGGTTGCCTTGAATTCAAGGAAGAGGATTACGATATTTCCACCTCTAACGCGCAGATAGCCAATTGCAAAAGGCAGCTTACAATGCTCGGCGCGATAAACCACAACGCGGTTGAAGAATACGACGAGCTTTCCGCCCATTATGAAAAAATGGTGGCCGACCGCGACGACATGGAAAAGGCTATTTCCGATTTAACTACCGCGCTGGACGATATCCGCGCGGAGATGTTGAAGATTTTCGACGAGGGCTTCAACACCATAAACGAGAACTTCAAGCATACTTTTAAAGAGCTTTTCGGAGGCGGCAAGGCGGAGCTTCAGCTCGATTATACCGACTGCGACGACCCTTTAAACGCGGGTGTTGAAATTATAGCGTGCCCTCCCGGTAAAAAGCTTTCAAAAATTTCGCTGTTATCGGGCGGAGAGAGAGCGCTTACGGCTATTGCGATTTTGTTTGCGATTATAGGCATGCGCCCCATGCCGTTCTGCGTGCTTGACGAAATCGAAGCGGCGCTCGACGAGGCGAACGTTGCGCGTTACGCAAAGTATCTTAAAAAGTTTGCGACGGACACGCAGTTTATAGTTATTACCCACCGTAAGCCCACCATGGAAAGCGCGGATATTCTCTTTGGCGTAACCATGGAAGAAAAGGGCGTTTCAAAGGTTGTTTCGGTAAAGCTTTCGGAGGTTGCCGAAAAGCTTGGCGGCGACACCATTATGTAATAACGAGGCATATATGCGGGGCAATTGACTTTTTTTGAAATTTTGCCTGCGTTGTGCGGCGTTTGATTTTGTAAATCGAAAAGATTAAAGATGGCAAACGTAAAGAATAAAATCGTTGCGCGGTAAATTGTTGTAACAGTGCATTGTCGTGCATGATTAAACTGATATTTGCGGAAAAATGAAGGTGGCTTATGGGGATATTTTCAAAATTAAAAAACGCGCTCAAAAAGACGAGGGAGGGGCTTTCTTCCGCGCTTTCGGGGTTGTTTTCAAAAAACAAAATAGGCGATGAATTTTACGACGGGCTCGAAGAAATTTTAATAGGCGCGGATATATCCGTTACTACCGCCGAGGACGTTGTGGACGAGATACGCGCCGAGGCTAAGCACGATAAAATAAAGGACAAAGAATTCGTTACAGACCTTTTAAAGGACGTTTTGGAGGAAAAGCTGACCGAGGCGGATATTCCCGAAATACAATATCCCGCGGTTATTATGCTTGTCGGTGTGAACGGAGTGGGAAAGACCACCACCGTGGGCAAGCTTGCCAATTACTTTTTGTCGCAGGGGAAAACGGTTACCGTTGCGGCGGCGGATACGTTTCGCGCGGCAGCCGCAGACCAGCTTACGGTTTGGGCGGAGCGTGCGAAGGTACGCATAGTAAAGCACGAGGAGGGGAGCGACCCTTCGGCTGTGGTGTTCGACGCATTGACCTCTGCAAAAGCCAAGGGAACGAACGTTGTCATTATAGATACGGCGGGGCGCTTGCACGTTAAAGCGCATCTTATGGAAGAGCTTAAAAAGATGTCGCGCGTGGTGACGAGGGAATATCCTGCGGCTAACTTTTATAAGCTGCTCATTTTAGACGCAACCACAGGCAATAATGCGATAAGCCAGGCGGCGATTTTCAACGAGGCTGTAGAGCTTGACGGAATAGTGCTTACAAAGCTTGACAGCTCTGCAAAGGGCGGCTTTGTTATATCGCTTTGCAGTGAATTGCAAATCCCCGTAATCTTTTCCGGCGTGGGGGAAAAAATCGAGGATCTGGAGCTTTTCGACCCCGAAGAGTTTATTGACGCGATATTATAAATAGCGTTTGTTGAAGCATATTTGCGCGGCAATTGTAATTTTTTAATAAAGAAGAACGCGGAACGAATAATCGTTCCGCGCCTTTTTTTACAGGTCGTCCGCGTCCTGAACGGGTTGACCGCCGTCTATGGGAGAGCCTGTATAACTACCGTTAGGGTCAAAGCAGTCTTTAAACTTACTTATCGGCTTTCGTGTTTTTGCCACAACCCTTACCGCCGCAGTTTTTTACGTTTTTGCTTTCGCTTTTGTTAGAACAGTTCTTAGTAGAATTGGTCTGCTTGTTTTCGTTGGTCTTTCTCATAATTTCTCCTTTTCAAACGGGACGTGCAATTCAACGTAGCCTTGGCTTGATTGACAAAGCGGGCAAACGCTCCACGCCTTTGTAGAAGTATGCATATATCCGCACTCGCTGCATACGTAGAGAATGGGGGCCTCGTTGCTGAACAAAACGCCTTTAGTGAACGCTTCGTGCAGATACTTAAATATCATTTCGTGCCTTACTTCCACCTGCGCTACGAGTTTGAAAAGGTTGGCAATATCTTTAAAACCTTCTTCTTCGGCATCCTTCTGAAAAGCGGGATAGATTGTTTCGTGTTCGTGCCTTTCGTCGTCTGCGGCAAGCTTTAAGCTTTCTCCGAGGTCGCCGCTGTGAAAGGGATAACCTGCGTCGAGAACTATATTTTCAAGGTATTCGCCGCGCTTGGAAAGCTCTTCGAAAAATCTTCTCGCGTGTTCCGTTTCGTTGTGGGCAAGAGCTTTAACGGTATCGGCAAGGGTAACGTATCCCTGAGCCGTAGCCTGTTTTGCAATGAGCTGATATCTCATTCCCGCCTGGCTTTCGCCGGCAAAGCTTCTTGCAAGATTGTGATAAGTTTTGGTTTTGTCAAATTGCATAACTTTCCTCCGTCTGATAGTATTTTGCGCGTCGGGGCGGGGATTATTCCGCGTTTTTTATGCCAGATTTTGTTATTTGCTTATTGACAGTGCGGGAAACTTATTATAAAATTTAATTATAAAAAGCTTATGCTATAAAATTAACGTCGATTTTGGTTTTGCAACAGTTATTTTGCCCGGCTCTGCCTGAGTGTTTGGGGGGGGCAGTATAATGCAATGATTGCCGACAAAGCCGAAAATGTTATAGAAGAAGAATATTCGTCTGAGAACGAAACACATTTTTGATTGTAAATTGAAAACAATCAAAAGCAACGACGGAGAAATAACCATAGAAATTTTGCACTAATCGGAGAAAAAACTTAACGGTTTAACGGCTTCGTTGACGTTGTCTATGACAAAGCGTTGCTTAACAATTAAACTGACCGATTGTAATTATGCCGATATAAAAGTTAAATTAAGTTATGGATAACGGGATTGTTTATAAGCATATAAGAAAGATATTTTGTTTATCGGTAGCCGCGTGTGTAGGGATATTCGGTTTGTTTGTAGTTGCTTGTAACAATGAAGAGCAAAGCGAAAAGCCTCCTTTAATTGTTGATAATTGTGAAGTTGTAGCAGAGGACACTTTGTACGGCGCGGCGGACGGTGGCAATGATTTTATTGCCGTTTGTAATTCTTTTGGAGAGTTTAAGCGGGAATGCTTGCGGAACGGTTACGATTTTTTTGACAAAAATAACGAATATAATTATTACGATACGATTGCCGGAGAAACATTGCGCGGTTATACCGACGTATATTTTGCGGATAAAGCGTTTGTGGTTTGTGCCTTTTACAGAAGTTCTTGGGGAGGGCAATATCGTATACAAAAAGTTAATGTGACGGAAAATAAACTTACGCTGTATATCCGTTATCCCGAAAGCGAAACGGAGGACGACGTGATTAACCGTATGTTTTTGGTTGCGGGCGTGGATAAATCGCTTGTTTACGGAGTTACAGAGGTTATAAAAGAGTTTATCTGATATTTAATGGGGGTTTTTGATATGGAAAAAAACGGCGGGGTAATAGTTATTTCAAGGCAGTTCGGCAGCGGTGGAAGAACCATTGGAAAGGAAACCGCAAAAAGGCTCGGCATACCTTGTTACGATAAAGAGATTATAGAGCAAGTGGCGCAGAACAGCGGATTTGCGGAGGAATATATTGAAAGCCACGGCGAATATGCGGCGCATAAAACGTGGCTGGGGCGGGCGCTTGAAAGCGCTAACCGCTTCGAAGGCATGAGCAATCAGGATAAAATCTGGGTGGAGCAGCGCAAAATTATTTTGGAGCTTGCGAAAAGTCCATGCGTTATAGTGGGCAGGTGTGCGGATTATATTTTAAAAGATATGGACTGCGTTTTGAAAGTGTTTATCCATGCGGACGATAAGTTCAGGGCGGAGCGCATTGTGCGGGAATACGGCGAACAGACGGATAAGCCCGAAAAGCGTTTAAAAGACAAGGATAAACGCAGGGTTGCGTATTATAAAAAATACACGGAAACCGAGTGGGGCGTTGCGGCGAATTATCATATCGCGCTTGACAGCGGAAAGCTCGGGATTGAAAAATGCGTGGATATATTGACCGGCATTTATAAATCGGAACGAGAATAAACGTATAAAATTAACAGTTCGGAAATTCTGGCGGACTGTTTATTTTTATATAATTGCCGATGGTTTGAATCATAATAAAATAAATTGCAAAATATTTGAATTCAATTGATTTTCTTACACTATTATAGTATAATTTAAATTAAAGTAGATTAACAGAGAATTGTTTAATATGCCGCTGAAATTAATGTATATAACGAACAATCCGCAGGTTGCTTTGATTGCTGAGAAATATGGGGTTGACCGTATTTGGATAGATCTTGAAACTTTGGGCAAAGAAGAAAGACAGAAAAATATTAATTCCGTAAAATCGCATCACAGCATTAGCGATATAAAAAATATCGCACCCCTTTTGAGCACTGCCGAAATGTTGGTCAGAGTTAACCCGTGGAATGAGAATTCGGAGGAAGAAATTTATCGGGTAATAAACTCCGGAGCCCGGCTCGTTATGTTGCCGATGTGGAAAACCGTTGGGGAAGTCGAAAAATTTATCCGTGCTGTCGGCTGCCGTGCAAAAACGGTGCTTTTGCTTGAAACAAAAGAGGCGGTATCTTGCCTTGACGATGTTTTGAAAATAAAAGGGATAGATGAAATCCATATAGGGTTAAACGATTTGCATCTGAGCTACGGCTTAACTTTTATGTTCGAACTGTTAACCGACGGTACTGTGGAAAGTATTTGCAAAAAAATAAAGCAAGCGGGAATTTTGTACGGATTCGGAGGTATTGCAAAGATAGGACAAGGGCTATTACCTGCCGAAAAGATAATTTTAGAACACTACCGCTTAGGTTCTACGCGTGCGATTTTATCAAGAAGCTTTTGCAATACGGAATTAACAGAAACAATAGAAGAAGTTGAAAGCACATTCAAAGAGAATATGAAAAAATTGAGGGATTTTGAAAATATTGCAGATAAAGCCGCTTTACATGAGCTTGAAGAAAACAGAAAAGCGGTGCAGGACTGTGTTAATACCATCGTTGAAAACATAAGGACGGGTAATCGGAATGGATAAGAAATTATTAAGTGATTTAACAAACAGATTCGGCGACGCGTTTTATTTGTTGGACAGCTTTCAATTTGAAAAAAACTATATTGAGCTGAAAAAAGCTTTCACGGATATTTATCCGTGTTTCAATATTGCGTATTCGTATAAAACTAATTATACCCCCGAGTTGTGTAAAATCGTTGACCGTTTGGGCGGTTATGCCGAAGTCGTTTCCGACATGGAGGCGGAAATTGCTTTGCGTATAGGTGTGGCTCCGAATAAAATCATTTGGAACGGCCCTTATAAAAATTATAAAAAAGCGGAAGAGCTTTTATTGCTTGGCGGAACGGTTAATCTGGATTCTGTTTATGAGGCGGAAAAAATAAAAGAAATAGCGGCACGGCATCCCGAACACGTTTTGAATTTAGGGATAAGAGTTAATTTCGACGTTAACGACGGCGTTGTATCGCGTTTTGGTTTTGATATAGATGACGACAATTTTGCCGATATTTTGAAGCTTGTGCGGCAAACGGAAAATATCAATCTTATAGGGATACAGTGCCACTTTGCCACCCGCAGCCTTGAAACTTGGCGTCCGCGTGCGAAAAAGATGCTTGATTTGCTTGATAAGCTGAAGCTTATTCCCGAGCATATAGATTTGGGCGGCGGGCTTTTCGGCAAAATGGACGACAGCTTAAAAAGCCAGTTTGATTCTTATATTCCCTCTTATGAGGAATATGCAAAAGAAGTTGCTCCGCTGTTTGCCGAACGCTTTAAAAATTGTGAAAACAAGCCGTTGCTTTTAATCGAGCCGGGAAGCGCGCTTGTAGGCGACTGTATGAAGTTTGCTTCTAAAGTTGTAAATATTAAAAATGTAAGGGGGAAAGCAATTGCGACCTTGTTGGGAAGCATTTACAATATTAACCCGACATTGAACAAAAAAAATCCGCCGATAACGGTTATCGCAACGGGTGAGAATAAACCCGAAGAATACAGCGATTTGGATTTCGGGGGTTTTACTTGTATAGAATCGGATTATCTTTACCGCCATTACGACGGCAAGCTTGCACAAGGAGATTTTGTTGTATTCGGAAACGTCGGGTCGTATTCGGTGGTGTTAAAGCCTCCGTTCATTCTTCCTAATTTTCCTGTAATAGATATCAGCCGCGGCGAAGTTAAATTAATAAAGCGCGGCGAAGTGTTCGACGATTTGTTTCATACGTTTGCGTTTTGATTTATGTTTATAATTGCAAAGTTTTTTAAAAGATTATTTGATATTTTTTCTTCTTTGTTCGCGGTTTTATTGCTTACGCCGCTTTGGTTGATTGTTGCGCTAGCGATTAAATGCGATTCAAAGGGCCCCGTTTTTTTTAAGCAGGAGCGCAGAACCAAAAACGGTAAAGTGTTCAAAATGCTTAAATTCAGGTCAATGGTAGTTGACGCCGAAAAATCAGGCGCAGGGCTATTTAACTATAAAGATGACCCGAGAGTAACAAAGGTGGGCAGATTTTTGCGTAACAGCAGTATTGACGAGCTGCCGCAGTTGTTTAACATATTGAAAGGCGATATGTCGGTTGTGGGACCCAGACCTTGTGTAGTATATGAATTGGGTGATTTCGATACCTTGAATAAAAGGTATAAAAAACGCTTTGAAATGAAGGCCGGCTTGACTGGGCTTGCACAGGTTAAAGGACGTAACGATATAAGCTGGGATGAAAAAGTAAATTTCGATAACGAATATATAGATAATTTTAAAAAACACGGTATTTTTACCGATATAAGAATATTGTGGCTTTCTGTAATTAAGGTTTTCAAGAAAGAAGATATTTATGAAAGTAAAGCAGACGAAACGCTTGACGATGCGGAGGCGGCAAAGCGTGCGGAAGAAGAAATAATCCGCATAGCTCATTTGCCCGACGACGGAGAAGCGGATACCGTTGAATACAAGGAAGCGGGAGAAAAAGAAAATGAAGTATGATATTGCTAATAGATTAATCTGGTTTAAAGGCGAAATTCTTAACGTTAACGACGCAAAGATAAACGTTTTGACGCCGACTTCGCAATTCGGCTTAAACGTTTTTGAAGGAATTCCTTGTTATTGGAACGATGAACAAAAACAACTGTACGCTTTCCGCCTTGAAGACCACTATAACCGCCTTGTGAAATCGGCAAGGCTTTTGCAGATTAATTGCCCTTACACAAAGGAACAAATGAAAAAGGCGTTGACGGATGTTGTAAAGGCAAACGAATATTATGAAAACATTTCCGTAAGACAAACTCTTTTTGTTGACGGGTTCGGCTCGTGGGGGTCTGAAGAACCTGTGGAAATGTTTGTGGCGCCTATTCCCAAAGGGAGAATGAGTAAAGAATATAACAAAAAAGGTCTGAATTGTTGTATTACTTCGTGGCGGAGGATAAGCGACACCACTTTATCGCCGAGAATTAAATGCGGCGCAAATTATATAAACAGCAGAATGGGGCAAAGAGAGGCTTTAAGAAACGGTTATGACACCTGTATATTTTTGAACGAGGCGGGTAAAGTTTCCGAAGGCCCCGGGTCTTGCTTTTTTATGGTAAAGAACGGCGTTTTGGTTACTCCTATGCTTACCGACAGCGTGTTGGAAAGCATAACTAGGGATACCGTAATTAAAATTGCGAAAGAAATTTTGAAAATTCAGGTTGTTGAAAGAAGTATAGACAGAACCGAATTGTATACCTGCGACGAAGCGTTTTTGTGCGGTTCCGCAATGGAGGTTACCCCGGTAATTTCAGTTGACAAATATGTTGTGGGTAATGGCGAAAGCGGAATTATTACTGATAAAATCCATAAAAAGTACCTTGATATCGCCAAAGGGAAAGATGAGAAATTCAAGGATTGGATTGAAGCAATTTATTGAGGAGCGAAATGGAAAAATTTTCTGTATTGATGACAACTTACCGCGGAGAAACGCCTGAATATTTGGATGCGTCTTTACAGAGCATTTTGATAAACCAGTCGTGTAAGCCAAATCAATTCGTGCTTGTCGTTGACGGGCCTATCCCTGAAAATCTGGATAACGTTATAAAAAAGTACAAGCTTTTGTTTGAGGATATCGTCGAAGTTATTTATTCCCCCGTTAATCAAGGGCAAAGCAAGGCTTCTGCAATAGGCTTTGAGTATATAAATAATGAGCTTTTTGCCAGAATGGATTCCGATGATATATGTATTCCAAACAGATTTGAAAGGCAGCTTGAAATATTTGAAACATATAAAGACGTCAGCGTTGTAGGGGGGTGGATAGCGGAATTCGATTCCGACCCGTCCTCTCCGCATTCTTTAAGGATTGTGCCTGAAAAGCACGATGAAATAATTAAGACGTTCCGCAAAAAAAATCCTATAAACAATATGACGGTAATGATGAAGAAATCCGAAGTTATTAAGGCAGGCGGATACGGCAGAGATACGGTTAACGAGGATTATTCTTTATATGCCCATATGTGGGTGCAAGGGGCTGTTTTCTATAATATACAAGACGTTTTGTGCAATGCCCGCGTCGGGAATAATATGGTGGGCAGAAGAAATGATTTCAGAATTTATAAAGACTGGACAAAAGACCAGAAATATTTAGTAAAAAATCATAAACATTCGCGTTTTACGGCGTTTATCAGCAATTGCAGATGTTTCTTTTTTGTAATAACTCCTGTATGGGTAAAGAAAATTTTATATAAAACCGTGTTAAGAAAGAAGAATAAAAACGGTAAAAAATGAAAACAGAAATAAATTTAGAACAACTAAAGAAGCTTGAAGTTGAATTATTATCGGATGTTCATAAAATTTGCTTGCAGGAAAATCTGAGATATTCTTTGGGCGGGGGCACGCTGTTGGGTGCTGTGCGCCATAAAGGTTTTATTCCTTGGGACGACGATATAGATATTATGATGCCGCGCCCCGATTATGAAGCATTTTTATCGTATTGCGAGACACATGACGTGCCTTTTGCGGTACAGTATTTCGGCAATGACAAAACTTATGTGGATTTATCTGCAAAGGTTTACAATCCCGATACGGTTTTGGAAAACGATAATATTGCCGATAACGAAAAACAAACGGGAGTATTTATCGATATTTTCCCGATAGACGGCTTGGGTAATACGTTTAAATCTGCTAAAAAAGCTTTTAATTCAACTTCTTTCAAGCGCAATCTGTTGGTTGCGGCTCAATGGAAAAAGTTTTTCAAATCCAAAACCCACGCTTGGTATTACGAGCCTTTCCGTTTTGCTTTTTTTGTGTTGAGCAGATTCGTAAATAAAGCCCGTCTGTTTAACAAAATACAAAAAAAATATAAAAAGATAGATTTTAATTCTGTAAAATATGCCGCGGCGGTAGGCGGAGCGTATCGTGAAAAAGAGATTTTACCGCAAAAAGTTTTTACGGAATATATAGATTTGCCGTTTGAAGGCAATAATTTTAAGGCGATATCCTCATACGATACTTATCTTTCAAGCATATACGGCGATTATATGAAATTGCCACCCGAAGAAAAGAGGGTTTCCCACCATATGTTTAAAGCGTATTACAAGGAAGAAAAATGAAAACTGTTGCAGTCTTAATGAGCACATATAACGGTGAAAAATATTTGCGTGAGCAAATTGACAGCATTTTAAATCAGTCAAACGTTGATGTCCGATTATTTGTTCGCGACGACGGTTCTTCTGATAATACGAAGGAAATATTAACCGAATATGCGGAAAAATATGACGTAATTAATTTGGATTTTGCCGAAAACGCAGGCGTTGGCAACAGCTTTATGAATTTGCTGTATTCAGCCCCGGATACGTTCGATTATTATGCTTTCGCCGACCAGGACGATATTTGGGAAAGTAAAAAGCTTTTTGAGGCAACAGAGCTTCTTCAAAAAAGCGGGAAGTTTTTATATGCGTCTAATCAGGAAAACGTGGATAAAAACGGAAATTCTTTGGGTTTGAGATATGATGAAAATTGTAAAATTCATATGACGCCCGTCAGTATTTTGGAGAAAAATATGATAGCGGGTTGCACTATGGTTGTAACTAACGATTTTTATAGGATACTGATTGAAGAAAGCCGTCGTCCGTCTGAAGAATTGCTTAATAATCGTATTCATGACGTGTGGCTTGCAATGGTTGCCTCAGTATATGACGGAATTGTCTATGATAAAAGGTCGTTTATTAAATACAGACAACATGAAAACAACGTTGTCGGGGCCGGTAAAAGCAGTTTAAGCAAAAGAATAAAAGAAAGAACAAAAAAGTTATCAAATAAAAAATTAAGGAACGGGCGCAGTAAATTAGCTCAGGAAATTTGCTTAAAATTCCCTGAGCAGGTTGAAAAATATCCGTTTTTAAAAGTTTGTGCAAATGCAAAGAAATTAAGGAACAAGAGAAAATTAATAAAAGCACATAAAGAATTAAGGTCTTACACCGGAGAAAGTTATTTAGGGTTTGTTTGTAAAGTTACTTTGGGATTGTTTTAGATAGCGGGCAATAAATTCATGGCGATTTTAATGTTAGCCGTTTTGGCGGTATTTGTTTTTATAGCTTATATAACCGGGAGAAAGATGTTTCTTTCTCCATGGTTTTTGCTATGCGCAATGACGTTCGCCACTTTTATAATCGTTTTATTAAATTATCAAAACTGGGAAGTAGATATAAGCGGTAAGTTTATTTTATATTTAACCACTGCGCTGGGGGCTTTTGGCGTTGGCACTGCAATGATAAATTTAACCCAAAAAAGAGAAGTAAAACATTCTGCAGTTTTGGCTTTGAAAGACGTGCAATATAAAAAAAGTTATCCTGCGAATTTGTTTCTGATTTTATCTCTTTTGTTGGCGGTTTTTTATATTGTGAAATTGATTGCCGATTCAACCGGTAATTCTTTTGGCGAGATGTTGCGCGATATTTATAATAAAACGGCTAACGAAGATTATTCCCCGGGGTTAATATTCAATCAGTTTTTCCAGGTAGTACGCGCAATAGCATATATAAATACTTTCAGATTATTTTTGAAATTTTTCTCTAAATCGGACAAAATCAGTTTTATTAAAATTATTATTCCTATAATTATATTTTTTGTTGCCGCTTTAATTACGACGGACAGAAATATATTTTTAAGATACGGAATTTATTTCGTTTGTTTGTGGATGTTTTTTTATTACAACAATTTCGACTATAAAAAAGGCAAAAAGATAAACGTCCGTATTATTTTTGGCTTAGTCGTAATGGCGGCAGTGATATTTTTACTGTTTTTCATTATGGGAAAAATGAAGCAATATACTTCTGATTTTACTGTTTCGCTAAGTATTTACGGCGGTTCGGGTTTAAATAATTTCAATATCTGGATAAATAATTTTGATGGTCAGCTTAAGTACGGACAGTCGACCTTTACACAGTTAATTACCACAATCGGAGCAATATTAAAGCCTTTCGGCATTAGTTTGCAGGGCTCGGTTAACAGAATAGACCCGTTTATTGAATATACTTCGGCAAACGGATATTTCTATTCGTCAAATATTTATACGGCGTTAAAACCTTTTGTTGAAGATTTCGGCTATTTCGGCGTTATAATTTTTCCTTTTTTAATCGGATTGTTTTATCAATGGCTGTATGTAAAAGCAATTAAAAATAAGTACAGTTTTTCCTGGATAGTATACAGCTTTTTAATTTACCCGATAATATTTTTCCCTATTTTGGAACAGTTATTTAGAAGATTTCATCTGGGATTTATATATGAATTAGTGTGGCCTCTGATTATATATGTTTTAGTTTTTGGAAGAAATAAAATCAGAGTGCTCAATGAGAAGAATTGCATACAAAGGAATTAATATTTATAATGAATAAAACAAAAAATATAGGCGTTATATTTGCCGGCGGGGTGGGCAGCAGAATGCGCAGCAAGGAAATCCCTAAGCAGTTTCTTAAAGTTCACGATAAGCCTATAATAATTCACACGCTGGAACATTTTGAGCAAAACCCGGACATAAGCGACGTAGTAATAGCCTGTGTGGAAGAATGGATACCGTATTTAAAAAAATTAATTTACAAATACCGCATAGAAAAAGTCAGAAAGATTGTTGCGGGAGGCAAAACGGGTCAGCTTTCTATTTATAACGGCTTGTGCGCGGCAAATGAAGTTGCCGCAGGGAATGAAGCGGTAGTTTTAATACATGATGGCGTGAGACCGCTTATTAACTCTAAATTGCTTTCGGAAAATATCAATTGCGTGGTGAAAAACGGCTCGGCGATAACCGCGGGAATAGTCAAAGAAACAATAGTTGTTGTGGATGGCAAGGGCTGTATCGAGCAAGTGCCTTCAAGAGAGCAATCGAGGGTAGCAAAAGCTCCGCAAAGCTTTTGGCTTAAAGATATTTTGTCGGCGCATGAAAAGGCTTTGAGCGAAAATAAAACCGATTTTATAGATTCCTGCACCTTAATGAAAAATTACGGCTATACTTTGTATATGGTTGACGGACCTTATGAAAATATAAAGATAACCACGCCGGACGATTTTTATACTATGCGCGCGATACTCGACGCTAAAGAGGACGCTCAGATTTACGGGTTTGAAGGGGAGAATTAACAATTGAATTTGTCTGAATTCGATGGCGCAAAGATTTTTATAACAGGCGCAACGGGATTGATAGGGAGTACGCTTGTCCGCTCTCTGTTATTGCATCAAAGCGAAAATCCGGTGCAAGTGGTTGCGCTTGTCAGAAACGAAGCAAAAGCGCGGAAATTATTTTGGGATTTGCCGCAGGAGTGTTTAAGCTATATTGTTTGCGACGTTTGCGATTTGATAGCGGAAGATATTTCTGCGGATTATGTTATTCATTGTGCAAACCAGACTGCAAGCAAAGCGTTTGTTACGCAACCTGTAGAGGTTATTTTAAGCGCTGTTGAGGGCACAAAAAAAGTATTGGATTTTGCTTTAAAAAATAAAGTTAAAGGTTTTGTATATCTTTCCACTATGGAGGTATACGGTTCTCCTGCGACAAGAGAAAAAATCACCGAAATTTCGCCGACAAATATAGATACGATGCAAGTGCGCTCCAGCTATCCTGAAAGCAAAAGACTTTGCGAATGTCTTTGCGCGTCTTATGCTCACGAATACGGCGTGCCCGCAAAGGTCGTACGCTTAACACAGACTTTCGGCGAAGGGGTGGATTATAACGACGGCAGGCTGTTTGCAGAACTTGCCAGATGCGTAATAGAAAAGCGTGATATAGTATTAAATACAAAAGGCGAAACAGAGAGAAATTATCTTTATACAAAAGACGCCGCCGACGCGATATTAACCGTTCTTTATGAAGGAAAAACCGGTGAAGCTTATAATGCGGCGAACGAAAATACTTATTGTTCGGTATACGATATGGCTTGCATGGTTGCGGATAAATTGGGAAACGGTATACAGGTGCGCGTTTGCGCAACGGACGATATTAATAAATTCGGATATGCGCCGAGCCTTAAAATGAATCTTTCTGCTCAAAAACTCAATTCTTTGGGGTTTAAAGCGGAAACGGATCTTTTGTCGTCTTTTGAAAAAATGATTAACGATATGCGGAAAAACAAGTAATATTTACTTATGGCAGAAACTATAACCACAAAAAAATTTGCGAAGAACGTAGTTTATTCGATATTGGCGCAAATTATATCGCTGGCGGTAAGCTTTGTTTTAACGCTTATCGTGCCGAGGTTTATCGACGAATTTCAATACGCGTATTGGCAGATGTACGTTTTGTATGTGGGGTACGTAGGCGTATTGCATTTCGGCTTGTTGGACGGACTTGTACTAAGGTACTCCAAGTACGATTATGAAGAGTTGGAAAAGTCGAAGCTTCGTTCTCAGCTTATAATCCTGCTTGTTTTTACAAGCGTTATTACGGTTTTAATGGCGCTTGTATGCATGCTGGCTGTAAACGCGCCCGATAACGTAATATTTATTCTTGTAGCCGTTGGGGTAATAACGAAAAATCTGGTTACTTACAGTTCGTATATGTTCCAGATTACCAACAGAATAAACAAGTATGTTTTTCTGATAATCGCACAAAGGCTGACTTACGGCGTGTTCGTCGCGGTTCTGTTGGCGTTGAAGGTCAATGATTTCTATTGGTATTGCATAGCCGATTTGTGCGGCGATTTGGTAGGAATCGTTATAGGTATAATTTTTAATAAAGAGCTGTTTTTCGGAAAACCGACCGGCTTGAAGAGTTCGTTCGGAGAATTAAAGACGAATATATCGTCGGGCATAATTCTGATGATGGCGAACTGGTCTGCAATGCTAATGATAGGCAGTGCGAAAATGATAATACAATGGCGCTGGGACGAGCTTTTGTTCGGTAAAGTTTCATTTGCATTCAGCGTTTCTAATATTTTTCTTGTTTTCGTTTCTGCGATAAGCGTTGTACTGTTTCCTTCTTTACAGCGTATAGAGCCGGAAAAATTGCCGTCGATGTATAAAAGCATAAGAAACATACTTTCTCCGGTATTGTTCTTCTTAATGATATTTTATTTCGTCGGGTGCTGGATTTTAAATTTATGGTTGCCGAAGTATTCAAGCAGTCTTGTTTATCTCGGGATTTTGCTTCCGATAATTATATTTTCGTCAAAAGTAAGTTTGCTGACGAACAATTATTTGAAGGTGTACAGAAAAGAAAAGCTTATGCTGCTTGCGAACTTCATTTCGATTTTGCTCGGCGCGCTTTTATTTGTTTTATGTGCATATGTGTTCAATAATTTAACGGCGCTACTGTGTTGCGTGGTAGGCGTAATAATGTTCAATTCGGTGCTTTCCGAAATATTTGTTTTAAAAACTATAAAAGTAAAGATAATAAAAGAATTTATTTTTGAAGCGGTTATGACCGTCGGCTTTATATTATGCACCTGTTTGCTGAGCTTGTGGATAGGCATGGCGGTATACAGCGGTTTGTTCTTGCTGTATTGTGCGTTAAATTATAAGTCGATAAAGGCAATATTCAATAGATTATTTAAAAGAAAGCAAACAAATGTAACGGAACAACCGTTGACCGAAGTTAAACAGTCTGCCGACGATAAAGAAAATTTAAATACTGAAAGCGACGGCGGCGACGTGGAGGGAACATGAAAGGTATAATACTTGCGGGAGGCAGCGGGACAAGGCTGTATCCGCTTACAAGGGTGACGAGCAAACAACTGTTGCCCGTATATGATAAACCAATGATATATTACCCGCTTTCAGTATTGATGACGGCGGGGATAAAGGAAATACTCATAATTTCCACGCCGCAGGATACTCCGCGCTTTAAAGAGCTTTTGGGCGACGGAAAATCTATGGGGATAAACCTTAAATATGAAGTTCAGCCGTCTCCCGACGGATTGGCGCAGGCTTTCATTATAGGTGAAAAGTTTGTAGGTAACGATACCGTAGCCATGATTTTGGGCGACAACATTTTCTACGGGCACGGCTTTACAAAAATGCTGAAAGAGGCGAAAAACAACGCCGAAAACGGAAAGGCAACGATTTTCGGATACGGAGTAAAAGACCCGCAGCGTTTCGGTATAGTTGAATTCGATAATGACGGCAACGTTTTGTCGGTTGAAGAAAAACCGAAAAATCCGAAATCGAATTATTGCATTACGGGATTATATTTTTATGATAACCGCGTTGTAAAGTTCGCAAAGGAAATAAAGCCTTCCGAACGCGGCGAGCTGGAAATAACAGATTTAAACGCTATGTATTTGGCAAACGGTGATTTGACGGTTCAGCTTTTAGACAGAGGGTTTGCGTGGCTGGATACGGGAACAATGGACAGCTTGTTCGAGGCGGCTGAGTTTGTAAGGGTGCTTTCGCAAAGGCAGGATGTGACGATATCGGCTCCCGAAGAAATAGCCTACCGCAACGGATGGATAGATGGCAAACAGCTTCTTGCTATTGCGGAAAGCTACGGTAAATCTCCGTACGGCGAACATTTGAAAAAAGTGGCGGGACGCCGCCGTTAAAAAGGAAAACTTATGACGATAATAGTTACAGGCGGAGCCGGATTTATCGGCAGCAATTTTATTTTTCATATGCTTAAAGCATATCCCGAATACAGAATTGTTTGTTTGGACAAGCTGACTTACGCGGGCAATCTTTCAACATTGGCACCTGTTGCGGATAATAAAAATTTCCGTTTTGTTAAGGCGGATATTTGCGACAGAACTGCTGTTTTTAAGCTTTTCGAAGAGGAAAAGCCTGACGTAATCGTAAATTTTGCGGCGGAAAGCCATGTTGACAGGAGTATAGAGGACCCTGAAATTTTTTTGCGCACGAATATTTTAGGCACGGCGGTTTTGATGGACGCTTGCAGAAAATACGGAATAAAACGCTATCATCAGGTTTCTACGGACGAGGTTTACGGAGATTTGCCGCTTGACAGACCGGATATGTTTTTTACGGAAACGATGCCGCTTCATACAAGCAGCCCTTATTCAAGCTCTAAAGCCTCAGCTGATTTGTTGGTTTTGGCGTATCATAGGACTTACGGATTGCCTGTAACCATAAGCCGCTGTTCCAATAACTACGGACCTTATCATTTTCCCGAAAAGCTCATTCCGCTTATGATTGCAAACGCGCTTAACGATAAGCCTTTACCTGTATACGGTAACGGTGAAAACGTGCGGGACTGGCTTTATGTCGAGGACCATTGCAAGGCGATAGATTTGATTATTCATAAAGGCAGAGAGGGCGAGGTTTACAATGTTGGCGGGCATAACGAAATGCGTAATATCGATATCGTTAAGCTGGTGTGCAAGGAGTTGGGTAAACCGGAAAGCCTTATTACTTATGTTGCGGACAGAAAAGGGCATGATATGCGATATGCAATCGATCCTACGAAAATCCATAACGAATTGGGCTGGCTGCCCGAAACGAAGTTTGCCGACGGAATTAAAAAAACAGTTAAGTGGTATCTGGAAAACCGCGCATGGTGGGAAACGATAATTTCGGGCGAATATCAGAATTATTATGAAAAGATGTATGGTAGCAGATAAATGAAAGTATTGGTTACCGGGGTAAGCGGACAGCTTGGATACGACGTCGTTAACGAATTAAGAAAACGGGGTTGTCAAGCGGTCGGGTTTGACGTTTCGGAAATGGATATAACGGACGGCTGTAAAGTTGCGGAAGTAATGGGGCGCGTTAAGCCCGACGCCGTTATTCATTGTGCGGCATGGACCGCCGTTGACGCTGCCGAAGATAATGAAGAAAAAGTGCGTCTTGTAAATGCGGATGGCACAAAAAATATAGCTGTTGAGTGTAAAAAACTTGGGTGTAAGCTCTTATATGTATCGACCGATTACGTCTTTGACGGGCAAGGCGATAAACCTTGGCAGCCCGATTGTAAAGATTACAAACCCTTGAACGTTTACGGACAGACTAAGCTTGAAGGGGAGCTTGCGGTTTCGGAATTGCTTGAAAAGTATTTCGTTGTGCGTATAGCTTGGGTATTTGGCAAAAACGGCAACAATTTTATCAAAACAATGTTGCGTTTGGCTCAAACTCATGCTGCGTTGCGTGTTGTTAACGACCAAATTGGAACGCCTACTTATACTTTTGATTTGGCACGGTTGCTTGTCGATATGATTGAAACGGAAAAATACGGTTATTATCACGCTACAAACGAGGGCGGATATATCAGCTGGTGCGATTTTGCGAAAGAAATTTTCAGACAGGCGGGTTATACGACGGAAGTAATTCCCGTAACTACGGCGGAATACGGGCTTTCAAAGGCGGCGCGGCCGTTTAATTCCAGGCTTGATAAATCAAAGCTTATTGAAAACGGATTTAACCCTTTGCCCGACTGGAAAGACGCATTAACCAGGTATTTAAAGGAGATAGATTATTAATGGGGCAGATCAAAGTAGAAAAAAACGTTGGCGGAATAGAGGGACTGCATATCATTTTGCCGGCGGTTCACGGCGATACCCGCGGATATTTTATGGAAACGTATAATAAGCGCGATATGGAAGAAGCCGGCTTGAACATGAACTTTGTTCAGGATAACCAGTCAATGAGCGTAAAAGGGGTTTTGCGGGGTTTGCACTTTCAAAAACAGTATCCGCAGGGCAAGCTTGTACGCGTTATCAAGGGTAAGGTTTTCGACGTTGCCGTCGATATGCGTAAAGGAAGCAAAACGTTCGGGAAGTGGTTCGGTGTAGAGCTGTCGGAAGAAAACAAAAAACAGTTTTATATCTCTGAAGGATTTGCGCACGGGTTTTTGGTTCTTTCCGACATTGCGGAATTTTGTTATAAAGTAACTGATTTTTATCACCCGAACGATGAGGGCGGCGTAGCGTGGAATGATCCGGCTATAGGAATAAAATGGCCGGAAGTTATCGGAGAATATAAAGGCAGTGCCGACTGTAAGGGGTATACTCTTTTAGACGGTACGGCTTTGAATATGAGTGAAAAGGATAAAAATTGGAATTGCCTTGAAAGCTTACTATAAGCGTTGCTCAATAAAAACAGAATATATTTTAAATTAATTAGGATTAAATAGCACCCGTATTTTACGGGTGCTATTTTTATATACGGCATATAAACGTATTTTTCCGCATATATCGACAAATTTCCGAATAAATATATATTACCTAAATTTCGGGAGAAACGCTATGTGGGATTATATAACCGAAAGAGTAATTAAGGAAGCGCATTATATAATAGAAACGAACGATACTGTGCGCGCCGCCGCCGTTCATTTCAACATTTCAAAATCAACCGTACATACGGTGGAGACTTATTAGAACGTTTTGTATATTTGTTGAAGTAAATGATATAAAAAGGGCGATTTTATGCATAAATCGCCCTTTTTTAATGTATAAAATTCCCCGACCGTTCCAATAAATAATGACTCGTTTTTATGGTTTGCAAAAAACTGCTCACTTTTTGTCGAAAATATTGCTCACTTATATATAAAAAAGTTGCTCACTCGTATTGACAGCAGCGTGTTTCTTTGGTATAATAATTAAAAAAGATTCGGAGATGCGGTATGGGTGTATTAGAGGATAAAAACCAATACAAAAGAAGAGTTATCGATGAAACCATTGAAACCTATTTGGAGGTTAGCGGAGCTATCTGTATAGAGGGACCGAAATGGTGCGGTAAGACTTGGACTTCGGCATTTCATTCTAACAGCGAGTTTTTGGTTGGAGATCCTTCAAACAATTTTTCAAACAGGCAACTTGCCGAATTAAATCCTTCTATGATTTTGCAAGGCAATACGCCAAGAATGATTGACGAATGGCAGGAAGTTCCGTCAATATGGGATGCAACAAGAGCCGAAGTAGATAAAAGGCACAAAAAAGGGCAGATTATATTAACGGGATCGTCCACTCCAAAAACAAAAGGTATTATGCATAGCGGGGCTGGTAGAATCGTAAGACTCAGAATGAACACAATGTCTTTATATGAATCCGGCGATTCTTCAGGTAATATCAGCTTAAAAAAATTATGCAACGGCAATCTTGGTATGCAAATGGTGGAAGAAGCGTCTCTTGTTAAAATAGCGGAATTGATTGTGCGCGGCGGCTTCCCGGAGAATATTGCCGTTGACAGTCAAAAAGCTCATTTAATGCCGAGAGCCTATATGGACAGTGTTATTGAGGAAAATCTGAATAACCTTGATGACGGAGTTGAATATAACAAGCATAAAGTACAGTTGCTTCTGCGTTCTCTTGCAAGGAACGAATCGACAACGGTTTCTGATGCATCATTATTAAAAGACATTATAGACCAAGACAATGAGTCGATGAGTAGAAATACGATTGCGAAATATCTCGAAGCATTAAACCGTTTATTCTTGTTTAATAATCAGGCTCCTTTCTCGCCTAATCTGCGTTCGTCTCTTAGAGTTAAGCAAGCAGAAAAAAGACATTTCTTCGATCCTGCGATGGCGTGTGCATTATTAAATATTACAGCAGATAAATTGCTTGGAGATTTAAATACTTTCGGTTTCTTATTCGAGGCTTTGGTGGAGCACGACCTTTCCGTCTATGCGCAGTCATTCGGAGCGAAGCTATTCCATTATCAGGACTATAAAAATAATGAAATAGATGCGGTTATTGAGCTCGAAGACGGCGATTGGTGTGCATTTGAAATAAAACTCGGTGCAAATAAAATAGATGAGGGTGCGGCAAGCCTTATAAAGACCTGTGCGGATATCGTAGATAATGGAGGTAAAGCACCTAAAATTATGTGCGTAATATGCGGTTTATCAAATGCGGCATATCAAAGGCCGGATGGCGTTTATGTCGTTCCTATCACTGCATTAAAAGATTAATTAATTCGCGCATACTGTATAGATTTAACAAATGAACTTTTAAAGGAGGAATATTATGAGAATTGATATAAATAGTCTTAAAGATATTAAATACATTTCTTTTGCTCTTGAAAATTGTGAAGGCTTTGATATTGAAGCAAAACATATTCTTGATATACGGTTTGATGAAATCCATAAGGGAGTGGGACCCAACAAAGAAGATGAAGTTTATGACGGTAGGCTTGTATTGTCGAAGGAGTGCCTTGACTTACTAAGCGATGCTGCTAAGGACGAATTTGAGGACGGGACAACAGGCTTAGACGTTTACGACATAGATTCTTTGAAACTTCGCAACAGACTCTTAAATTGTTGTGATATCACGCAAGTACATATTTATTTTAATGACGGTTCAAAAGTCTGGTTCTTTGTGCCTTACGACCCTTTGGAAGAAGAGATGCACGGTTGTGAAATTGACTTATCAAATTGTTCTTCTGCCGAGTTGGATGAGAACGGCAATGTGCTTATATTGTTTGGGAAATCATCGCATTCTTATAAACGAGTAGATAATAACTATGAAGATTTAATATTGGGTTTTACAGATGAAATACCTAATAAAATAACAAAACCGTTAAAAGTAAAAATAGAGGAAATTTCAAATACGGAAAGTGATTATCGCTGTCCGAGATTATTTGTTGACGTTCGTGTGCAGGATAAAGCATATCGCAATAAATTTTTGAAATTAGTATTTGAAGATATCAAAGATTTATCATTGCAAATAAATCCGGATACGCTACAAGAAACTTTGGAACTAGTGGCTTCGCGAATTTCTACGGGTGATATTTTTGTAGAGTTCGGTTTTGAACTGAACTTTTATTGCCAATGTATCAAAACTTATAGCGTTTATTGCAACGAAGAAAACAATGTCAAAATTAAGAATTGCAGAGATTATAAAAATCTTCTAAATGCGGAATATGAAAAATTAAAAGTCGGAAAAATCACTGTTAAGGATTTTCGTATATGGATAGAAGGTTGCTCAGAGGACTTGCAATACGACAGGCAAATGCACTTTGTAAAAAATCTGCACGACTGTAATATTGCAAAGCTAATGGACAGTCTTGCAATAAAGCTTAATTATTACGATGATTATTGTGAATGTAAGGATTTAATAGAAAAAGCAGTTCAAGAAATTTTAATTTAAACTAATGGATAAATATGAAAGACAAGTTTAAACAACTAAAATATTTTAATTGGCGCCTGTTTGCGTCGCTTTGTGCTCTTGCGCTCATACCCGCAATATACCAGACGGTAAGAACTTTTATTATTTCATCCAATGGTGAAAGCGGCGTGTTCGATATCATCGGGCAAATGGAGTGGTTCGATTTAATCGATGAAACATTGAGAGCATTTCTTATAATTCCGCTTTATTCGGTTTTAAACAAGTTATTGAAGCACGATGAAGAAAACTTTGCAAAACATACTTTTAAGGTTGGCGTAATCGCATTTGCATTATATACTTTGTTCTCCATCGGAGTTCTAATTTACGGCTCTGTATTGGTAGCTGCAATGAATCCTGCGGAAGTTGATCTTGCCGTAACAAATCATTACTTGCAACTAGAAACGGTTGCTTTTATGATTGGCATTTTACCGAGCTTTTTCAATGTGGTTTTCGTTGTAGTCGGTAAAGATAAAAACGTGTACATATTTTTAGGCGTGCAAACGGTATTGTCGGTTATTGCAGATTTCTTGTTGATTCCCGCAATGGGAGTTTACGGAATAGCCGCTTCTAATATTATAGTAAACGCATTACTTGCCGTGTCAGGTTTCTTGGTATTGTTTTTACAAAAGCTTATCAGACCGGCTTGGTATCATAAGAGCGATTTGCAGACATTCAAGGAATGGGGCAAGGTAGGCGTATTTTCCGGAGTACAACAATTCATCGACAATTTAATTTATGCCGTAATGATTGGAAAAATGGTAAATATGGTTGCCGAGCAGGGTAACTATTGGATAGCAAACAACTTTATATGGGGTTGGATGTTAATTCCTATAACGGCATTGAGTGAAGTTATTCGCCATGACTGTAAAGACGGTTATCTTGCCTTAAAGCAGTTCAATTACTATTTTATCGCCGCTTGCGTAGTTTTATTATGGGCAGTCACGATTCCGTTATGGACTCCGTTTTATCGCTATGCGGAAGGGCTTGAAAATGCGCATGAAATATTTCTTATTACAATTAAGCTTGCACCGTTCTACATCGCCTATGCGGGGTGCGCTATTATTGACAATTATTTCGTCGGTACAGGACACACTATATACAATGCGGTTAATTCATTGATTATAAATCTTGTCTACTACGGCATTTTCTTTATTCTATATTTGACGAAAGCAATTACCTTTACAATGGACGTTATTATTTTGATGTTCGGTTTCGGTATGGTAGTGCATTTAGTTGTTTCCATAATAGAAGAACGGCTATTTTTCCGCAAACGTGAATTAATAAGGCTTCAAACGGAGCAAATGAATTTGGTATGAAAAGGTTAAAAGAAATCAATTTGGAAGACGGTAAGCCGACAGTTGCTGACGCTCTTATTATATTAAAATCAAGTATTAACAATGCCAAAAGCGGAAATGTTGGATGTCTTTACATTATCCACGGCTACGGTAGCAGCGGAAAGGGCGGAGCCATCAGAGATAAAGCTCGGCAATGGCTGAATGCGCAGGCAAGAAACGGCGATGTAAAATGCGTGATAACCGGTGAGGATTTCAATCTCTTCAACTTTAAAGCTTTGGAACTTAAAAATAAGTATAAAGAGTTAGAGCAGCTTTTAAAAGTCTGCAATCACGGCGTTACAATCGTCGAAATTTAAACATCACATTCAAAAAGCGGCTACTTCGGAATCAGTTTCCGGAGTAGCCGCTTTTTTTCGTTCAAGAATTACTAAATGTTTTTCGCCAAGTGTCCAAAAATATGCATAAATTACAATTCTGATGGTCGAAAAATATGCATAAGCCATTAACCGCTGTTTTTGAGAAGCAAATAACAGTACAAGGAATACAAATAAGATAGTTGACGAAGATGCTGGTTTTGCAGACAACAAGCGCATTTTTCACATTATTGTATGCTGTTTATTTAACTAAATTACGCAGTAAAATTAGGTGTAAAAATTAAAGTTAATTTTCGCTTAAAATTACACCTATTTTTTTACCGTAAAAAATTAGCCCTCTATAGCGGCTGGCGTAAAAAATATTTTTTTGGTAAAGAATTGAGCCATTAAGATTAGTTAGCTGGCGCAATCATTGCTCTAAAATCATTCTTAAACAAGTTATCGCCACACCCGCTGAATTGAATTCGGCGGGTGTGGCACTTTCATATTTTTAACTGTCTTAAGTGGCTTAAGAAATTCAAAAAAGAGGGGTAAAAATGATTGTGAATTTTAGTGCAAAATTACCCCTGTTTTTTACTGTAAAAAAAGATCTCCTATAGGGGTTGGCGCAAAAAATAAAATTTAGGCAAAAATTGCGCCAATGAGAGCAGTCCGTTGGCGCAAAAATTCTATAAAACAGGGTAAATAATATTGATATCTTTTGTGTAAGTTGAGGACTGCTATTGTACCAGCGATTTTGCGTTTTGCAAAATCGCTGGTACAATCCATTAATTACTTTAATATTTAATTTGTGTATTCGATTGTTTAATGCTGTTATGTTTAATTCCGCAGTCACATTTAGGTTTCTTGATTTGTCTATAGAAGAAGAGAGATTTGGAATTAAATGACAAAATGATGTGTTTATGATATAATTAAAGTATGGTTTATGAATTAAAACAGTATGATAAAACATTAATAGAATTTGAGATTGCGTCTAAACATCTTGAAGGTGTGGAGTGCCGAATTCTTTCGATTAATAAAGACAGTGAATATCTGTTGCCGTACGGTTTGACCGTTTCCGGAGACGGGATTTTATTATGGCTTAAGCGTAGGGTATTGCCCAGGAACAGAGAGTTTGCCGTACAGATTTGTTTACATTGCGGTTTATCCGAAAATGATTATCTCGGTATTATAAAGGCGAGTAAGGGTTTATCATTAAATGATTGTTATTGGGTTGTAGAACAGGGTTTTCAAGGCAAGTTCAAAGAATACAATCTTTACGAAAATTGGTTTGACAGAAATTTATCAGAGATTGCTTTTAACGGAACTGGAAATTGGGCCAATAACGAATTTATACCGTCGCCTGAATTTACAACAAACGGAACTTTGCGTAAAGTGTGGCGACGGTTAAATAAAAAGATTTATCTATACAAAGGCGGATCGGCAGAACCTTATTCCGAATTCTATGCTGCGCAGATAGCAGATAGAATGTGTATACAACATGTATCTTACGGACTTACAAAATGGAAGGATACGCTTTGTTCAACTTGTGAACTGTTTACGGATATAAATACTTCATTTGTTCCAATTCATAAATTCGTGAGGAATTGTAATTTATTAACCATAGCAGATTTTCTAAAAAGTCTTGGCAGTCATTTTTATGACGACTTTGTGGATATGATTGTCTTTAATGCACTTATCTGTAATACTGACAGGCATTACGGTAATTTCGGTTTACTGGTAGAAAATAAAACGAATAAACCAATTAAGTTTGCTCCGATATTTGATAACGGGCAGTCACTTTTTAATTGCGCAACTGAAAAAGATTTATTAAACCTGAATGGATACGCAAATACAAGATTTCCTGCTTGTTGCAATGTTACGTTTGGCGATTTGGTAAAAGATTTTATATCAGAACGTCAAATTGAAAAATTACGTAAAATGCAAAACTTTAAATTCATAAAACATTCAAAATATAACTTGCAGGTAGATCGACTTGAAAAAATAGAAGAGTATTTGCTGAGTAGAGTGGAAAATCTTTTGAAATTAAGGTAAATGTAATTATTGTTGCAGTATATTTATAGTTAAATAAATTTTAATGTTGATTTAGTTTTAATTTTATGGTATAATTAATTATATGGAAAAAATTGGTAAATATTTTTATTCATATTTATACTTAATTGCCTTTATATGAAATGCTAAAGAGGAATACAAATGAAATCATTTACGACAAAGCTTAAAAATTTTTTTAAAATGGATACAGATATTACTGCGTGTAATTTTGAAGCAGACAAGAGGGAAATGCTCATTCCGTTATATCAAAGAGAGTATAAATGGGAAACGGAAAAAGTTAATACACTCATTCACGATATAGCGTCTCGAGATAAATTTTTGGGGATAGTTATATTTGATGAAAAAGAACATAATTACGAAATAGTGGATGGACAACAACGTGCCACCACTTGCTTTTTGGTTTTGGTTGCTCTATATAATTATTTTAGAGGTTCTACTATGGAACAGAGGAGTATTTTGCGACTTCTTAAACCTTACCAAAATTTTGTTTTAGTAAATGATTCTGTTGGGGATTTTATACAGGAGAATGGTGATTCTTTAATATTGCAAATAGATGATGATAGGGATGTCTATTATCAAAAATCAACATTTTTTGACGCTTATAAAACAATTGAAGCGTTTTTAGGGACACTGGATGCTGCCAGTGTTATCGAGTTTAGGAATAAGATGTTGGATTGCGAATTTTTAATTTTGATTAAAGATACGCATTCAAATACTAGCCCTACAGAGCAAATTTTTTTGGATATAAATGAAAAATCCCAATTGCTTGAAGTGGAAGATATTTTTAAGGGGCATTGCTTTGAAAATTTTTATGAAGAATTTTATGATGAACTAAGAGCTTTGTGGATCAAATTAAAAAAATGTGGTATGGAGTTTAAGAATAAGTTTAATTATGATAATCTAAGCCATTATCTTTATTTGTATCTTTTGGAAAATGATAATATTTATTTACCAGAAAAGTTAGTGGTTAATGGTAAACATTATCTTGATGGCAAAACAATGGACGAGACGAAAAATTGTTTAGACGAATTAATTAACTATGGGGATTGCATTTTAAATTTTTATGAAAATATAAAAAAGAGTGAGTATAGATTTGTAGATTTATGTAGTAATAGTCACGAATATAGAAATACTGACGACCATAAAGTTTTAAAAATTATGGCTGAATTAATGCTGGGTTTTAAATCTGCGCAGTATCAAAAGTTGCCTTTTATGCAGTTAATTGTAGTGCTAATGTCTGATGAAAGCTTGAGAAACGGAATTACTCATAAAGATTTCAGGGCAATAGTTAGTAACCTTTTTATCTATACTCATTTTTTTATTACTGTTGTAGGTAAAAAATCAAAACATGATATCGATTTAACAGTGCGAGATGCTTTACAAACTGCTACTAGATCGGAGATTTTAACGGCCGCAAAAAATCTACGAATTAATAAAATTGTGAACTATACTTTAAAAACTAATGAAAAATTTGAAAACTTAAGCATTTTGTACTCTATAACTGATAATTACATTGCTAATGAGAATTGGTTGAGTAATATATATACGAGAGAAAATGGGTATAATCTAGAACATTTTATTGTTCCAGACAAAAGAAATCTTTCTATTCAATGGCGTCAAAATCAAATCACAAGAGAATTGAGACTTAATGATGTAGATAGAAACTATAAAAAACGGACTATAAATTTTCTTGTCATGGATAGTGAACTTAATGAAAGATTAGAACGGTTTGATATAGTAACCAGAATTGAAATGATACGGGACTGGTATAGTGGGCGAGAGCAGCCAATACCAACTCATATCAATTGGATTATTCAAAAAATTGAATTAATGGATTCATATACGGCGCTTTGCAATTGTAAACAAAATGACTATGACGAAGATACTGTAGCAGATAAATATAAAAATTTTTTAAATGAATACTTTGATGAAAATCATGAAATTACAATGATGAGCGGACTGATAGATTTGCTAAAAGCGAGTTTCGCAAACTAATTAGGAGATTTAATGACTTTTAAAGACATACCTTTAGAAATTTCTTATAAAAGTGTTGGTGAGGATTCATTCTCGGAAATATTGAATCCACTTTTAGCGTGTACAAAAATCTATAAAAGGAGTGTGGGGTTCTTTAGTTCTTCTGCGTTGAACTTTATAGGAGAAGGTTTATTGGAGATGGCGCGTAAAGGCGGCAAAATATTTTTAGCTACTTCTCCTAAATTATCTGATGAAGATATTTTTGCGATTGAATCTGGTTATATTGATAGAAGTTTATTAGAAAAAAAGTTTATTAGCGAAGTTCAAGATACTCTTAACCTAATTTCTGACGCAAACGCAAAAATTCTGTATATGCTTGTTAAAGAAAGCATAGTAGATATAAAAATTGTTATACGCAAGAATGGTATGTATCATGATAAACTAGCTTTGTTGGAAGACTATGACGGCAATATTGTTGCTTGTGTTGGTTCAAATAATGAAACTGGTTCAGGATATAATTACAACTATGAAAAAACTCGTGTTTATAAAAGTTGGTACGATACGGAAGGACGTATTGCGGATGAGATGTCCGAATTCGAATGTATATGGAATAATGAGAATTCGGAATTAAATGTTTATGACTTTATGTCGGCTTTCGAAAAAGAGCTTTTAGATAGAGTAGAAAAGAAAGGCGTTTATAAAAACGATGCTACAAAATATGAAATGCGTCCTTATCAGATAGATGCTAAAGAAAAATGGAATGCTAATGACCATAATGGCTTTTTTGTCATGGCAACGGGTACCGGAAAAACTATAACAGCGTTGTATTCCATTAGGGATTTTGTAAGAAGTAATAAAATATTTACAGTTATCGCTGTACCTTATAAGCATTTGGCGTCTCAATGGGCAGAGGATGTTAGAGAGTTTTTCCCTGAAGCTGTTGTGCAAATTATACATGGCGAAATTACGGATGGCGAAACTAAAATATATGCGAGTTATTTGCAGGCAGTAAAACAGTATAAACCGATAATCGTAATTACAACCATTAAAAGTTTTTTCCTGGATAGATATGTTAAGCTTTATGATAAAATTGAATTTGCTAAACTTTTAATTGTAGATGAAGCGCATAACTTCGCTAATAGAATCAATGAAGAACTATATGATAAATATCCATATAAATTAGGTTTGTCGGCAACGCCTGTGTTTGGCAGTGATGAGAATAAAACGCAATTGTTATTAGATTGGTTTGGCGGACAAGTTATTGATTTACCTATCGAAAAAGCATTGGGGAAATACTTGGTAAATTATGAATATCATCCTATTTTTGTAGATGCGACTAATGAGGATGAGCTTAAATTTGCCCAAGCCACTAAGTTAATGATTTCTGGTATGGATTTGAATCTGCAGAAAATTATTGATGAAGAAAAGTTTACAAAAGGATATAGAGGGCGTTTGCGTGCCATTTCTATGGCAACGGAAAAACATAATCGTATTGCAGAGATATTTGCAAACATCGAAGATAAAGATCACACAATTATTTACTGTAGTGATGGCAAGCTATGGTATGAGAACGATAAGAAAAATCACGAGTATCAAGAAGTCCGCCATTTAGAGCATATTTTGAGACTTATTAATAATTCTTGCCTGAGTTCTACTGGAAACGGCAAAGCTTCTAAGTTTACTGCGTCAGAAGCTGTTGAAGAAAGAATGCAGCTAATTGATTCTTTTAACAAAGGCTATCTCGAATATCTCGTTGCGATTAGATGTTTGGATGAGGGTATTAATATCCCTTCAATTAAGAGTGCGCTAATTCTATCAAGTAATGATAATTATAGAGAATTTGTGCAACGCAGAGGACGCATTTTGAGATTATATAAGGGTAAAACAGTTGCGCATATTTATGACGTAATTGTTCGACCTTCGGTTTCAAATGATGCGTTCGCAAAAATTGAGTTCAGACGTTATTATGAGTATAGCAGGTTGGCATTGAATAAAGACTATTTGCTTGACCAGCTTGATCACTATTTGGCAATATACAATCTAACCTATGATGATATTAAATTTAACAATGATTTTGTTTACGGAGGAGATTTAGATGACTGATAAATTCAATGCTTCTGAATTGACGGTGGAAAATTTTAAAGATTTTCTATTAGAAATTGAAAATAACAATCTGAAAAATATAGACAGAGAAGATAAAAAGAGTATGGTTGCTAAAATCATAAGAAGTTATGAGGAGGCAAAAAAGAATGGTAATAAATAGTATTAAAATTACAAATTTTAGATGCTATTATGGCACTAATACGCTCTCTTTTAATTCAAATGGGAAAATCACACTGATTTACGGCGATTCAGGTTACGGTAAATCTTCTTTGTTGCAATTTTTTAGATGGATGTTCTATGGGGAATGTGATTTTGGTAAAGATAATGATAAGCCATTATTCAATATGGAGGCCTATAATGACTGTCAGATGGGTGATACGGTAGAAGTAAGCGGACAGATTGATTTTGAACATTTAGGCGATTCTTATAGACTTAATAAAACGCAGCTTTGGTCCGTTGCATTTAAAATGTCTAATGCCACTATACAGAAAGATGATTATAAACTTCAAATTAAGGGAACTGATGACGACGGATACCATCCTTTTAATGGTAATGTAGCTAATCGAATTAATTCCATCTTACCGAAAGAATTGTCGAAGTATTTTTTGCTTGATGGGGAGCGTTCAAGGGATATTGTTTTAGATTCTAATGAACTTAAAAAAGCGATACATTCACTTTTTGGGTTGGATGTTTATAATGAAACTCTTTCACATATTGGTGTAAGAAGTGCTAAAAATTCTGTATTGGGGCACTATGCATCACAAATGGCATTAAAAACATCTGCGGCAAGTGGTAGGTTGTCTTTAGTAGATTTGCAAGACACAGTACAAGATTTGTATGAAAAAATAGAGAGAACCAAAGAGAAGTACAATACTACTAACAATTCCATCAAACAGTTGTCAAGCAAGTGTGAAGAAATTTTGAAAACTTTGGGTGCGGCGGCATCTAAAGATAATTTAAATGATTTAATTAAAATTAAACAACAAAAAATTAAAGAGAACGAAAAGAAAATTGATGAATATCTACACGAGATTGGTGACTTTTTTTATCGTACATATCCTTATTTAATTTTGGCTCAAAAGACTAGTGAATGTGCTAATGTGCTGAGAAGAAAGAATGTTGAATATGCTTCTAAATATCAAAATATTTTTGACAATTTAAAAAAAGAGTTATTGGAAGAGATAATTCAAAAGGGCACGTGTGTTTGTGGTCGTGAACTTGATGAATCAACAATTGAACATATTGAAGGTATAATTTCTACTATGCCGCCAGATTCTTATCTCTATTATTTTGGTCAATATATTTCTAATGCAAAACGTAACATAAAGACTGCGGAAGGGAATTGTTTTACATATGAAGATTTAACGAGCAAGATAGCTACATTGGAAGAGGATAATGGCAAGCTTGAGGAGGAAATACAAGAAGAAATAAACGATTTAAATCGTTTAAGTAATGTTAAAGATATTGTCGAGGAGCTTGATCGACTTAAAAGTCAGATAAAGCAATTGGAACAAGCCAAAGAGAGTTATTGGCGTGATATTTCTCAAGACGAAAAAATGTACGATATTGCTAATCGTAAACTTTCTGAGGCTATAAAGAACTCACAAATTTCAGCTAAATTTAAGGGTGACTTGGATTTCTTTGAACAAATAGCACAATTATTAAAGGAAGAAAAAGACAAAAGAGAGGAACAGGTTAAAGATACCTTAAATAAATGCGTGAGAGAAATCTTCAAAAAACTTACTACCCAGACAGAATTGGATGCAGATAAAATTCAGTTTGTGAATGATGATTTTTCTTTGAGAACTACGTATTTAACTGGTGGACAATTGGCAGTAGATGTTTACTCTTATGTGATTGGTATTATCAAAGCATTACAAGAATGCAAAATGGCTAATAATGAAAATCCTATTATTATTGATGCGCCGTTTGCTTTTACCGGGAATATCCAGTCTGAACATATCTTTAAAACGTTACCAGCAGTTTCTCGTCAGACTATTTTGTTGACACTGGATTTAAATAAAATAAAGAATTTGCTTTTAGATACTAATTTTTATGACTTTTATGTGATAAAAAATGATACGCAAGAAAAAGCGACAATTGAGAGAGGTGATATAAATGATATTAACTTCTGATATTGAATTACGTCATCCATTGTGGGAACGTGCAGACAATGAATTGCATTTACAGAAGGGAACTAGTATTTTTAACCGGTTGGTTGATATATATGTTTTAGCATGTGCGATAGGTATAAGAGATGACAAGATTATTGCTGATAGTGAAATTCAAAATCCCTTAGTAACCGTTAAAACAATTGGTCGAAATACCCATAGAGAGAATTCTGATATAAGAGCTATGTTGGAATTTATGTTGCAAAATATTTTGTTAAATTCTAAGACATTAAATATAGATGAGGACGAAAGAATAAAATTAGCATTTAATCCCGATTATGATAATAAAAAAATTAAAGCCGCCGATCTTTTAACCGGGTTTGCTAATTATGGAATAACCAAGATTTTTGAAAATATTTCTTCTAGTTCCGCACTTGTTGCTACGGCTGAATTATATAAATATTTTGAATCGATGGCAAATGCGCGATATGATGAAATACTTGAGACGATTACTTTGGAAGACTTGGGTAAATTTTAATAGTTTTCAATAACTTGTTGACAATCATAATTAAAAATGCTATACTTACGTATATACGTAAGTATAGCATTTTTTGGAGTATTAATAATGTTCACATTTAATTTCCCAGCAGTTAAAGGGCTACAAGCCGGAAAAGATTATTTTATTGCAATGGTGCCTCTTGGGCTGGTATCAAAACTATTTCATAATGAAGAGGAATTCATATCGCCTGAATATCGAGCCCAAAGAAGAATCAACGAGGCAAGAATTCCTGAAATGAGAGATTATATTCTTTCAAATCGTAGTTCTTATGTGTTTTCTGCCTTATCTGCTTCAATTGATGGTGAGTTTGAGTTTATACCTCAAGGTGGCGATACTAATCTTGGAATATTAAAAGTTAATATGGATGCTGTATTCGTAATTAATGATGGGCAGCATCGTAAAGCGGCAATAGCTGCGGCAATTAGTGAAGACGCTTCATTGCGAGATGAAACAATTTCTATTGTATTTTTTAAGGATGAAGGTTTACATAGAAGTCAGCAAATGTTTGCAGATTTAAATAAACATGCGGTTAAATCTACTAAATCGTTATCAACGTTGTATGATAATAGAGACGGCTTTTCCAATGCTGTAAAAAGTGTTATTGCGTCAGTTCCGTTTTTAAATAAATATGTGGATAAAGAGAATGATAATTTGGGCAAAAATGCATTTAAATTATTTACTCTTGCGAATTTTTCTAAAGCAAGTAAGCGTATTGTTAAAGAAGAACCTATATCTGAAAATACCATAACTTTTTTGTCGGATTATTGGAATTTGATATTTTCAAAAATAGTTGAATGGGAAATGTTGGAGAATAAAGAACTACCTAAGTGTTCTCTTAGAGAAGATTATATTTTAACTTTAGCCGTTACGCTAAATGCTTTTGGTCGCTTGGGGAGACATATTTTTGAACATAGAGAGACGATTACTTCTTTAAATAGATTAAAAGATGTTGATTGGTCTCGTGCAAACATGGATTGGAAAAATAGGGCAATTGATGAGCGCGGTAAGATAATTAATACAGAAGCTGCAGTTATTAAGATTTGTAATTACATTAAATTGAAGCTTGGATTGGAGCTTAATAGAGAAGAACTTATAAAGGAAAAAGAGGTTTAAATTAACTAATGGGTTTACTCGATAATATAAATGTTGATACGCTGGTTACAGAAACTAAAGAGAGAATTAAGCGTGTTTATTTACAAGATAAATTGCCGTGGATTATAGGATATAGTGGCGGTAAAGATTCTACATGCACTACGCAAATTATTATTGACTCTCTATTAGATTTAAACGATTCCAATATCCCTTTACATAAAAAAGTTTATGTTATTTCGTCAGATACTATGGTGGAAACGCCAATGATAATTGATACCATAGTAGATACCATAAGTAAAATAAACATTTTAGCTCAAAAGTACAATCTACCTATTGAAGCAAGAATTATCCAACCAGAAATATCTAAAAGTTTTTGGGCAAATTTGATTGGACGAGGGTATCCGTGTCCCAATCAAACTTTTCGTTGGTGTACTGATAGATTAAAAATTGAACCTGCAAATAAATTTATAGAATCCTTGATTAATAAATATGGCGAAGCTGTAATGATTTTGGGCGTTCGAGAAGGCGAGAGTAATTCTCGAGATAGAGTATTGGACAACCATACAATTGAAGGCAAGGATTTAATGCGTCATACAACACAGGCAAACTCTTTTGTTTTTGCACCTATTCGCAACTTTACTAAAGATGACGTGTGGAATTATTTGCTTACAACAAAATCGCCTTGGGGTTCTGATAATACTAAATTATTTAAATTATATCAAGATTCTCTGACGGGTGAAGAATGCCCGATAATGATGTCGGAAGACGATAAAAAGAAGACAACTTGTGGAAATAGTAGATTTGGTTGTTGGGTTTGTACCGTTGTTAATGAAGATAAATCATTGTCTGGATTTATAAAGAGCGGCGTTAAATGGTTAAAGTCTCTTCTTGATTATCGTAATTGGCTTTATTCTATTAGAGATGAACAAAGTCGCAGGACGCATTGTCGTCGCAACGGAAGTTTGTATTTTTCTAAACTAAACACCGATATGGATGGCAATATCGTTATACCGTCAAAAGGTGACCGTAAACGTAATGTAATTCGTTGCAACGGGAATCAATGGCTTGACGAAAATAATGAAGAGTGGCAGGTTTTTGAATTAGGTGACGTTGAGCAGGCGGCAAAAAACTATATTGTACAGAATGGTATTGATTTGCGTTCCGGCGATGAACCAAGACTTATTATAAAAAAAGTTGATGATAATTATTATCGCTTGGGTGTTGGCCCTTTTACTATGGAGACGCGCAAAGAAATGTTGGAACGTCTTTTAAAATTACAACAGAGTTTAGCGAATGGATATTCCTTGATAAAAATGGAAGAACTCAAGATGATTCAAAAACTCTGGTATGAAGAAGGGGATCTCAACAATTCAGTATTCTCGATTTATAAACAGTATTATGATGATTATGAGCTTGTCAATGATGATATCCAGCTTTTAAGTCAAGATGATTATGCTTATTTAATGCAAGTATGTGAAAGCAAAGAAATAGATTTTTCTATGTTTAAAGAATTACTTGATTTAGAAAAGACAAATATAGGTTATCGCAGACGTACTGAGGTTATTAAGCAAATAAAAGAACGATTAAGTCAGGAATATCTTTCTTTAGGACATAAGGAGGACACGGATGAAAATTAAAGAATTACGTCTGCAGAACATCGGTCCTTATGTTGGACAACATAAAATTGATTTTAGTACAATAAGCGAAAAAAATATAATTTTAATTGGTGGGCAAAACGGTGCGGGTAAAACGACAATTCTAAAAGCCATAAAGATTGGGCTTTATGGTTGTTTTGCGTATGGATATAAGACTGAAAATATGTCTTATATGAAAGAGGTGGAAGGAATTTTATCGTACTATTCAGATGTGAACGAATATTCAATAAGAATCACGGTAGAGTTTGTTGAGAAATTAGAAAAAAATGAATATATTATTTTACGAAAATGGAAAAAGCAAAATAATACCATTATTGAAAGTGTCAATGTTATTAAAGATTGTGTTGCGTTGAATGAAGCAGATAGCTTGGAATTTATTAGCAAATTACGTGCTGTAGCTTCTCCGGAATTAATTAACTCGTTTATTTTTGATGGCGAGACAATTGGGAATATAATCGATTCCAATAAGACAAATAGCTATATTCGTAATATGTTTAACAGCGTATTCAATATTGATATATTAAACCAGTTTCGTGAAGATTTGACTACATATCTAAATTCCGAAAAAGATAGACTGAATGCAAGTGTAGAATTTGATTTAACAACATTGTTAATGGATATTAGTAATAAAAAATCCACATTAGCTTTGTCGCAAGAGCGAAGAAGCAATATTTATGATGAAGTTAAAGATATAAAAACTCGTATTGATTCACTTCAAAATGAATTCATAAAGCTTGGCGGTATTTCTAAGGAAAGTGCAATTAGATTAAGAGATGAAGTAAAAAATCTTGAAAAGGCTTCAGAAGAGAATAACAGAATACTTAGAGAATTCTATGAAGACTTTTTGCCATATTGTATTGTGTTAGATGAGTTGAAAACTATCTCTGAGCGTAGTAAAGAAGAACTGCCGATTATATATGCTTCAATGCTTGAACAAGTGCAGAAATATATGAATGAAGATCTATCTTATTATATTAATAAGTTAAAATCTGGTTCAGAAGAAATGTTGTTTGGGCTTAAAGAAGATGATATTAAAACATTAGATACTTTAATAAAAATAACGGGCGAGAAAAAAACAGTTGCGGCAACAATACTGTCTGGGAAAAATAATATACTAATCAATATGGTTCATATGAGAGAAACATTGGAAAACAATGCTTCCATTGCAAGATTAAATGATATTATTTTTGAAATTGAAAATTTGTTAAATTCTCTTTCAATAGCCAATAGTAATGAGCTTGATATTGTTAAACACATTGAAGATTTAGAAAGAGAGATCAATGTGATGATAAAAAAATATGGAGAAATGCTCGAGGTTAGTAAGAAAGATAGAACAATTAGCAAAAGCTATTTAATATGTACTAATTCTATTGCGGTCGTGGATGAATTGATAGAGCATATAAAGAATGATAAGTTAAAGGCTTTATCTGTGACAACCTGTGAGAAGTTTAATGAAACCGTAAGGAAGAATGATTATATTTCTGAAATCATCATTGATGGTAATTTTAATTTGCATTTATATTCTGGTACTCAACAATATGATGTGGCAGCCTTATCGGCAGGCGAAAGGCAAGTTCTTGTAAGTTGCATTATTTGGGCTATGTTTAAGGTATCTGGTAGACGTGAAATGTTTGTTTTTGATACGCCGTTAGCAAGACTGGATGGAGAAACGCGTTCGCTGTTTATCAATAAAGTTGTAGCAAATATAAGTGATCAAGTTTTGATTTTATCAACCGATGCGGAATTTACCGGTGCCAATTATAGTTTAATTTCTGATCGAATAGCAAGAACATATTTATTAAATTATAATGATTCAACAAATTCAACAGAAATAGAACAAAGGTATTTTTAGAGGCTACAACTATGATAATGAGATTAAGAACATCATCAGACACTGAAATGAAATTAATGGAGCTTGATAGAAAAATAAAGCTTTCTTCTAAAGCCGCTATTATGCGTATCGCAATAGCCTGTTCTTTGAAACAAGATAGTGATCCGCGTATAGTAAATGGACAAAAAGAATCTTATGATATAAGAGTTCAAGGTGGAATGGATTATCAAAGATTAACGGTTTTTGGGCAAGTAGAAGATTTTTATCGGTTGTTAATGGTAAATCATCTCGGACATGAGATAACTGAAGATGAATTTTTTCCGGAATTAACTTGCGCACATATAAGACGCGGAGTGGATTATTTATATTCAGAGTATCGCTATATAGATGATAAGGATAAATTCTTCTCAAAATTAATTAATTTAAGCAGGTAAAATTATGCTTTATTTAGACAACGCAGCCACAACAAAAGTTAATGAAAAAGTGATGCAGGAAATGCTTGAGGCTAGGTATGCGTATGGAAATTCCGAAGCAAAATTTTATGCTCCGGCAGAAGATGCAAAAAAATTAATATCATTAGCAAGACAACGTGTCGCCAATATTGTTAATGCTTCACCTGAAGAAGTTATATTTACAAGTGGAGCAACCGAAGCGAATAACTTAGTATTAAAAGGTTCTTATTGGCAAAACTTTAGGCAAAAAAATAAGATAGTGATTTCTTCAATAGAGCATTCATCTGTTTACGATACATGTAAATTTCTTGAGAGTATTGGGGCTGAGTTAGCTATTGTTTCAGTTGACAAAACAGGGATGCTTAATCTTGCTGAGTTAGAAGCCTGCTTGGATGAAAAGACTGCACTTGTTTCTATTATTTATGTCAATAATGAAGTCGGTACAATTCAAAATCTTGATGCAATAGATGAAATATGTAAAAAGCATAAAGTAAAATTACATATTGATGCGACTCAAGCAGTAGGTAAAGTAAATATAAATATAAGCAAGTATTCATCATTAAATTATATTACTTTTACAGCGCATAAAATTTATGGGCCCAAAGGAGTGGGGTGTTTAATTAAACGAAATACAGAAGATAATGATATAATTCCGCTATTGCATGGTGGCGAACAAGAGAATGGTCTTAGAGCAGGAACTCTTGCTAATGAGCTTATTGTTGGCTTTGGAAAAGCTTGTGAAACTGCGCAATTAGATTTTGATGATAATCATAGAAAGTTAATTGAATATGAAAATATAGTTTTAAAAAAGCTGCAAAACAAATTTGGTAAACGAATGAAAATTAATAATGATTTTAGCAATCGAATTGCAGGTTTATTAAATATTCAATTGAGCGGTTATAATAATATGGTTTTACTAAAAGCCATCTCGTCAGATGTTGCTGCTTCAACAGGTAGTGCTTGTGCAGTATCAAGGCCATCACGCGTTTTACAAAATATGGGCTTTGATGAAACAACTATAAATGAAAGTATACGAATATCAATTTCTCCTTATGAAGAAATATCAAACTTCGATTATTTGGACAAATTGTAATTACTTAAGAAATCAAAGGAACTATTTATGGATTTTACTGATGATAAAAGTGAATTTGACATACGGCAATCAGCATTAGAAGAAATGGCAGCGGAGGCTCTTTTAGTCGAACTATTTAATGCTAAGAAAGCTGAAGTATTTGAAAATGTTGTGTTTGAAGGAACGCGCAGGTACTATGTTGAAGATCTTAGTGAGCGTGATTATAGTTTAGAAAACACAACTCCATATCAGTTGGATATTCTCGGACATATTATTGAAGAACATGCGTGGGGACTTTTGCTTTGCAGAACAGCAGATTTATTGCTAACGCTTTTTCCAGATTATAAGGATAAAATCTTATCGTTTCAGTGCCAGTGGACAAAAGCTAAAATGTTCACTCTTGAGCCCAAAACGAATTTTAAGCCGCTACAAAATGGTTTTTATATTAACTGTAACCATACGGCATTGCACGCTTGTTGGTTTTTGCAGGATATGTTGGACTTCTTTGGAATTGAAAAACCTTTCGTTAGTTTTCTAATACATAGACCTTCAAGTGCTGAGCCAAAGAAAGTAAAAGAGTATGTTGAAAAACGCTTTAAGAGAAACTTTAAAGAGTTTATAAAATCAGAATTTGGTAAGACTGATGAGTATGCTGAAAAAGTTGTGAGGATGATCGAAAAATATCTTAATCCGATGCTAATTAAGTTTTCAAAAAGTTATACTAATTTCTTTTTATTCGATGATAATGCAATACTGTCAAATTATGTCAAACGAATTCGTGAGATGATGGAATCTGACTTGCGTTACGATGAAAAAGTAAAAAAAGTCTTTAATAAGTATTTAGATTACTTAGTTAAATTCTATAAGGAAAATAAATAAGAAAGCCAATCATTATACTGATATGAAAAAATTGTAATTTGAAGACGTAACTAATGAAAGCTACAAATGAATATGGTGTAAGTTCAACTTTAGTTCTAAAAATAAGCGAAGAAGATATTAATACTATTTTTTTGAATACGGATATTACTGAAAATGGAAATTTGGAATATTCGTATGGCAATTTTGCTAATGTTTTTTCGGAAAGTATCTTAGAGTATGCGTTTGCTTATTTTGATATACCGAGAAATGAAATTACAAAAAAACAAAGAGAAGCTGCGCAAAGTCTCATTAAATTACATGAAATTGAAAAATTAAAAAAATATTTTGACGAAAAAATACCTGAAAGCAATTGGGAACCAGCATTTCTTAATTGGTATCATAAGAAAGGAGTATTTGGAGAAGTAATTTTACATTTAATTTTAAAAGAATTTAAAGATACTATTCCGTTAGTATCAAAGTTATATTTTAAAGATTCATTTGCTCTTGAAGCTAAGGGGTTTGATGCGGTTCATGTTAGTAAGGATGGTCAAACCTTATGGTTGGGAGAAATAAAATTTTACAAACATTATTCTACAAAAGGTGTTGTAAAAGGCGGTTTGGATGAATTGGTAGCCGACTTGAATAACCATTTTAATATAGATTATCTGCAGGAACAATTTGTTATTATTTGTCGAGGGTTGGATTCACAATACAATCATCCTCAACGAGAGGAATGGTTGCAAAGATTGAGTAAACCTATTCTTTTGAAAGATGTTTTTCAATATATTCGTATACCACTTTTATGTATTTATGAAGATGAAATAGCTAAAGAATATTTAAGTAATTTAGATGAGAGCTTAAAAAATAAAAATATAATAACGCATACGATAAGTTTACAGGATTATTTTAATAGCAAAAACAAATTTCCGCATAAAGAAAGAGTTCAAACGATTCTAATTTTGATGCCTGTTGAAGCGAAAGATAAATTAATAAAATGTATGCTTGAGAAAATATGGCATATGCAAAACATTTAAAGGAGGCAGCGGAATGAGCATTTATAAAGCAATTGAAAATATTGATTTATTAGAGTATTCACAGCAGTTTGCCTTGTTTAGTGATGTGGCTAATGCTATATATTCGAACGAAAAAACTACTCAATTGCAAGGACGAAATTCTTTAATTAAAGTTATAGATTTGTGGGGTAAAGTGCCAAATTCAATGAAACTTTTTGGGAAGATCTTATTGAAGCCGTTGGATTTTATCCTTATATTGAAAAATATAAAATGACCTTAGAGGATTTAGATGCTAGAATTAGATTTAACTATCATAAATCACCTTTTATAGATGGTAAGTTGCTTCATAAGGAGCAAAAAGTTTTATCGGATTTGCTTTTTGCAAATAGAAACGTTATAGTAAGTGCTCCAACGAGCTTTGGTAAGAGCCTTCTTATAGAAGAAATAGTCGCAAGCAATATTTATAATAATATCGTTATAATTCAGCCTACTCTTGCGCTTTTAGACGAAACAAGATTAAAATTAAAAAAATATTCGGATAATTATAGAATTATAGTAAGAACCTCACAACAATCTGCAGAAGACAAAGGTAATATATTTTTGTTAACCGCTGAGAGAGTTCTTGAATATCCTAATATGCCTCCCGTACAATTACTCATACTCGATGAATTTTATAAATTGAGTAGTAGTAGACAAGATAATAGGGCTAATATTCTTAATATAGCATTTATTCGAATAATGCGAAACAGTAACTGTAAGTTTTATTTGCTTGGTCCTAATATTGATGAAATTTCAAAAGGGTTCGTGCAAAAGTACAATGCTGTGTTTTATAAAACCGAATATTCACTTGTTTATACTGAAGAAGTAAACAAATATAATGATGTAAAGAAAAAGAAAGGGGGTAAAGTTGTACAAGACGATATTTTTAATACTTTAGACGAAATTGATGGTCAGACGCTTATTTTTTGTTCGTCGCCTACGACTGCAAGAGGTCTAGCGTTTGAATATTGTACATACTTGGAAAAGAAAGGTATATATAAAAATAATAATATTCCGTTGATAGACTGGATTACTGAAAATTTAAATGCAGATTGGTCTCTTGTTCATTGCTTAGCAAATGAAATTGGCGTCCATGATGGTTCTATGCCCAAACATATAACAACTTCAACTATTAAATATTTCAATGAAAATAAGTTAAAATATTTATTTTGCACGAATACAATTATTGAAGGAGTTAATACTTCAGCAAAAAATGTTATTTATTATGACGATCGTATAGGCACAAGGAAGGTTGATTATTTTGACTATGCGAATATACGTGGACGAGCGGGAAGATTAATGGAGCACTGTGTGGGGAAGATAATAAATTTGAAGAAACCACCAGAAATCCAAAAAACTGCTGTAGATATTCCTGCCTATGATCAGGATCCGATTTCGGATGAAGTTTTAGTTAATATAGATAGACCAGATGTAAAACAAAAAAATTTAAAACGTTATGATAAATTTGAAAGTTTACCAGATGAATTGAAAACGATTCTTAAAAGAAATGCTGTATCCATACAAGATCAGCTGAAACTTTTGGAAGAGATAAAAGCCAAAATGTTGAATCCGTTTGAGCGAGGAGATATTATTTGGAAAGATTTACATGACAAAAATCTGTATAATCATTTGGTGGTGATTTTCAATTTAGTAAAAGATAAATTTATAGAGGGTAACGATAAAAATGTGCTGATTTCAGTTAATTGGATGGCGAAACAAACAAATTGATTATTGCTATGAAAAAAATATCACGAAAACCATAAGAGCAAGAATTGAATATAATTGTAAGGAGTATGCTAAAAAACATGATCCGAGTTATAATGAAGCGATATTTTCTTATAGAAAATTTTCATTACTGAATCCAGTAATTGTTAAAGGTTTCGTAGATGAAGCGATTGAAAAATTGTTCAAGTTCCAAAAAAATTGGCTACAATATAAAATTCCAAAATGGTTAAATATAGTCGATTCACTTCAAAAGTATTTAGCCAAGCAACTAAAAGTTCCAGCTGGGGATTATTCTTTTGTCTCTGAATCGATTGAGAATGAATTCATTGAATCAAATATAAGGATTCTGACAGAATATGGAATACCTAGTAGTGCAATATTTAAATTAAAAGAATATTTTGGAAAACGAATTAAAGATTTATCGGAGGATGAAGTTCTAAATTTTATCAAAATAAATCGTATTGAGGTTAATAAGTATTTGTCTAAATATGAAATTGAATCTCTAGATAGATGTTTATAAGCATATATGGTAGAATATAATTTATGTAATTTCAAAAAGTAACAATGGCACAAAAATGGCATTAAATTGGCGCAAAGATGTCAGTAAAATGCGTATGAGTTGATAATGAAAATATGATAGACTGATATTGTCGGAAAGTGGGACTTGAAAGAGTTCCGTTTTTTTTTGTTGGCAAAAATCAGTATAGGGGAGAGGTGATTAGGGATGTAGATGTAAGCTTGATGATTGAGAAAATTTATGCTTATACCAGACATTGACATTCGGCTTAATGCCGCAGTCATAACATTGGACAACTTTGAAGAGATGCTTTCAGGCTAAAATCAGTATTACAGAGCGGATTTTAAAAATTTTTTTAACTTTTTTCAAAAAAGTTTTGTAAGACTGATTCTGCTCTTGACAGATGAAAATTATGATGTAAAATAACGGGGAGGTTAGAAAATTTTATAGTTGAAGCACACAGGAAATTAAATTTTTCACAGTATCAGACAAATGAAGAAACGTAAAATGTCGTAAATTAAGAGGTGAAAAAACAAAATGAAATAACTTGTAAAAATAATGAGAAAGAGAGTGCTATTTGTCGAAACGAGGGCGTAAGTTATTGTATGGACAAGCCCAAACTTAACTTTCGTTTTCACAACCCGAATAGCGAAGAGAACTTTGTACGTTTGCTCATATCGGTATGTATGGAAACGTGCAGAGTGAAAGCGGACGAGGCAATCTCGGCAGATTTATTAAATAAACAGGAAGAAATGGCGGCAACCGACGCCGATAAAAAGGAGTAACATAGGATGAGGATAGCAGCTTACTGTCGTGTATCAACGGACAAAGCGGACCAGCTCAACAGCTTGGAAGCGCAGAAAAAATTCTTTATGGAATATGTAAAGCGCACGGGGAACACACTCGTGCGCTTATATGCCGATGAGGGAATTTCGGGGACGAAGGTTAAAAAACGCAAACAGTTCCTGCAGATGATGGCTGATGCGGAGACGGGGCTCTTCGAGCACGTTGTGGTAAAGGACATTTCTCGGTTTGCCCGCAACACCGTCGATTTATTGCAGAATATCAGAACGCTGAAACAGTTGGGTATCGAAACAGAATTCTTGACCGCCAACATGACGAGTATGGGCAACAGCGAATTCGTCCTGACTATCTTCGGCGCGCTTGCGCAGGAAGAGAGCGCAAATACCTCAAAGCGCATTAAGTTCGGCAAAAAGATTAATGCTGAAAAGGGCAGAATACCCAATTTTGTTTACGGTTACGACAAAACTCCCGGCGACGTTTTTAACCTTAATATCAACGAGAAAGAAGCCCAAGTTGTCCGCCGCATATTTCGTATGTACACGGAAGAGAGCTACGGCGCCGCAAAGATAGGACAGATCCTAAACGGTGAAAATATCAAGACAAAGTTCGGAAACAACTGGACGCAGGAGGCAGTCTGCCGTATTCTCACGAACGAAATTTATATGGGCAAGGTTATCAACGGCAAAGTGGAGGTTGCGGACTTTCTTACCGGTATTCGCAGAAACAAAAGCGAAGAGGAATGGTGCGTTGTAGAGAAACCCGAGCTCGCTCTCATATCTAAGGAACTGTTTGAACACACGCAGGAGATAATGGCAAGCCGAAGCGAAAAATATAAGACGTCCCAAAAGCGGACAAGTAACAGGCATTTATTCTCAACGCTCATCGTCTGTAAAGATTGCGGCTGGTCGTTCCGCCAGATTACAAGGACTTATCAGAACACTTACGTTCGCTGGGTTTGCTCTGGTAGGAACGGGCGGGGAGCCAAGACCTGCTGTAATGCTACAAGCATTGGCGAAGACGTTTTAATCAAGAAGTTGAACGAGTACTTCCGCAACTACATAAAAAACAAAGATAAGATAATTGAGTATGTCGTCGAACAATTCCATAAAGAATATAAGGAAGAGGACGTCAACTTACAACAGGAAAAAGAGCTGACAGCCGAATACGAGAAGCTGAAAGCGTTCCGTGTAAAATATATGGATATGTTTGCAGCCGAGATGATAAGCAAGGAAGAATTTAACCAACATGTCGGCGACAGCAAACAGAGAATGGAAAAGATTGAGAGCGAATTAAAACTCGTCAAGCACAGGATTTCCAAAACCGGAGAGCTGAAAAGCATTCTTGAAAAAACATTTAAAACGATAGAAGATATTATAGACACGGGCGAAATGACAAACGGTCAGCTTCGGAAAATCATAGAGAAAATCGAGGTTGATCACGAGGGGAACGTAGATATTTATATGAAATTGACCGAGAGGCTAAACCTTGCCCGTACCGTTCCAATAAGCGGGTGTCTGACATAAAGACGTTACGGAAAGGCTTAAGAGTATAGATAAGGAGCTTTTCGAGATGGTGCGTAAAGTGTTGGATACTAATCTTTCGGAAAGACATATCCGCGGAGGAATGGCGACGAAGAAGAAGTATCAGCACGGCGAATGACCGTAAATTTCGCGTGAATTTCATAAGATTTTAACAAAAATTGTATGCGTTAAAAATTGAATTGTTTCATAATTTTATGTTATAATTTTTTTGAATAACTATTTACGGAAAATTTACGGGAAACACATTGAAATTTTTGGGAATAGACGTCGGTTCGACAACCGTAAAAGCGGCGGTCGTCGACGGAAATAACAACGTTTTATATTCGTCCTATGTAAGGCAC